>DASWPO010000203.1:0-20344 GCA_036404015.1 Bordetella sp. | reverse complement strand
TACTACGCCGGCGGCCTGGTCGCCATGGTCAAGGCCGACAACGACAGCATCAAGTCCATCGACGACCTCAACGGCAAGAAAGTCACCGTGCAGGTCGGCACCAAGTCGGTCGGCTTCCTCAAGGACAACTATCCCAAGATCGAAACCGTCGAGGTCGAGAAGAACGACCAGATGTTCAATCTGGTGGAAATCGGCCGCGCCGACGGCGCGGTCACCGGCCTGCCCGCGGCCTACCAGTACGTGCGCGTGCACGGCGGCCTGAAGGTGCTGCCCAAGCAGCTCACCACCGAGGCCTACGGCATGGCCGTGAGCAAGAACGAGCCCGAGCTCACCGCCGCGCCGAACAAGTCGCTGGCCGCGCTCAAGGCCGACGGCACCTACGACCAGATCGTAAAGACATGGTTTAGCAATAAATAATGCACCTTGACTTCTCACCGGTCGCGGCGGGCTGGCTGGACCTGCTGCACGGCACGATCATCACCGTGGCGGTCACGGCCGGCGCGCTGGTGCTGGGCTGCGTACTGGGCCTGCTGGTCGGGCTGGGCCGGCTCAATCCGGCCCGCCGGGCGGTCTACGTCCTGTGCACCGCCTACGTGGCGGTGATCCGCGGCACGCCGCTGCTGGTGCAGCTCTTCATCTGGTTCTTCGGCCTGCCCTTCTTCGGCATCGTGCTGCCGGCCTTCGTCTGCGGCGTGATCGGCATGGGCATTTATTCCGCGGCCTATGTCTCGGAGATCGTACGCGGCGCCATCCAGTCGGTCTCGGGCGGGCAGTTGCAGGCCGCCCTGTCGATCGGCATGAGCCCGGGCGTGGCCATGCGCTACGTCATCCTGCCCCAGGCCCTGGTGCGCATGGTCCCGCCGCTGGGCAATGAATTCATCGCGCTCATCAAGAACTCGGCCCTGGTGTCGCTCCTGACCATCCAGGACCTGATGCACGAGGGACAGAAAATCATCAGTGTTTCCTACCGTTCGCTCGAGGTCTACCTGGCCATCGCCGCCGTGTATTTCGTGCTGACCGGGGCCACGGCCCTGGCCTTGCACCGGATCGAACTGCGCCTGCGCGCCGGAGGCCTGGTGCGATGAGCCTGCAACGCTTCGACCGCGCCAGCCTGCCCGCTTCGCCCTGGAAGAACGGCGGCGGCGTCACCCGCGAGATCGCCTGCTATCCGGCGGGCGCGGGCATGGACGACTTCCTGTGGCGGCTGAGCATTGCCACGGTGGCCGCCAGCGGGCCTTTCTCGGCCTTCCCGGGCATCGACCGCATCATTACCCTGCTCGACGGGCCGGGCGTGCGGCTCACCTCGGACGACGGCGCCCTCGACCATACCCTGGCGCGGCCGCTCGAACCCTTTGCCTTTGCCGGCGAGACGGCCATCCACGGCGCCGTGCTGGGCGCGGCCTCCAGCGACTTCAACGTCATGGCGCGCCGCGCCAAACTGCGCGCGCAACTGGATGTCCTGCGCGCATCGGCCGCCTGCGAAGCGGCCGAACACGGCATGCTGCTGGCCGTGTCCGGCGGCTGGCATGCCCATGATGCCCAGCGCGGCGCGGAACATCGGCTCGAGCCCGGCCAGGGCCTCTGGTGGGCGGCGCAAGCGCTGGCCTGGCGGCTCGCGCCCCTCTCGCCCGGCGCCAGCCTGATCGCCGTCCGCCTGCTGCCCGCCGCGCGGCCATGCGCTGCGCCATGACCTTACGCACCATGAACCCTCGCGCCATGAACTTTTCCACCCTGCCCAGCGCCGACGGCGTCTGGCACGACCTGCGCCTGGTCCAGCCGGACGGCTCGGCGCTTTCGAACACCAGCCTCGTCGTGCGCGACGGCAAGCTGGCCTGGATGGGCCCCTGCGCCAGCCTGCCCGGCGAGCACGCCAAGCTGCCGCGCCACGACGGCCGGGGCTGCCTGGCCACGCCCGGCCTGGTCGACTGCCATACGCACCTGGTCTATGGCGGACTGCGCGCCAATGAGTTCGCCATGCGCCTGGCCGGCGCCGACTACGAAGCCATCGCCCGCGCAGGCGGCGGCATCGTCGCCACCGTGCGCGCCACCCGCGAGGCCAGCGAAGACGAGCTCTACGCCAGCACCGTGCCGCGCCTGGAGGCCCTGCTTGCCGATGGCGTCTGCGCCATCGAGATCAAGTCCGGCTACGGCCTCGCGCTCGAGCACGAGCGCAAGCAGCTGCGCGTGGCGCGCCGGCTCGGCCGGGACTACGGCGTGACGGTGCGCACCACCTTCCTGGGCGCCCATGCCCTGCCGCCCGAATACGCCGGCCGCAGCGGCGACTACATCGCCCGGGTCTGCCATGACATGCTGCCCGCGCTGGCCGAAGAAGGCCTGGTCGACGCCGTGGACGTGTTCTGCGAACGCATCGCCTTTTCGCTGGCCGAGACCGAGCAGGTCTTTCGCGCGGCCCAGGCACTGGGCATTCCCGTCAAGCTGCATGCCGAGCAGTTGTCCGACATGGACGGCGCCGCCCTGGCGGCGCGCTACGGCGCCCTGTCCTGCGACCACATCGAGCACCTGTCGCAAAAAGGCGTAGACGCCATGCAGCAGGCCGGCACGGTGGCCGTGCTGCTGCCCGGCGCCTACTACACCCTGCGCGATACGCACCTGCCGCCCATCGCGGCGCTGCGCGAAGCCGGCGTGCCCATGGCCGTGGCCACCGACCACAACCCCGGCACCTCGCCCGCGCTCAGCCTGCTGCTCATGGTCAATATGGCCTGCACGCTGTTTCGCCTGACCGTGCCCGAAGCGCTGGCCGGCGTCACCACACACGCCGCGCGCGCGCTCGGCATCGCCGGCACGCACGGCGCGCTGCACCTGGGCCAGCCGGCCAATTTCGTGCTCTGGCAACTGGATGAAGCCGCCGAACTGGCCTATTGGCTCGGCCAGCGCCCGATCCACGCCATCGTCCGCCAAGGACGCATCGCATCATGACGCCAACCCATCACCTGCATGCCGCGCACGCCCTGCTGCCCGAAGGCTGGGCCCGCGACGTGCTGCTCAGCTGGAACGCCGCGGGCGACCTCACCGGCGTGGCAGCCGGCGTGCCCCGCCCGGCCAACGTGGCGTCGGCCGCCGGCCCGGTGCTGCCCGGCATGCCCAACCTGCATTCGCACGCCTTCCAGCGCGCCTTCGGCGGGCTCACCGAATACCGCGGCCAATATCGTGACAAAACCCAGGACAGCTTCTGGAGCTGGCGCACGCTGATGTACCGCTTCGCCGCGCAGATCACGCCCGAACTGCTGGAAACGCTCGCCACTTGGCTGTATGTGGAAATGCTCGAGGCCGGCTACACCTCGGTCTGCGAATTCCATTACGTGCACCACGACCAGGACGGCCGGCCCTACGCCAACCGCGCCGAGCTCTCGCTCGCGCTGCTGCGCGCCGCCAGGACGGCCGGCATCGGCCTGACCCTGCTGCCCGTGCTCTACCAGTCCGGCGGCTTCGGCGGACAGCCGCCCAGCGCAGGCCAGCGCCGCTTTCTCAACGGCACCGACGACATGCTGGCCATGCTGGCCGGCCTGGCGCCCGCCTGCGCGGCGCAAGGCGCGCGCCTGGGCCTGGCCCCGCATTCGCTGCGCGCCGTGCCGCCCGACGCCCTGGCCCGGGCCGTGGCCGGCCTGCACGCCATGGATGCCGGCGCGCCCGTGCACATCCACATCGCCGAGCAGACCGCCGAAGTCGACGCCTGCCTGGCCTGGAGCGGCCAGCGCCCGGTGCAATGGCTGCTGGAGCACATGCCGGTGGACGCCCGCTGGTGCCTGGTGCACGCCACCCACATGACGCCCGGCGAATACCGCGATGCCGCCCGCAGCGGCGCCGTGGCCGGCCTGTGCCCCACCACCGAGGCCAACCTGGGCGACGGCATCTTCGACCTGCCCGCCTGGCAGGCCGACGGCGGCGCCTGGGGCGTGGGCTCGGACAGCCATGCCAGCGTCAATGCCGCGGAAGAACTGATGATGCTCGAATACAGCCAGCGCCTGGCGCTGCGCCAGCGCAATGTCGCGGCAAGCCCGCAGCACCCCGAGGTGGCCACGTCCATGATGCTGGCCGCCGTCCATGGCGGCGCCCAGGCATCCGGGCGTAAGATCGCAGGACTGACTGCCGGCCAGCGCGCCGACTTCGTCGTGCTCGACGCCGGGCACGTCGCCCTGCAGGGCCTGCCCGCGCCCAGCATGTTGTCCGGCCATGTGTTCGCCAGCCACCGCACTTCGGCCATCGTCCGCGTCGTCTGCGGCGGCGTCGAACGCGTGGCGGACGGCCGCCACGCCCTGCACGGCCAGGCCGCCGCCGCGTTCACCGCCGCGCGCGCGCGGGTCATGCAGTCATAGCTCACCCACATCCGTTTTTCGCACACTGTCCATCATGTCCATCACCGACCGCCCCGCCTTCCATTTCCACCAGGGCACCGCGCCCCTGCTGGTCTCCATGCCGCATGCCGGCACCTACGTGCCGCCGGCCATCGCCGCGCGCCTCACCGACGACGCGCGCCACGTGCCCGACACCGACTGGCACATGGACAGGCTCTACGACTTCGCCCGCGAGCTGGGCGCCTCCATCCTGGTGGCCACGCATTCGCGCTACGTCATCGACCTGAACCGGCCGCCCGACGGCGCCAGCCTCTACCCCGGCCAGGCCACCACCGGCCTGTGCCCGGACCTGACCTTCGACGCCACGCCGGTCTACCGCGCCAAGGAAGACGAACCCGACGCCGCCGAGATCGCCCAGCGCCGCGAGGCCGTGTGGCTTCCCTACCATCAGAAACTGGCAGCCGAGATCGCCCGCATCCGGGCCGAGCACGGCGTGGCCGGCCTGTGGGATGCGCACTCCATCCGCTCGGTGCTGCCGCAGTTCTTCGAAGGCAAGCTGCCCGACCTGAACTTCGGCACCGGCAAAGGCACCAGCTGCGACGACGCCATGACGCAGGCCATCACCGCCGTCGCCAAGGAAGCCGCGGGCTACACCTGGGTGCTCAACGGCCGCTACACCGGCGGCTACATCACCCGCCATTTCGGCCGGCCGCAGGACAACGTCCACGCCATCCAGCTCGAAATGTGCCAAAGCGCCTATATGCAGGAAGCGCTGCCCTTCGACTACCTGCCCGAGTTAGCCGCCAAGATCCAGCCGCATCTGAAGCGCATGCTCGAAGCCATGCTGCGATTCCTCGGGAGCAAAGCCGCATGAGCCAGGTCTTTCTCGATGCCCTGCGCGCCGTATTGGGCGACAAGGGCTTGCGCACCGGCGACGACATCCCGCCGTCGCACTACACCGACTGGAGCGGCCACACGCCCACCCGTCCGCTGGCCCTGCTGCTGCCGGCCAGCACCGAAGAAGTCTCGCAGGCCCTGCGCGTCTGCCACGAACACCGCATTCCCATCACGCCGCAGGGCGGCCTGACCGGCATGGCCGGCGGCGCCATCCCGGCGGCCGATACGGTAGCCCTGTCCTTGTCCCGCATGAACGTCATCGAATCCGTCGACGCCGCGGGCGCCACGCTGCAGGCCCAGGCCGGCGTCACCCTGCAGGCCGCGCAGGAAGCCGCGCACCAGGTCGGCATGCTGTTCGGCGTGGACCTGGGCGCGCGCGGCTCCTGCCAGATCGGCGGCAACATCAGCACCAATGCCGGCGGCATGGAAGTGCTGCAGTACGGCATGATGCGCGAGCAGGTGCTGGGCCTGGAGGTGGTGCTGGCCGACGGCACCGTGCTGTCCATGCTGCGCCCCATGCTCAAGAACAACACCGGCTACGACCTCAAGCATTGGTTCATCGGTTCCGAGGGCACGCTGGGCATCGTCACCCGCGCCCTGCTGCGCCTGCGCCCGGCGCCGCGCAGCCGCGCCACCGCGCTCCTGGGCCTGCCCGACTACGCGGCCTCGCTGGCCGTGCTCGGCCGCCTGCAGCGGCGCTTTCCCGGCGCGCTGACCTCGTTCGAGCTGATGTGGGCCGACTTCTACGAGACCTCGCTCGCGTGGATGCAGGCCCGCTCGGCCATGGCCGGCAAGCATCCCTTCTACGCCCTGATCGCGGTCGTCGGCAACGACGCCGCCGCGCTGGCCGACGAAGTGCAGGAAGCCCTGGGCGAGGCGATGGAGGCCGGCGAGCTGGCCGACGCCGTGGTGGCGCAGTCCGAGTCCCAGGCCGCCGCCCTGTGGCGCGTGCGGGAGGCGCCGGCCGAATTCCCCACCCGCATGGATCCGATCAATTTCGACGTCAGCCTGCCCCTGCCCAGGATCGGCGAAGTGGCCCAGGCCTGCGTCGATGAAATGCGCAGGCGCTGGCCCGACATGAAGCACCCCATGCTGCGCTTCGGCCATATCGGCGATAGCAACCTGCACTTCACCGTCAATGCGCGCGACATCCCGGTGGCCGACCGCGACGAGGCCGAGCACCTGGTGGACGATCTCGTCTACGGCCTGGTGGCCAAGGCCGGCGGCAGCATCTCGGCCGAACACGGCATCGGCACCCTCAAGCGGCCCTACCTGTCCGCCAGCCGCACGCCCGCCGAACTGGCCGCCATGCGGGCGCTCAAAGAGGCGCTCGACCCGCTCAACCTGCTCAACCCCGGCAAGATCCTCACCCCCCTTGCCTGAACCCGCCATGACTTCCATCCTCGATCTCGCCCGCCCCGAAGCCCGCAGCCTGCCCGCCTACAACTCGGGCCTGTCTTCCGAGGCCGTGCGCGCCAAATACGGCGTGAGCCGCGTGGCGCGCCTGGGCAGCAACGAAAACCCCTTCGGCCCCAGTCCCCAGGTCGCCCTGGCCCTGGCCGACCTGGCCGCGGGCAGCGCCGACTACCCCGACGCCGGCTCGACCGCCCTGCGCGAAGCCGTGGGCAGGATGACCGGCATCGCGCCGGACTGCATCGTGGTGGGCAACGGCTCCGAGCACATCATCGAGATGCTCTGCCAGGCCCTGCTCGCGCCCGGCGACCGCGTGGTCACGCTGATCCCGTCCTTCGGCCTGCACGACATCTATCCGCGCATGATGGGCGCCAAGGTCGATCTGCTCCCGGTCGACGCCGCCATGCAGTACGACGTCGACGCCTGGGTCCGGGCCCTGGGCCAGGGCGTGAAGCTGGTGTTCCTGAGCAACCCGTCCAACCCGGTGGGCTGCATGCTCGACGCCGCGCAATTTCGCCGCATCGTCGACGCCATGCCGGCCGACGGCGTGCTGGTGGTGGACGAGGCCTATTACGAATACGCGCTGCACAGCCCGGGCTTTCCGGACACGCTGGCCGAGCTGAAGAACCGCCGCATCCACTGGATCGTGCTGCGCACCTTCTCCAAGGCCTGGGGCCTGGCCGGCCTGCGCGTGGGCTACGGCCTGGCCAGCGGCCCGGCCTTCGTCGACCTGCTCAACCGCGTGCGCACACCCTTCAACGTGAACCTGGCCGCGCAGAAGGCCGCGCTCGCCGCCCTGGGCGATCCGGCCCACATGCGGGCCGCCGTGCTACGCACCCTGGCCGCCCGCGACGCCATGGCCGCCACGCTGCGCGGCATGGGCCTGTTCGTGGCCCCCTCGGCCGGCAACTTCCTGTTCTTCGACGTCAAGCGCCCCAACGGCCCCGTGGCCGAGGGGCTGCTGGCGCGCGGCGTCATCATCAAACCCTGGAAAGAACCCGGCTACGAGACGTACATCCGCGTGAGCATCGGCAGCGATGCGGACAACGCGCTGTTCCTGGATGCATTGCAGGCGGTGCTGGGCTGATCCCCCCCGATCCCTCCGTCTCCCCGGGTATGTCCCCCTGGGTGGCGCCCCCGCCCGAATGAAGCACGCTGCCTTTGCAGCGTGTTTCATTGTCGTGCCGCTGTCAGGCGCGGCTTGTTAAGATGGATCAGGCATACTCCCACGAGGAGGCCCGCCATGATTGCATCCGCCCTGTCTCACTGGCCACCCCAGGCGCGCCTTTGGCTGCTGTTCGCCGCCTGCGGCGTCCTGCAGGTGGGTTTGAGCTACCTGATCTGCACGCCGCTCGAAAAGCGCCTGCCGCTCCTGCACTGGCCCGTGCGGCAACCGATGGTGTCGGACATCACCTACACCTTCATCGTCCGCATCGTCCTGTTCCCGCTCGTCGCGTATTTCGAGTATGACGCCCTGCTCGCGCTCGTCCACGGCGCGCTGGCCGCGCGCGGCATCGCCGCGCCCGCGCTCGTCGGCGGCATGGCGCGCTGGGCCGGCACGCCCCTGGCGGGCTTTCTGGCCGGCTTCGTCATCCTGGACTTGAGCGACTACTGGCGCCACCGTCTGTCGCACCGCTACGGCTGGTGGTACGGCCTGCACACGCTGCACCATGCCGAACTGCAGATGAGCTTCTGGTCCGACGACCGCTCGCACCTGCTCGAAGACGTCATCACCTATATCTGGCTGATGGTAGTGGCCCTGGCCATCGGCATGCCGGCCCTGCAGTTTCCCTTCGTGATCCTGGGCTTTCGCCTGGTCGGCAGCCTGGCGCACGCCAATACCCGCGCGCGCTACGGCTGGCTGGGCGAACGGCTGCTGGTCTCGCCGCAGTTCCACCGCGTGCACCACAGCCCCGACATCCCCAGGGGCCATCTCAGCAACTACGGCACCGTCTTCCCCTGGTGGGACATGCTTTTCGGCACCGCGAACTTCACGCATGCGGCGCGCCGCACCGGCGACCCGGGCGCCGACCTCATCCTGGCGACGGGCAACTGGTGGCAGCAACACGCCGCCGGCGTGCGTCGCATGCGGCAACTGTCCAGAAGGAGCGCCTGATCGGGCGCGCGGTCATCATGGATCATCCCCTTTCCCCCACGAGATGCGACTGGACCTGCCGGCTGCTGCATGGCAGGCGGCTGGGCGCGGACCCGGGCGAGGTGCCCGGCTGGCTGGCGCAGGCCTATGCCGACTATCGCGCCCGGCTCGACGACCCGCGCTATCCCTGCTTCTTCGGCCAGGCCGCCGAACGGCAGGCCGAAATGTTCTACACCTCGGGCAGCGACGCGCCCGAATCGGTGGGCGCGGCCATGTCGCGCTTCGTCGAGCTGGGCCGCCAGACGGCCTATGCGCGCTTCAGCCTGGCGATGTTCTTCGCGCCCGACCCGGCGATGGACAGCCATGAGGCCTTCCTGCGGCGCTTCTGGGGCGCGCTGCAGCGCCTGAACGCCGCCGACGCCGGCCCGATGCGGCCGGACGACCCCGACGACCCGCTGTGGGAGTTCTCCTTCGACGGGCGCAAGATGTTCGTCGTCGGCACCAGCCCGACCTACCGGCTGCGGCGCAGCCGCAAGCTGGGCGACGGCATGCTGCTGCTGTTCCAGCCTCGCGAGCTGTTCGTCGATCCCGTCACCGGGCAGGCCATCCCCGCGGAGGTCCGCCGGCGCATCCACGCGCGCATGCTCGACTACGACGGCATGACCGTACATCCGGACATCGGCTTCTACGGCGACCCCGGCAACCGCGAATGGAAGCAATACGTCCTGCCGGACGACAACACGCCGACGACGGGCGCCTGCCCCTTCCGCCACGGCGGCAAGGCCTAGCCGCGCCTTGCGCCCGGCAGCGCCGCCGTGGCGCCGGGCTACATCGCGCCATAGTCCAGATAGGCCATTCCGCAAATCCATTCGACGACGGCCTCGTAGTCGATCAAGGCGGCGGGCGCCCCGCGCATGGCGCCCATCAGCGCGATCCAGTTGAGGATTTCCTGCCCGCCGTGGCCGCCCTCGCGCTTGACGTCCTCCAATCGCAGGCCGCACAGGTATTGCACATCGCCTTGCGCAAGCGCCGCGAGCATGTTGCGGTCCCACGCTTCGTTGACCAAGGGATGGGGCGAGTGCAGCGGCCACTGATTGCGCCGCGCCATCTCGATCTCGTAGGCCGCCAGGTCCCGCAGCAGATGAGGATCCTTGTCCAGCACCGGTTTGCCGTGCGTCTGGAAAGCTTTCATGCGGGCCAGAAAGGTATCGGCCTCGGGGCTGGCGTCGTTCCAGAATGGCGGCCAGTGCGACATTCCGCCGGTGGCCAGGAAGGCCACGCGCAGTCCGTCGTCCAGGGACTCCACCGCTTGGCGCACGGCGTCTCCGAAGGCATACGCGCGCCGGCACGGCATCACCGGCGGCGAAAAGACATTGATGAAGACCGGGATGATAGCCGGCGCGATGGCCGGCGCCATCAATTCCCAGGGAACGATCAGGTTGTTGCCGTATTCGATCTCGCCCATGCGCGCGACATCGAACCCCGCCTCGACCAGCGCGCCGAGCAGCCGCTCGGCCAGTTCCGGCGCGCCGGGAAAGCGCCGCTGTTCCGTCATCCGCAGCGCTTGCAGCCACTGCGCCGCGGGGCCGACATGGCTTTGCGCCACCCCCAACGCCACGGTGGGCATGAGCGCGCGGAAATGATTCTCGAAATGATCGTCCAGGAACGCGACGATGACATCGGGCCGCGCGGCCTCCAGCCGCCTGCCTAGCTGGCCGGCGGCGCGGCGCAAGCGCTCGCGCACGGATGCCGCGGGCGCATCCGGCCAGCCCAGTGCGCCCGGCGCATGGGACATGCCGATACCGGCAACCACTTTCGCCATGATCACTCCCGCTCAGGCCGATTGACAACGAACGCGCCCGGATCCGGTCCCGATCATTCCGCGCCCTTGATGTGCGCCGTGCTGATCAGCGCCGACCATTTGCCGTATTCGCTCGCGACGTATTGGCTCGCGACCTCCGACGTGGACCCCACGGATGTCTCGCCCAGGCTGGCGAGCCCTTTGGCGTAGGTCGGATCCGTCGCGATGGCTTGTATGGTTTCGTCCAGCTTCTTGCGCACCTCCTCGGGGACTTTGGCCGGGGCAAAGCAGCCCACCCAGAACAGCACGCTGTAGTCCGATTTCGTCAGTTCGGCAATAGTCGGCAGGTCGGGCAGGACGGACGCGCGCTTTTCACCGGTCGTCGCCAAGCCCTGCAAGTTGCCCTGCTTGAGAAAGGACGAGGCCGCCGTGATGCTCATGAACCCCACATCCACCTGGCCCGACAGCACGTCGGTCGCCGCCGGGCCGCTGCCCTTGTACGCCACCGGCATCATGTGCGCGCCCTGGATCTCGCGCAGCAATTCGCCCGCCATGTGCGGCGTCGTCCCGATGCCGGGCGTCGCAAAGGTCACGCTGACCCCGTCCGACTTGGCCATCTTCAGCATCGCATCGAACGACTTGAATTTCGAATCCTTGGCCGATACCAGGACCAGCGGGGATCCGGTCATGATGGAGATGGGCTTGAAGTCCTCGACCTTGTACGGGACATGGGGCTGCAGGCTCGGATTGATCACGAACGCCGGATCGACGACCAGCAGCGTGTAGCCGTCCGGCCGGGCCCGGTTCACGTAATCGATGCCGATCATCGCCCCGGCGCCCGCATGGTTCTCCACGACGACCGACTGTCCCAGTTTTTCGCCCAACGCCCGGGCGAAAACGCGCGCCACGCCATCGACGCCGCCGCCGGGCGCATAGGGCACGACGAGCGTGATCGAGTGATCCGGATAGGCCGCCTGCGCCGGCGCCATCGCTGCAAGCATGGCGATCGCCGCGCCCCCCAATGGCGGCGCGATCGCCGCGGCGACGCGGCGAATGGAAGAACGATCACAGACGGAACCGCAGCGATGCATGAACATTGAATTCCCCTTTGCCTTTTATCAGGCATGTATGAACTATCGATCCGTCTTTCGAAACGCAGGCGCGCATGTCGGGTAAACCCGCAAGCAAATGCTCGCGCTACCCGGCGAGGCCGCCTGCCGTCGAAGCCGTATTGCTTGATTCGTGAAACCGGCCGCCGCACAATCATGTCAACGCATGGCAGCAAATCCTGTCCGATCAGGCCGCATGATCATAGAGAGGCGGCCAGGCATGTTCAAACGACCATTCGTCATCCCTGAACTCAATAAAACTCATCTTCCCCCATGTCGTTTCCATCGCTCACCGCCTTGCGCACATTCGAGGCCGCGGCCCGCAACCACAGCTTCAAGCTGGCCGCGGCGGAATTGCACGTCACCCCGACGGCGGTAAGCCATCAGATCCAGCAGCTCGAAGACCTGCTGGGCGTGAAGCTGTTCGAACGGACGGGACGCGGCCTGCTCCTGACGGATGCGGCGGCGTCGTGCCTGCCCCTGCTGCAACAGGGGTTCGACTCGCTCAGGCAAGGAGTCGAAAAACTGCGCAAGCATCGGGGCCCCGACATCATCACGGTCAACACCTCGCCGTCCTTCGCGTCCCTGTGGCTGTTCCCGCGCCTGCACCGGTTCACCATGCTCTACCCGGAAATCGACGTCCGGGTGACGACCCGGCTCAGGCAGGCCGCGAAGCTGCGGGAAGAACAGCAAAGCGGCGTGAACAACGTGCAGGACTGGATACAGGAAGCGGACCTCATCATCGCCTACGGCAACGGGCAGTTCGGCGGCCTGGAGACGGAAGAACTGCTGCCCCTGTACCTCACCCCCCTCTGCGCCCCCGGCCTGCTGCCGCGCATGGACAAGGACATGATGGCAAGCCGGCTGGTGAAGCTGCCGCGGCTGCACGACGACCGCGGCACGATGTACGGCCAGACCTCTTTCTGGCGGATCTGGACGGATGCCATGGGCATCGCGCCGCACGACAATGTCCAGGAAATACACTTCACCCATGCCATGCTGGCCTTGTCCGCCGCCGCGGACGGACTCGGCGTCGTGGTCACGACGCCCGTCCTGGCCGAAAGCTTCCTGGGGGACGGCAGGCTGCACATGCCCTTCGATCACCAGGTCAAGATAGACAAGGGCTACTACATCATCACGGAAACCGCCATGTCGGCCAGCAGCCGGCTGGCGGTGTTCGTGGAATGGCTGCGCCAGGAAAGCGCGCCCTACAAGCCCGCCACGGCGGGCCAGGAGCTGCCCGCCCTGGCCCGCTGAAGCCTAGAACGGCTGGGTCAAGGCATTGAAGGCGTGGTCGCAGTTGGTCAGGTCGACCCGCTTGTGCAGGATCTGCAGGTTCTTGCCCTGGGCGGCCAGCAGGTAGTGCAAGGTCCCGGCGAACGCCAGCCTTGCGCTGCCCAGCCGGTCCTCGACCATCAGGAACCGGCACTCCACCTGGAAATCCTCGCCCGCGGCGACTGCGCGGAAGTTGTTCACCATCCGCATCGTCGCCGAGGCCGGGATCTGGCTGTGTATTTCCGGATGCAGGAGCCGCTCCACGCGGATCTGCATCGTCTCCTTGTCGTCCCAGAAAAGCGACACATGGTCGTAGGGACTGGCCTGGCCATGCTTGGCCGGCGCCCAGTACGTAGCCGTCGGGGCATACAGCTCGAGCCATTTCTCGAAGCGCTGGTCGTCCAGCAGGCGGCACTCCCACTCGACAAAGCGGCGCAGCGGCGCCATCCGGGCATCGTCCAGCAGGACGGCATCGTCACTTATCGCCTTCAGCATAGGTTTACTCCGCCACCATCAGTTCGCGCCAATACTGATGGCGCATGCGTTGCCCCACTTCGCTGGCCCGCGGGCCGAAGAACGTGCCCCGGCCTTCGTCGATCTCGCCGCCCTGCCCGCGCGAGACATTCATCCACTCGGGCGACTGCGCCGCCATGCCTTCCTGCTGGCGCTTGAAGGCTTCCAGGTCGTCGGTCTGGATGAACGACGCGGCCGAGTGCGTGATGTTGATGAACTTGATGATCTGGCGATTCAGCTCGTCCGGCGCGCCGTCCAGGTGCACGGGATAGATCCGCACCTCGGTGCGGTCGTAGGCCAGCGGGATGACCACGCGCACGGAAGTCTGGACCATCAGGATGTCCAGGGTGGGGAACAGCGTCATGCTGTGGCGGCGGTTCTTCAGGACGTCGTCGGTCTTTTCGGCGCCATGCAGCCGCACCAGCAGGGAACGGTATTCGTCGAACACGCCGCCGCGCTGCTTCGCTTCCTGGGACATGTCGTTGCTGCCGAACAAGCTGGCCTCCGAACTGTGCCCGTGCGAAAAGCCCCGCACGCCGGTCTGGATCACCAGCGGCTCGCCGTCCGGCCCCAGAAAAGCGGCGCGCCCGCCCTCCTCGCCGGGACGGCGCTTGAACTGCTTGCCGTCCGCACCCACCGTGGAGATATGGCAGGCCACCGGATGGTACATGTCGGCCAGGTTCTCCATCTGGAGCTTCCAGTTGCCCGGGAAGACATACCGGTGGTAGCCGCCGCTCAGGCGGATGGTGCCCGCCGGCGCGCGGTCCACGATCTCGTCGATGCCCGAGGCGGCGGCCCCCAGGAAGTCGAGCAGCGGCTCCACGTCCGCGTTGAGGCTGGCGAAAATGAAGCCGCGATACGACTCCACGCGCGGCGGCTTGCCCAGGCTGGCCTTGCCGTCCTCGACCGCCGCCGCCGGGAAATCCTTTTTCATGGGAATGCCGCGCAGCGACCCGTCCATCTCGAACGCCCAGCCGTGGTACATGCACGCCAGCACCTTCTCGTTGCCGGCGTCCTGGTTGACGATCTTCGCGCCGCGGTGCGTGCAGCGATTGAACAGGACGTGCGTCTTGCCGTTCTTGCCGCGCGTCAGGATGATGGGCTGGCGCGCCAGCAAGCCGGTGATGTAGTCGCCCGGGTTCGGAACCTGGCTTTCATGCCCCACGTAGACCCAGACCTTGGAGAAGATCTTGTCCATCTCCAGCTCGAAGATCTCGGGATCCGTGTAGATGCGGCCGTTGATGCGCGCACCGCCGTCCTGGACCAGCGCGCCCAGCGACTCTGCCGTATAGCTCGTCATTCATTACCCCATGGAAAAGAGCGACGGCTCCGGCCGTGTGCCGGCGCCCGTCGTTGGTGGTAACGAATACTAGTAATGCGGTCGGGGCATGTCACCCGAGGATATTTCACCCGTCGCCTGAGGAAAATTCACTAGGCAGGCGACAGGAAGATCCGGGTTCCGGCGCCCCGATGGCCGTCAGTGGCTGGCCATCAGCCGCTCGTCCACCGCCTCGATCCAATGCCTGACCGGCACCGGCGTGCCGCTCTGCAGATGCCCGATGCACCCCATGTTGGACGAGACGATCAACTCGGCCTGCGCCGACTCCACCTGGGCCAGCTTGCGATCCCGCAAGGACAGGGACATGTCCGGATTGAGCACCGAATACGCCCCCGCCGACCCGCAGCACAAATGGCTCTCGCCAAACGGCTGCAAGGCGAACCCCAGGTCGGCCAGCACCTTCTCGCTCAAGGGCCGCAGCCCCTGCCAATGCTGCAGGGTGCAAGGCGGATGAAACACCGTCCGCGCGTCCTCCGCCCGCAGGCGGCCCCTCAACTGCGAGGAATGCGGCGCCACGATCTCCGCCACGTCCTTGACCAGCGACACGATATGCGCCGCGCGCGCCGCATAGGCCGGATCGCCGCGCAGATGATGCGCGTACTCCTTCACCATCGCCCCGCAGCCCGACGCGTTCATCACAATGGCCTCGATACCGCCGCGCTCGACCAGCGGCCACCATGCGTCCACATTGGCGCGCATCTGCGCCAGCGCATCGTCCTGCGCGTCCAGGTGGAAATTGACCGCGCCGCAACAGCCCCCGCCCGAGGCCACGCGCGCGCCGATGCCGATGGCATCCAGCACCCGGACGGTGGCCGCGTCGATCGTGGGCATCATGGCCGGCTGCACGCAGCCCGCCAGCATCAGCACCTGGCGCGCGTGGCGCGCGGCATCGGGCAGCAGCCCGATGTCGCGCCGCAGGGGCACCTTGCGCCTCAGGCCGGGCGGCAGCAGGCCGCGCAGCGCCTGCCCCAGCCGCATGGCCGGCGCGAACAACGGCGAATTCAGTCCCTTGCGCAGCGCGAAGCGCTGCAGGCGCTCGCCCCAGGGCCGGGACACCCGCTCGTCGACCATCTTGCGGCCGATGTCGACCAGGTGCCCGTATTGCACGCCCGACGGGCAGGTGGTTTCGCAATTGCGGCAGGTCAGGCAGCGATCCAGGTGCGCCTGCGTGGCGGCCGTGGGCTCGGCGCCCTCGAGCACCTGCTTGATCAGGTAGATGCGCCCGCGCGGGCTGTCCAGCTCGTCGCCCAGCACCTGATAGGTGGGACAGGTGGCCGAACAGAAGCCGCAGTGCACGCAACGGCGCAGGATGGCATCGGCCTCCTTGCCCAGTTCGGTGTCTTGCGCCCAGGAAGCCAGGTGGGTCTGCATTTACAACTCCGGATACAGCCGGCCCGGATTGAACAGGCCTGAAGGGTCGAGTTCCTGCTTGAGCCGCCGCGTGATCGTGGCCACGCCCGGCGCCAGCGGATGGAAGACGCCGCCCGTGGGCGCGGCCTGCCCGGCGGCGCGAAACAAGGTCACGTGGCCGCCGGCATGCGCCGCCGCCGCGCGCAGGGTCTGCGCGTCGGCCGGGCCGCTGAACCAGCGCTGCCCGCCGCCCCACTCCAGCAGCATGGGGCCCCAGTCGAGCACCGGCGCCGTCGGCGGCAAGGCCACCCGCCACAAGGGACGCGTGGGATCGAAAAAGGGATGCGTCTGTTCGCGCAGGCCGCGCCACCAGGCCTGGGCATCGTCCAGGGGCCTGCCGCCGATGCGCGCCACGGCCGACTGCACCGCGGGCGGCGCGCCCGACAGGCGCACGGCCAGGCGCCCCTGGCCCGACCCGTCCGGCACCCAGGCGGCCGCCGAGATCGGCAAGGGCTGGCCGCGCCAGGCCGTGAAGTGCCGCAAGGCCTCGGCCTGGGTCGTGTCGAGCACGCGCGTGGTTTCTTCGAGCGGGCGCGGCAGCACCTTGAGCGACACCTCCAGCAGCACGCCGAAAATGCCCAGCGAGCCGGCCATCAGCCGCGACACGTCGTAGCCGGCCACGTTCTTCATGACCTCGCCGCCGAACGACACGAGGCTGCCCTGCGCGTCCAGCACGCGCGTGCCCAGGACGAAGTCGCGCACGCCGCCCGCCGCCATGCGGCGCGGCCCGGCCAGGCCGGCGGCCACGCAGCCGCCCACCGTGGCCGTGGCGCCGAAATGCGGCGGCTCGAAAGCCAGCATCTGGCCGTTGCGGGCCAACTCGTCCTCGAGCTCGGCCAGCGGCGTGCCGGCGCGCGCCGTCACCACGAGTTCGGACGGATGGTAATTGACGATGCCGCGGTAGGCCGTCATATCGAGCTGGTAATGGCCGTCCTGCGGCCGCCTGGCGCGGTGGTTGCCATAGAACGACTTGGTGCCGCCGCCCAGGATGACCAGCGACTGCTCGGCGGCGCGCGCCGTCAGGACCTGATCGGTCAATTCCGACAAGACGAATTCCATGCCGCCCCCTCAGAAGCGGCTGAGATCGGGGAAAAGCAGTTCGCCATCGTGCACGTGCATCTTGCCGTATTCGGCGCAGCGCGCAAGCGTCGGTATGACCTTATCGGGGTTGAGCAGCATGGGCGGGTCGAAAGCCCGCTTGACCGCCATGAAGGTATCGAGCTCATCGCGCGTAAATTGAACACACATCTGATTTATCTTCTCCATGCCCACACCGTGCTCTCCCGTCACGGTGCCTCCCACTTGCACGCACAGCTCGAGGATGGCGGCGCCGAACTTGTCGGCCCGCTCGACCTCGTCGGGCTTGTTCGAATCGAACAGGATCAACGGGTGCAGATTGCCGTCGCCCGCATGGAACACAATGGCGCAGCGCAGGCCGAACTCGTCTTCCATCTGCTCGATGGCGGTCAGCACGCGGGCCAGGTGGCGGCGCGGAATGGTGCCGTCCATGCAGTAGTAGTCGGGCGACACCCGGCCCGCGGCCGGAAAGGCATTCTTGCGGCCCGCCCAGAAACGCAGGCGCTCGGCCTCGTCGACCGACACCTGGCAACGCGTGGCGCCCGCCTGGCGGAACACGGCCTCGACCCGGCCGATTTCGTGGGCGACCTCTTCCGGCGTGCCGTCGGACTCGCACAGCAGGATGGCCTGCGCCTCGAGGTCGTAGCCGGCCTGCACGAAAGGCTCGACCATGCGCACCGACGGGCGGTCCATCATTTCCAGGCCGGCGGGAATGATGCCGGAAGCGATCACCTGCGTGACCGCGTTGCCGGCCGCCTCCACGCTGGGAAAGCTCGCCATCACCACCTGCGCGCAGGCCGGCTTGGGCACCAGCTTGACGGTCACCTCGGTGACGATGCCCAGCATGCCCTCGGAACCGACAAAAACCGAAAGCAGATCGACACCGGCCGCATCCGGCGCCTCGGAGCCCAGCTCCACCACCTCGCCCTCGATGGTGACCATGCGCACGCGCAGCACATTGTGTACGGTCAGCCCGTACTTGAGGCAGTGCACGCCGCCGGAATTCTCGGCCACGTTGCCACCGATGGAACAGGCGATCTGGCTGGAAGGATCCGGCGCGTAGTACAGGCCGTAAGGCGCGGCCGCCTCGGAGATGGCCAGGTTGCGCACGCCCGGCTCGACCACGGCCACGCAGGCCTCCCGGTCGAGCCGCTTGATGCGGTTGAGCTTGGACAGGCCGATCAGCACGCCGCGCTCATGCGGCAAGGCCCCGCCGGACAGCCCCGTGCCCGCGCCGCGCGGCACCAGCGGCACGTTCATGCGCTTGCACAGCTTGAGCACTTCGCACACCTGCTCCTCGCTCTCGGGCAGCACGACCGCCGCCGGCAGGCAGCGATACAGCGGCAGGCCGTCGCATTCGTAGGGCCGGGTGTCCTCTTCCCGATACAACACGCAGTGCGCGGGCAGGATGCGGCGCAGCGCCTCGATCACGGGTGCTGCTGAGAACGGTTCCTGTCCTGGAACCAGGACGCTGTCGACGACGGTATTCATGACAAAAACAATAAGCGGGTGGTCACCGGACGCCCACAGGGACAAACCCGCAGCACGTCCGGCGAGACCCGCGCTCGTTTATCACCAGGCGATGATCTTGCCGGGATTGAGGATATTGTTGGGATCGAAGGCGTGCTTGAGGCTGCGCATGAGCGCCAGCGCATCCTCGCCGTGCTCCTCGGCCATGAACTGCATCTTGTGCAGGCCGATGCCGTGCTCGCCCGTGCAGGTGCCGTCGGCCGCGATCGCGCGGTGCACCAGGCGATGGTTGATGGCTTCGGACTCCTGCCATTCCTGGGTGCTGTCGGGGTCGAGCATCATCACCACGTGGAAGTTGCCGTCGCCCACATGACCCAGGATAATGTAGGGAAAGCTGGCGCGCTCCAGGTCCTCGGCGGTCTCGCGCACGCAGTCGGCCAGGCGGGAGATGGGCACGCACACGTCCGTCGTGCTGGCGCGGCAGCCGGGACGCAGCTGCAGGGCGGCGAAAAAGGCATTGTGGCGCGCCGTCCAGAGGCGGCTGCGGTCTTCGGGGCGTTCGGCCCACTCGAAGTTATGGCCGCCGTTTTCCGCGGCGATGGCCTGCACCGTCCGCGCCTGCTCCTGCACGCCATCGGGGCTGCCGTGGAACTCGAACACCAGCATGGGCGTCTCGCGCAGGGAGAGCTTGCTGTGCAGGTTGACCGCGCGCACCGAGGCGGCGTCCATGAACTCCACGCGCGCGATCGGCACGCCCATCTGGATGATCTCGATCACGCTCTTGACCGCCGCGTCCAGCGTGGGAAAGTTGCACACCGCGGCCGACACGGCCTCGGGCTGCGGATACAGCCGCACGGTGACTTCCGTGATGATGCCCAGCGTGCCTTCGCTGCCCACGAAGAGGCGGGTCAGGTCATAGCCGGCCGAGGACTTGCGGGCGCGGCCCGCCGTGCGCACCACCCGGCCGTCGGCCGTGACCACGGTGAGCGACACCACGTTCTCGCGCATGGTGCCGTAGCGCACGGCATTGGTGCCCGAGGCGCGCGTGGCCGACATGCCGCCCAGGCTGGCATCGGCGCCCGGGTCGATCGGAAAGAACAGGCCGGTGTCGCGGATTTCTTCGTTGAGCTGCTTGCGCGTCACGCCGGCCTGCACCGTGGCGGTGAGGTCCTCGGCGTTGACGGCCAGCACCTGGTTCATCTGCGACAGGTCCAGGCTGATGCCGCCCTGGATGGCCAGCAGGTGTCCTTCGAGCGAGGAGCCCGTGCCGTAGGGGATCAGCGGCACGCGATGCTCGTTGCACAGCCGGGCCACGGCCGCGACCTCGTCGGTGCTGTGCGCGAAGACGACGGCGTCGGGCGGCACGGGCAGGTATGGCGACTCGTCCTTGCCATGGTGCTCGCGCACGGCCTCGGCCACCGAAAAGCGCTCGCCGAAGCGGGCGCGCAAGGCGTCCAGGCAGGCTTGCGGGACGGGACGGCGCAAAGTCTCGGGATGCTGGGGGGCATTCATGAGTGTCTCCGTACAGATCTTATGAAGTAGCTGCCTTGGATTTTACGCCCGTCCGTTTCAGCGGCCGCGCGCCGCGCTATTTACCCGCCGCGATGCCCACCGCCCGGCGGCGCGCGCGCA
>DASWPO010000202.1:0-4516 GCA_036404015.1 Bordetella sp. | reverse complement strand
CGGCGCCACCAGCGTGACCTTCCTGATGCCGGTGTTCGGCATGGTGTGGGGCCTGCTGCTGCTGGGCGAGCCGATCACGCAGCGCATCCTGCTCGGCGCGTGCGTCATCCTGGCGGGTACGGCGCTTGCCATGGGGCTGGTCGGGCCGCGCCGGGCAGCCGACTGAACTTTTCGGCCACCTACGATTTTGGATAGGTGGATTTGCGTCTTGGCGCTTGCGTGCAAAGTCGATTAAAATCTGACTATTCTAGTCAGATTTATTGGGGACATCATGCATGCCTGGCAAATGCAAGAGGCCAAGTCGCGGCTCTCGGAGGTCGTCAAGGAAGCCAGCCGCGAAGGCCCGCAAGAAATCACCGTGCATGGCCGCCCGGTAGCGGTGGTGCTGTCTCGCCACGACTACGACCAGTTGGCCGGAACCGGCGAATCCCTGGTTGCCTTCATGCGCCGTTCTCCGCTGGCCCAGGTGGACGATCTTGACTTCACACGCGACGCCAGCCCGACGCGCGAGGTAGGTTTTTGAGTTATTTGCTCGACACCAATGTGCTGTCGGAGTTGCGCCGGCGCAAACCTGACGCCCAGGTCGTGCAATGGATGAAAGAACGCCCTGCCACGACGCTCTACCTATCGGTGCTGACGCTGGGAGAATTGCGCAAGGGCATTGAGGCCTTGCCGGACAGTTCTCGCAAACGCCTGCTGCTGGACTGGCTGGAAATCGACCTGCCCGGGTTCTTTACCGGGCGTGTGCTGCCTGTTGATGTGCGCGTCGCCAACCGTTGGGGGCATTTGCTTGCCCAGGCGAAACGCCCCCTGCCAGCCATCGACAGCTTGTTGGCGGCCACGGCCCTGACGCATGGCTTGACGCTGGTGACCCACAATTTGCGCGATTTCCAGCACCCCGGGCTTGAGATAATCGATCCTTGGCAAGCAGCCGGGACGCTATAGAAAACCAGCCCCTCAAAACGAGCGTGACTGCCCGGTCAGGGCCACGCCGATGCGCAGCAGGGCATACGACACATTGTCGATGCCGCGGCGCAACCACCCGCGATGGCGGAACTCCTGCTGCTGGATGCTGACGGAGCCCTGGGTAATGCCCTGTTCCACGCGGGCCTTCAGGTCCGCGGCGAAGCCTTCGTCGTCGATCATGACATTGGCCTCGCGCGCCAGCAGCAGGCTGAAGGGATCGAGATTGGACGAGCCCACCGTGGCGATGTCGTCGATGACGGCGGCCTTGGCGTGGATATAGCCCGCCTGGTATTCGTGGATTTCGATGCCGCCGGCCAGGAAATGGTCGTACAGCACGCGAGTGGCGTGGTACTGGATGTGATGGGTGGACTTGCCTTGCAGCAGGATGCGCACCCGCACGCCGCGCTCGGCCGCCTCCAGCAAGGCCTTGCGCAAGGCCCGACCCGGAAAGAAATAGGCGTTGGCGATGAGGATTTCACGCTCCGCGTCACGGATGCAGCACAGATAGGCCCGCTCGAAGGTCTGCCGAAAGCGCACGTTGTCGCGCAGAACCAAGGCGGCGCGCAGGTGCTTGTACTGCGAAGGCCGGGGCTGGCCCGTGTCGCCGTCGGACACTTCGGCGATATCGACGTGGTGCGGCACGAGCAGCCGCATGCGCGGCCAGTCGCGCAGTTCGCCGGGATTGCGGCGCAGGCGCGACCAATTCAGGCGCACCCACATCAGGTCTTGCGCGTAGATCACGTCGGCAACCAGCGGGCCGCGGATCTCGACGGAGAAATCGAAGCGCGGCGTCCGCGCGCCCTCGGCGGGGTCGAGATCATCGTAGTCGTCCTCGATATTGATGCCGCCGACGAACGCGATGGCGCCGTCGATCACGGCCGTCTTGCGATGCAGGCGGCGCAGGCGGTTGCGCGACGGGATCAGCTTGCCCCACCAGCGCGGCTCGGGGCGAAACACCAGGCACTGGCCGCCGGCCGCGTCCAGGCCGGCGCGCACGGCCGCGATGGTCGTGCTGCTGCCGAATCCATCCAGCACCAGGCAGACCTGCACGCCGCGCCGGGCCGCGGCCATAAGACTGTCGAGCACGCGATACCCGGTGCGGTCCAGGGCAAAGATGTAGGTTTCGAGATGCACGCTGTGCTGCGCGCCGTCGATGGCGGCGCACAGGGCGGGAAAAAAGTCCGCCCCGCTCTGCAGCAAGTGCATGGCGTTGCCGTTGGTCCAGGTCAGGAAGGCGAGATCTTCGTCTTTCATGGGCCAGAGCATAACGTCGGGGCTATCTCAGCTCCAACTCCGCCAGCAAGGGAGCGTGGTCGGATAGCCGCGCCCATTCAGGACCATGCAAGACGCGGGCGCCGTGCACGGCAAAACCGCGCTGGTAGATGCGGTCCAGGCGCAGCCAGGGAAACGCCGCCGGAAAGGTGCGCGGCGCCTGGGCAAACACGTCGGACAGGCCCAGCCCGCGGGTAAAGAAGGGCGTGAGCTTGTTGCCCCAGTCGTTGAAATCCCCCGCCACCAGGATGGGCGCATCGTCGGGCACGTAGGCGCGCATGCGATCGGCCAGGGCCTGCGCCTGGCGGGCGCGGCCGGCGGCGAACAAGCCCAGGTGCACCACGAAGCAATGCACCTGGGTGCCCTCCATTTCGATCAGGGCATGCAGCAGGCCGCGCTGCTCCAGCCGGTGGTCGGAGATGTCCTGGTTTTCGTGGCGCAGGATGGGGTAGCGCGACAGGAAGGCATTGCCGTGGTCGGTGCAGTGCCGCACGGCATTGCACCCGTAGACCATGTGCAGGCGCAGGGTGGCGGCCAGGGCTTCGTGCTGCGCGTCGAACAGCGAGATGTTTTCGTTGCGCCCCTGGACTTCCTGCAGAAAGACCAGGTCGGGATGCAGGCCGTGGAGGGCCGGCCGCAGCCCGTTCAGGGACTCGCGCAGGCCCAGGGCCGAACGGCCCTTGTGGATGTTGTAGGTGACGACGCGCAGGCGAGTCATGGTTGTGCCACCCGGGCCCGGCGCCGGGCCGCCCCAAGCCGGGCGGCACGGTTGCCCTCCCGGAGGTCGGCGAACACGCGGTGTGAGCCGGGGGCCTATTTGACTTCGACGTTGCGCAGACGGATGTGCAGTTCGCGCAGCTGCTTCTCGTCGACCTCGGACGGCGCCTGGGTGAGCAGGTCTTGCGCGCGCTGGGTCTTGGGGAAGGCGATCACGTCGCGGATCGATTCGGCGCCGGTCATCATGGTGACGATGCGGTCCAGGCCGAAGGCCAGGCCGCCGTGCGGCGGCGCGCCGTACTGCAGCGCGTCGAGCAGGAAGCCGAACTTCTGGCGGGCCTCCTCGGCGCCGATCTTCAGCGCGCGGAACACCTTGCTCTGCACTTCCTCGCGATGGATACGAACCGAGCCGCCGCCGATTTCCCAGCCGTTGAGCACCATGTCGTAGGCCTTGGCGTAGGCCTGGCCCGGATCGGTCTCGAGGAAATCCTCGTGGCCGTCCTTGGGGCTGGTGAAGGGGTGGTGGGCGGCGGTGTAGCGGCCTTCTTCCTCGTCGTACTCGAACATGGGAAAGTCGATGACCCACAACGGCTTCCAGGCGCTGGTGAACAGGCCCGTCCTCTTGCCGAATTCGCTGTGGCCGATCTTGATGCGCAGCGCGCCGATGGCGTCGTTGACGACCTTGACACGGTCGGCGCCGAAGAAGATCAGGTCGCCGTCCTGCGCGCCGGTGCGGCGGACGAGCTCGGCCAGCGCGGCGTCGTGGAGGTTCTTGACGATGGGCGATTGCAGGCCGTCGCGGCCCTTGGCCACTTCATTGACCTTGATATAGGCCAGGCCCTTGGCGCCGTAGATGCCGACGAACTGGGTGTAGGCGTCGATCTCACTGCGGGTAAGCTCGCCGCCCTTTGGCACGCGCAGGGCCACGACGCGGCTGCCCGGCGTGGTGGCGGCCGAGGCAAACACCTTGAAGTCGACGTCGGCCATGATGTCGGCAACATCGGTGAACTCCAGGTCGACGCGCAGGTCGGGCTTGTCGGAGCCGTAGCGCGCCATGGCCTCGATCCAGGTCATCTGCGGGAAAGGCGTGGGCAGGTCGACGTCCTTCACCACCTTGAAGACGTGGCGGATCATGCCCTCGAAAATCTCGCGGATCTCGACTTCATTGAGAAAGGAGGTCTCGCAGTCGATCTGGGTGAATTCGGGCTGGCGGTCGGCGCGCAGGTCTTCGTCGCGGAAGCACTTGGTGATCTGGTAGTAGCGGTCGAAGCCCGAGACCATCAGCAACTGCTTGAAAAGCTGCGGCGACTGCGGCAGCGCGAAGAAGTGGCCCGGGTTCACGCGCGAGGGCACCAGGTAGTCGCGCGCGCCTTCGGGCGTGCTCTTGGTCAGCATCGGCGTTTCGATGTCGATGAAGCCCAGCGAGTCGAGGTACTTGCGCACTTCGATCGACACGCGATAACGCAGCTTCAGGTTGTTCTGCATCTGCGGGCGACGCAGATCCAGCACCCGGTGCGTCAGGCGCGTGGTTTCCGACAGGTTGTCGTCGTCGAGCTGGAAC
>DASWPO010000201.1:0-1834 GCA_036404015.1 Bordetella sp. | reverse complement strand
CGCCGCAGCCAAGCTGGGCGCCGCGGTCGACGCGCCGCGCCAGTATTGGCGCTGCCAGCCGCGCGAGCTCAAGGCCCTGTTCAAGGACGCCGCCTACGGCCAGCGCTGAGCAAGCGTCGATGCGAAACAGCCCGCTTATCGAGCGGGCTGTTTTCTTTTGCGGCAGGCCATGCCTATTTGCGGCCGGTGCTGCCGAAGCCGCCTTCGCCGCGTTCCGAGTCGCCGAACTCCTCGACCACGTTGAAGCTCACTTGCTGGACGGGCACGATCACCAACTGGGCCAGGCGCTCCATGGGGTTGAGCGTGAAGGGCGTGCCGCCGCGGTTCCAGGTGGAGATCATGAGCTGGCCCTGGTAGTCGGCGTCGATCAGGCCGACCAGGTTGCCCAGTACGATGCCATGCTTGTGTCCCAGGCCCGAGCGCGGCAGGATGAGCGCCGCGTAGCCGGGGTCGGCGATGTGGATGGCCAGGCCGGTGGGCACCAGCACGGTGGCGCCGGCAGCGATCTCGAGGGGTTCGTCCAGGCAGGCGCGCAAGTCCAGGCCGGCCGAGCCGGGCGTGGCGTAGGTGGGCAGGGCATCGCGCATGCGCGCATCGAGGATCTTGAGGTCGACGGATTTCATGGGTCAGGGAAGGGGACGTTCTTCGGGAGGAATGGTCAGTTGGGTGTCGGGGCGGCGCGCGGCGCGCGCGGCGGCCAGCAGCATCGCGCCGAAGATCAGCAGGAAGGCCGGCATGATGAAGTCGTCGATCGCCCGGGGCGCGTGCCCGAGCGCATCGCGCAGCTGGACCACGGCCTGGGCCAGCGCGACGACGGCGAGGACGAACAGCACGATGGACAGGCGCCGCTTGGCGGCGGGCGAGGTCGAGGTCGGAATCCGGGGCTCGGGCATGAGGGCTCGCGGGCGATGCGCGGTCAGCCCCTGGGCAGCCGCGCGGCGATTTCGGCGATAAGCCGGCGGGCGGCGTCGAGCTTGGGGGCGGCCGGCAGCGGATGCATGCCCTGGGCGTCGAAGAGCACCAGTTCGGTGGCCTCGGCGTCCATGACGTTCTGGGCGAGGTTGCCCACCAGCAGCGGGATATTCTTGCGGCGGCGCTTGTCCTCGGCGTACTGGGCGAGGTTTTCGGTTTCGGCGGCAAAGCCCACGCACCAGGGGCCCTTGGGCAGGCGGGCCACGTCGGCCAGGATGTCGGGGTTGGCTTCGAATTCCAGCCGGGGGGCGCCCGCGCCGTCGCCGGTTTTCTTGATCTTGTGCGTGCTGGCGTTTTTCACGCGCCAGTCGGCCACGGCGGCCACGGCGATGAAGAGGTCGGCGTCTGCCGCTTCGGCCATCACGGCGGCATGCATCTGCCGCGCCGTCGTCACGGGCAGCAGGGTGACGCCGTAGGGCGCGGGCAGGGCCGTGGGGCCGCTCACCAGCGTGACGCGGGCGCCGGCCTCCTGCGCGGCGCGCGCCAGCGCATAACCCGTCTTGCCCGAGGAGCGGTTGCTCAGCACGCGTATCGGGTCGATGGGTTCAGCGGTGGGGCCTGCCGTGAGCAGCACGTGCCTGCCGGCCAGCACCTTGGGCTGGAAGAAGGCGATCATTTCGGCCAGCAACTGGTGCGGTTCGAGCATGCGGCCGTCGCCGATTTCGCCGCAGGCCTGGCTGCCCGAGCCCGGGCCCAGGATGGCGATGCCGTCGGCCTGCAACTGCGCCACATTGCGCTGCGTGGCCGGGTTGGCCCACATCTCGCGGTTCATCGCGGGCGCCACCAGAAGGGGACAGGCGCGCGCCAGGCATAGCGTGGACAGCAGGTCGTCGGCCAGGCCGTGCGCCAGCTTCGCCATGAA
>DASWPO010000200.1:0-5545 GCA_036404015.1 Bordetella sp. | reverse complement strand
CGCGGAGGTGAGCTTCACCGTGATCTCGATGAGCCTGTCGCTGATCGCCGTGTTCCTGCCCATCCTGATCATGCCGGGGGTGCTCGGCCTGATGTTCCACGAGTTCGCGGTCACCCTGTCGATCGCCATCCTGATCTCGCTGGTCGTGTCGCTTACCGTCACGCCGGCCATGTGCGCCTACTTGCTGAGCCGCGAAAACAGCGGCCATTCGCCGTCGCGCTGGGCGCGCTGGGTCGAAGCGGGGTTCGAGCGCTTCAAGCATGCCTACGACCGCTCGCTCGCGGTGGCGCTCGACCATTCGTTCCTGGTGATCCTGGTGCTGGTCGGCCTGCTGGTCTCGAACCTGTTCCTGTTCCGCCTGGTGCCGGCGACTTTCTTCCCGGAACAGGACAACGGCTTGCTGATGGGCTCGATCAGGGCCGACCAGAGCATTTCCTTCCCGTCCATGGAAAAGAAGCTCGCCCAGCTGCAGCAGATCGTCAAGCAGGACCCGGCCGTCGAGTCGGTGGCGGGCTTCACCGGCGGGCGGGCGCTCAACTCGGCGACGTCCTTCATCCAGCTCAAGCCGCTCGCGGAACGCGGCGTGTCCGCCCAGGAAGTCGCCAACCGGCTGCGGCCCAAGCTCGACCAGGTCGCCGGCGCGCGCCTGTTCCTGCAGGCGCAGCAGGACCTGCGCATCGGCGGGCGGCAATCGGCCTCCGAATACCAGTACACCCTGACCAGCGACGACCCGGACACCATCATCACGTGGACGCCGAAGCTGATCGACGAGCTCAACAAGCATCCCGAGGCGCTGACCGACGTCAACTCGGACCTGCAGCAGCACGGCCTGCAGACCTACCTGACGATCAACCGGGCGACCGCCATGCGCTACGGTTTTCAGCCCAACCAGATCGACAGCGTGCTGTACGATGCCTTCGGCCAGCGCACGGTCTCGACCATCTACAACGCGCTCAACCAGTATTTCGTCGTCATGGAAGTGGCGCCGCAATATTGGCAATACCCGCAGATGCTGGACCAGATTTACCTCAGCACCGCGGCGGGCAACGCCAACGGCTCGGCGCAGACGCAGATGTCGGGCGCGCTGGTGCCCAAGGCCGCGAAGCAGGCGGCCGCCGCGTCGAACAACACCAACGCGCGCAACACCGACGCGGCGACCAACCAGGCGACCAACAGCATTTCCAACAGCAAGGGCAGCTCCTCGAGCGGCAGCGCCGACAGCACCGCGGCCGAGACCATGGTGCCGCTCTCGGCGCTCGCGAGCTGGGCCACCAGCCATACGGCCACGCAGGTCAACCACCAGAGCGGCCTGGTGGCGGGAACGATCTCGTTCAACCTGCCGCCGGGCGGCTCGCTGAGCACGGCGGACAAGGCCATCAACGATGCGCTGAGCGAAATCAGGGCGCCGACCACGCTGCATGGCTCCTTTGCCGGCTCGGCGCGCACGTATGCGCAATCCATGGGCACGCTGCCCTTGCTGGTCGCCGCGGCCATCGGGGTGGTCTACCTGGTGCTGGGCATTCTGTACGAGAACACCATCCACCCGCTGACGATTCTTTCCACGCTGCCCTCGGCCGGGATCGGCGCCACGCTGGCCCTGCTGGTGTTCGGCACGCCTTTCTCGGTGATCGCCCTGATCGGCATGTTCCTGCTGATCGGAATCGTCAAGAAAAACGGCATCATGATGGTCGACGTCGCGATCCAGTTGCAGCGCGCCGACGGCCTCGACGCGCGCACGGCGATCCACCGGGCCGCCGTCATGCGGCTGCGCCCCATCATGATGACCACCGCGGCCGCCGTGCTCGGCGCGGTGCCGCTGGCGATCGGCATCGGCCAGGGCGCCGCGCTGCGCCAGCCGCTCGGGATCACCGTGATGGGCGGGCTGGTGCTGAGCCAGGTGTTTACGCTCTACACGACGCCGGTCATTTATTTGTACCTCGACCGTTTGCGCGCCCGGATCGCGGTCTGGTCGGCGCGCCTGCCCTGGAGCCGGCAACCGGACACGACTTCATGATGAAAGCCATGCCTCCTATCCCGTCCTTGTCCATTTCCGGCCGCGCGGCGCGCGGCGCGCTGGGCCTGTCGCTTTGCGCGCTGCTGGGCGCGTGCGCCGTGGGTCCGGACTACCACCGTCCCGATGCCCCGGTCGCGGCCTCCTACAAGGAACTGGCGGGCTGGCGGCCTGCCTCCCCCGACGCGGAGCTGGCGCCCAAGGGCGAATGGTGGCGCGCGTTCCACGACCCGCTGCTCGATGAGCTGGAACCGCAGGTCATCGTGTCCAACCAGACCGTGCGCCAAAGCTACGCCAACTACCAGCAGGCGCTGGCCGAGGTGCGGGTCGCGCAAAGCTCGCTCTTTCCCACGATAGGCCTGACCGGCTCGGCCACCCGGCAGCGCAGCAACGGCGGGACGTCCCTGGGCGGCGCGTCGCGCGTGCAGAGCTCCGGCTCGCTGGAAGGCAGCGCGGACTGGGAGCTCGACATCTGGGGCCGGATACGCCGCACCATCGAGGAAAACAAGGCGGTCGCGCAGGCCGACGAGGCCTTGCTGGCCAGCGCGGCCCTGTCCGAGCAGATCGCGCTGGCCAACGCGGTCGTCGAGCTGCGCACGGCCGATGCCGATATCGACCTGCTGCAACGGACCGTCTCCGCCTACGAGGCGTCCCTGCGCGTGGTCGAGAACCAGAGCCGCGCCGGCACGGCCGCGCCGTCGGACCTGATGACCGCGCTCACCCAGCACGACAGCGCGCGGGCCAGCCTGATCTCGCTGGGCGTGGCGCGCGCGCAATACGAGCATGCCATTGCCGTGCTGGTCGGCAAGAATCCCGCGGAGCTCGCCATTGCCCATAACGGCCGCTTGCCGGATCTGCCCGAGGTGCCCGTCGGCCTGCCTTCGGAGCTGCTGCAGCGGCGCCCCGATATCGCGGCGGCGGAGCGCCAGATGGCTGCGCAGAACGCGGCGATCGGCGTGGCTGTGGCCGCCTACTACCCGACGATCTCGCTGTCCGGGCTGCTCGGCTTTACGCAGTCGCCGCTGTCCGGCCTGCTGAACGCGGCCAACCGCGTCTGGTCGCTGGGCGCCGACGCGAACGCGACGCTCTTTGACGGCGGCGCGCGCAGCGGCGCGGTCCGCGCGGCGCAGGCCGCCTACGATGCGGAGGTGGCCAACTACCGCGGCACGGTGCTGGCCGCCTTCCAGGGCGTCGAGAACGACCTGTCCGGCTTGCGCATTCTCGCGCAGCAGGCCGAGGCGCAGCGCGCCGCGGTGGATCACGCCACCCAGGGCGCGCGCATCACGCTCAACGAGTACCAGGCGGGCACGGTCGACTACACCACCGTGGCCACGACGCAGGCCACCCTGCTCAGCAACCAGCAGTCGCTGCTGAACGTCGAGTCGCAGCGCCGGCTCGACGCCGTCTCGCTGATCGGCGACCTGGGCGGCGGATGGGAAGGCTTGAAAGAGCCGGCGGCCGAGGCTACTGCGCCTTCGGCAAGCGCGACGGAAAAACAATAGGCACGCCGCCGAAGCGGTTCTTGGTGCGATAGGCGGCCACGGCCGCGTCCATGTATTGCACGTGCTCGGGCAGCCAGCGCTCCAGCTCGGCGCATAGCGACTGCACCACGTTCACCATCTGGACGACGTCTTCGTTCTGCTCGAGCCAGGCCCTGACCTCGGCCAGGGACTTCAGCACCGCGGCGTGCTCGTCGATATGGCAGACGGCGTCGTCGTTGCCCTGCATGAGGTGCAGGTCTTCGTCCTCGGTGGCGAAGTGGTCGAGGCAGTGCCCGGCCAGCGCGTCCAGGGCGGCGGCGACCTCTTCCCGGTTGCGGGCTTGCGCGAGCTGCTGCACCAGGCGATGCAGCTCGGCGTGGTCCTGGTCGAGCCGCGGGTCGCCCAGGGTGAGGTTGGGTGCGGTGGTATTCATGGTGTGCCTAGATTATCGCGCGTATGCCGGCGATGCCGTGCGCGCCGTGTTCACGGGCGATTTTACGCGTGGCTTCGGTTTGCCCGCCCAGGGCGAAGACGGGCAGTCCCGCATCGCGCAGGCCCGCGGCAAAACCCGCCCAGCCCAGGCCCGGTTCGCCCGGGTGCGAAGGCGTTTCGAGCACCGGGCCCAGCACGGTGAAGTCGGCGCCGATGGCGCGGGCGTGCGCGATCTCGGCGTGCCCATGGGCGGAGACGCCGACCAGCGCGCCGTCGGGCAGGGCCGGGCGGCTTTGCAGCGCCGCGGCATCCGGCGCGCGCAGGTGCACGCCGTCGGCTTCCCGCCACCACGATGCCGGGTGCGCGCCGTTGACCAGCAGCTTCGCGCCGGCGGCGCGGCAGCGCTCGCGCACGGCCAGCAAGGCGGCGTGCAGCGACTCGGCCTGGCTGCCTTGCGGCCAGCCCGGTTCGCGGAACTGCACCAGTTTCAGGCCGCCGGCCAGGGCCGCGTCGAGCCGTTGCAGAAAAGCGGGCAGCCGTTGCGGCGCGCCGATCGACGAGATGCCGTAGGTGGTGGGCAGTTGCAACCAGCGCAACGGCGGGACGGTGGCGGGCAGCACCCGGCCGTTGGGCTGGGCGGGATCGAGGTCCTCGCCCTGGTTCAGCGCGTCGGCCAGGGCCCGCGCCGGGTCGACCCAGCGCAGTTGCTGGTTCTCCAGGCCGCTCGGCTCGCCTTCCCAGGCCGTGACCTGGCAGAAGGCCAGCCGCACGGTGCTGTTGGGGTAGCGGTGCACATAGGTCACCCAGGGCCAGGCCTGGGTGACGCGGATGCCGATTTCCTCGAACAGCTCGCGGGCCAGGGCCTGCAGCACGGTTTCGCCGGGTTCGAGCTTGCCGCCGGGCAGTTCCCACCAGCCCGGCCAGGGCTTGCCCTCGGGGCGCTGTCCCAGCAGCAACTGGCCGTCATCGCGCAGGATGAGGCCGGCGGCGACGTCGATGATCTTGTGTTCGGACATGGCTTGCGGTGTATGTGGCAAGGGGCGGGCCGGCGTCGGGCCCGCCCCGGGTTCAATCGTGGCGCGCCGCCCAGTCGCGGGCGAACTGGTAGGCCACGCGGCCCGAACGCGAGCCGCGCTCCAGGGCCCATTGCAGGGCTTCGGCGCGCGAGGCGTCGATCTGGCCGGCCGGGCAGCCCAGCTCGCGCAGCCAGTGGTGGACGATGTCGAGGTAGTCGTCCTGCTTGAAGGGGTGGAAGGACAGCCACAGGCCGAAGCGCTCGGACAGCGAGATTTTTTCCTCGACGGTTTCGCCGGGGTGGATCTCGCCGTCGGCGCCGTGCGTGGCCTGCAGGTTCTCGCTCATGTATTCCGGCATCAGGTGGCGCCGGTTGGAGGTGGCGTAGATCAGCACGTTTTCGCCGGCCGAGGAGACCGAGCCGTCGAGCACGGACTTCAGCGCCTTGTAGCCGGCCTCGCCCTCTTCGAAGGAGAGGTCGTCGCAGAAGACGATGTAGCGCTCGGGCCGGCCGGCGACCAGTTCGACGATGTCGGACAGGTCGCCCAGGTCGGACTTGTCGACTTCGATCAGGCGCAGGCCCTGGTCGCCGTAGGCGGCCAGCATG
>DASWPO010000199.1:0-5030 GCA_036404015.1 Bordetella sp. | reverse complement strand
GGCCGCTGAGCGACTCCGGCCCGCGCACGCGGTGCGTCGCCAGTTGCGACCAGGGGCGCGTCTTGCGGGCCTGGCTTTCATTGAAAGCGTCCATGCGCGCGTCGTAGTCCTGCACTTCCGCGGTTTCGTTGGCCGCGTCATAGCGCTCGAAATGCAGCACCGACGACTGCGGCAGGCGCGGCTTGATGTCGGCGGGCAGGGCGGGATCGGGGTAGCCCACGCACATGCCGAACAGCACCATGCTGCCCTGGGGCAGGCCCAGCAGCTCGGCTACATCCTCCGGATGGTTGCGCATGCCGCCGATATACACCAGGCCCAGGCCGTACGACTCCAGCGCCACGGCGGCGTTCTGCGCGGCCAGGGCGACGTCGACCGCACCCGTGGTGTACATCTCCAGATAATCCGTGCCCTTGGTCGGCACGCCCAGCGCATCGCCCAGCCGGCGCAGGCGGGACAGGTCCAGCACCCAGGCCAGGAACAGCGGCGCATTGATCACATGCTGCTGGCCGCCGGCCAGATCGCCCAGCTTGGCCAGCTTGGCGCGGTCACGCACGGCAACGACGCTCCATACCTGCAGATTGGACGAAGTCGAGGCCGACTGCGCGGCGGCGATCGACACGCGCAGGATCTCGTCGCTCACCGGCTTGTCGGCATAGCTGCGCACCGAGCGGTGCTCGAGCAATTGGGCCGCGATGTCATTGAGCGGGCCGGGCAGCGCATCGCTGCCGTAACGGGCAAGCAGCGCCTGTTCTGTGACGGAATGGGTAGCAGTCATGTGGGTCTCACCTATATTGATCTGAACCGGAGCGGATCCAAGCCTGCCCCGACGTGGCCCTTATCGTATCGCGATCCATCCGGAATACGGGAAAAGCCGCACGGCGGCCCGGGCTTTCCCCGGAGGAGAGACCGACCCTGCAGGTCAGCCATCGGCAGGCTGGTCAGGCCTTCACCTTGCCGGCGGCTGGACGACGGCCAGCACGAAATCCAGGAAGGCCCGCGTCTTGGCCGGCAAGTAGCTGCGCGAAGGATAGAACGCATAGAGCGGAAAGCGCTCGTCCGACCAGTCCGGCAATACATTGACCAGCCGGCCCTCGGCCAGCAGGTGCTCCACCCCCAATTCCATGACCTGCGCCATGCCGCAGCCCGCCAGGCAGGCGCCATGCAGGGTACCCACGTCGTTGACCAGCAGCGGACCGCCCAGGGGCAGTTCCAACCGCTTGCGGCCGCGCTTGAAATCCCAGGTGAAGGGCCGGCCGGTCTGCGGATCGCGGAACTGGATGCAGACATGGCCTTGCGCCGGCAAGTCCCGAGGCTCGGCCGGCCTGCCATGCGCCTTGAGGTAGGCGGGCGACGCCACGGTGAGGATGCGCGTATCGAGCAGCTTGCGCGCCACCAGCGACGAGGGCCGCGGCTCGCCGAAGCGGATCGCCAAATCGAAGCCCTCCGCGATCATGTCGCCCGGTTCCTCGCGAGTGATCAACTCCACCCGCAAGGCCGGGCACTCGCGCAGGAAGCTCCCCAGGCGCGGCCCCAGGATCAGGCGGGAGAAGAACGGGTCCACATTGACGCGCAGCCGCCCGCGTACCGCTACCTGCCCTTCCGATGCCAGCGCGGCGGCCTCTTCCAGCCCGGCCAGCAGCGGGACGATGCGCTCGTAGAAGCCGCGCCCCTCGTCGGTGAGCGCCACCGAGCGCGTGGTCCGGTCGAAGAGACGTATGCCCAGGCGCTCTTCCAGCCGCACGACAGCGCGGCTCACGCCCGAAGGCGTCATGTCCAGCGCATCGGCCGCGGCGGCAAAGCTGCCGCCGTTGACCACCGCCGCCAGCACCCCCATGCCGTTGAGCGCCCGTTCGTCGAATGCCATGCCGTCTCTCTATTTGATGATCTTTTGTCAATTCTATATGGACACTCATGCTGTCGACACATTAATTACCGGAATCCAGAATGGCTGCCATAGCGTCTTTCTTCAAGGAAACTTCATGTACGCCATCACCGGAATCACCGGCCAAGTCGGCGGCGCCCTCGCCCGCCGGCTGCTCGCCCAGGAACAAACCGTGCGCGCCGTCGTGCGCGACCCCGCCAAGGGCCGCGCATGGACCGCCCAGGGCTGCGGCCTCGCCCTGGCGCAGGCCGACGATGTCCAGGCCCTGACCCGTGCCTTCGCGGACACGCAGGGCGTGTTCATCCTGCTGCCGCCCAATTTCGACCCTGCGCCCGGCTTTCCCGAATCGCGCCGCCTCATCGGCGCATTGCATGCGGCCTTGCTTGCCGCGCGGCCGCAGCGCGTCGTCTGCCTCTCGACCGTGGGCGCCCAGGCCACGCAAACCAGCCTGCTCAGCCAATTGGGTCTGCTGGAAGAGGCATTGAGCAGCCTGCCCATGCCCATCGCCTTCCTGCGCGCGGCCTGGTTCATGGAAAACGCCCTGTGGGATGTGGCCAGCGCCTGCGACCAGGGCTGCCTCGACAGCTACCTGCAGCCGCTGGACCGTGCCATTCCCATGGTCAGCGCCGCCGACGTCGGCCGCACCGCGGCCGAGCTGCTGCAAGAGACCTGGACCGGCAGGCGCATCGTCGAGCTGCAGGGCCCGACACCGGTCTCGCCACGGGACCTGGCCGCGGGCTTTGCCCGCCTGCTGGGCCGGGATGTCGGGACCCGCGCCGTGCCGCGTGAGCGCTGGGAAGCGCTGTTTCGCGAACAGGGCATGGCCAATCCCTTGCCGCGCATGCAGATGCTCGACGGCTTCAACCAAGGCTGGATCCGCTTCGAAGAAGACGGGGTGCAGGCCCGGCGCGGCGGCACTGCCCTGGACGCCGTGCTGCGCAGCCTGCTTGAGCGGGCGCGCTGACCCGCCCTGCCCTTTTTTCACAGGATCACTCATGCCCGCTTCCGCCCCACCCTTGTCCCAGCCCATGGACGCCCGCCCGGAGCGCGCCACGCTGCGCGCCTGGCTCGCCGTCCTGGCGCTGGCCGTCGGCTGCTTCGCCTTCGTCAGCTCCGAGATGCTGCCCATCGGACTGCTCGGCCCGATCGCCGCGGGCCTGCACTTGCCGCTGGGCGTCGCCGGCCTGCTTGTCACCGGCTTCGCCGTCATGGTCGCCCTGACGGCCGGCCCCATGACCGTGCTGACCGGCCGCATCGACCGCCGCCGGCTGATGGTCCTGCTCATGCTGGCCAGCCTGGCCGGCAACGCGCTGGCCGCCGTCTCCCGGGACTTCGCCACCCTGCTCGTCGCCCGCCTGATCGTGGCGCTGGCCATCGGCGTGTTCTGGTCCATCGCCACCGCCATGGCTGTCCGGCTCGTGCCTGAACGGCAGGCCGTATCCGCCACCTCCGTCGTACTGGGCGGATTGGCCGTGGCCGCCGTGCTGGGCGTGCCGATGGGTACCTTGATCGGTCAATACGCCGGCTGGCACACCGCCTTCGCGGCGCTGTCGCTGCTGAGCCTGCTGGTGGGCATGGCTGCCCTGCTGCTCCTGCCGCCCATGCCCGCGCAAAGCGCCGGCAGCCTGCGCGCCATTGCCGACGCCTTCGGCCATGACGCCTTGCGCACCGTGTTCTACGCCACCGCCCTGACCATGACGGGCAACTTCCTGGCCTATACCTACGTCACAGCCTACTTGCAGGACGTCGCCGGCATCCCGTCGCACTGGATGAGCGCGCTGCTGCTGGTCTACGGCGTGGCGGGTGTGGCGGGGAATTTCTCGGTCGGCGCCGCCATGCAGCACTCACTGCGCGGTGCGCTGCTGGGCGTGCTCGCCCTCCTGGCGGCCAGCCTGCTGCTGCTCTGGGCCGCCGGCACGAATCGCATCGCCGCCATCGCCCTGCTCGTGCCTTGGGGCATCGGCTACGCCGCGCTGCCCGTGCTGCTGCAGACCTGGGTTTTTCGAGCGGCACGCGAGACCGGCGACGCCGAAGCCGCGCTTTCGCTCTTCGTCATGGCATTCAACGCGGCGATCGCGCTCGGCGCCCTGCTGGGCGGCTTGGTCGTCGATCATGCCGGGCCGCGTGCGCCAATGCTGTACGCGGGGCTTCTGGTCGCCGCCGCCTGGCTGCTGGTGGCGCGCTCACGCCGGACTGCGCAAATCAGCGCGTGGCCACAATAAACAAACGGGGAAAGGGCAACAACACCGACCCATCCGACAGCGTCCTGTAGGCGCCATCGATAGCCTTCAGATATTCCGCCAGGTATTGCGCCCGCTCCTCACCATCGAGCGGCTCGAGAAAAGGTCCCAAGGCACTGCCCTTGAACCATTCGACGACGGCGGATGCGCCGCCAGCGAGCGGGTGGTGATAAATCGTTCGCCAAACGTCAACCTTCACGCACTGCTTCTTCAGCAATTCGTAATACCAATCGGCACTTGGCAACGCAGCGCGCGTCTCGAATGCTTTCGCAAGCTTCGCCGCCCATTTCCCGGTCAATGCTATTTCCCGCATGACCCGGTGTGCCGGTTCCTCAAGGTTGTCGGGCATCTGAATGGCAAGACTGCCGCCGGGCGCCAGCCTCTCCACAAGTAAGGGCAACAGGCTGACGTGGTCGGGCACCCACTGGAGAACGGCGTTCGCCAGGATCACATCGAAGGGATCTGTGCCAGTCCAGGCCTCGATGCTCCCAATGTCGAAATGAACGCGCGGCATTCGCTTGCGCGCCGCCTCGATCATGTCGCCCGAGCTGTCGAGCCCGCTTACCGTCGCGTCCGGAAAATGCGCGGCGAGAATCTCGGTCGAATTACCCGGCCCGCATCCTATGTCCACGGCCGAGCGGACGTTGTGGGCCGGTATTGCGGCGAGCAGGTCGCGCACCGGGCGCGTACGTTCGTCTTCGAATGTCACATACTGCTTGGCGGACCAACTCATGAGACGTTCCTTTGACTATTCGGCAGTACCGCCGCCGCTTCCTTCTGATGCTGTGATCAGACGTTGATCACACGTTTAAACGTTGATCGGCCGGCAAAAGGCTGTGAACACTAGGTTTCGCGGAGAAATTGCGTCACCGGTCTTCGCGGGAATCGCTGGAAGTACCCCCAGTTGT
>DASWPO010000198.1:0-2980 GCA_036404015.1 Bordetella sp. | reverse complement strand
CGATAAGCGGGCTGTTTCGCATCGACGCTTGCTCAGCGCTGGCCGTAGGCGGCGTCCTTGAACAGGGCCTTGAGCTCGCGCGGCTGGCAGCGCCAATACTGGCGCGGCGCGTCGACCGCGGCGCCCAGCTTGGCTGCGGCGTGCCAGGGCCAGCGGGGATCGTAGAGTATCCCGCGCGCCAGGGCCACCATGTCGGCCTGCCCCTTCTGCACGATTTCCTCGGCGTGTTCGGCTTCGGTGATGAGACCCACTGTGATGGTGGGCATGCCGACTTCGCGCTTGATGATCTCGGCGAACGGGACCTGGTAGCCCGCCGAAAGAGGGATCTTCTGCAAGGGCGAGACGCCGGCCGTCGACACGTGGATGAAGTCGCAGCCCGACGCCTTGAGCGCATGGGCGAACTCGACGACCTGCGGCGTATCCAGGCCGCCTTCGACCCAATCGGTGGCCGACACGCGGATGCCGACCGACACCGCCTGCGGCACGGCGGCGCGCACCGCCTTGAACACGTCCAGCGGAAAACGCATGCGGTTCTCCAGCGAACCGCCATAGGCGTCGGTGCGCTGGTTGGCCAGCGGCGACAGGAACTGGTGCAGCAGGTAGCCGTGCGCGCCGTGCAGCTCGATCACGTCGAAGCCCAGGCGCGCGGCGCGCAGGGCCGTGTCCACGAAAGCCTGCTTGATGCGGGCCAGGCCGGCCTCGTCCAGGGCCAGCGGCGTCTCTTCGGTCTCGCTGTGCGGCACGGCCGACGGCGCCACGCAGCGCCAGCCCCCTTCGGCCACGGTGATCTGCTGGCCGCCTTCCCAGGGCGCCCGGCTCGAGGCCTTGCGCCCGGCATGCGAGATCTGCACGCCCAGCTTGATGGGCGAATAGCGGCGGATGGCCTGCACGACCTTGCCCAGCGCCGCTTCGTTCTCGTCGCTCCACAGGCCCAGGTCGTAGGGGCTGATGCGGCCGATGGGTTCGACCGCCGTGGCCTCCAGGATCAGCAGGGCCGCGCCGGACAGGGCCAGGTGGCCCAGGTGGATCATGTGCCAATCGCTGGCGCAGCCGTTTTCGGCCGAGTATTCGCACATCGGCGCGATGACGATGCGATTGTCCAAAGTGACAGGCCCCAGGGGGGTCGGGGTGAACAGCAGACTCATGGAAGGACTCCGGAAAAATTCGTCGTCAGCATACAACGATCAGGGCGGCGAGCCCATAGCCTGGAACAGTCCCGCGGTATCGGACAGGCGCGCGGCGCGCGATTGGATCACGGCCTGCTGCGCGTTCTGCCACTGCTGCTCGGCCAGCACCTGCTCCGGATAGGCAACCGCGCCCAGCCGGTAGCGCGCATCCGCCAGCTCGAAGGAGGCCCGTGCCGCGTCGGCCGCCTGCCGTGCCGACTGCAGCGCCTGCGCGTCCTCGTGCAGGGCCGTCAGCGTGTCGGCGACGTTCTGGAAGGCATTGAGCACAGTTTGCCGGTATTGCGCCAGGGAAGCATCGTAGTTTTCCATGGCGGCCCGGCGCTGCGCCCGCAGTTCGCCGCCGTGGAAGATGGGCTGCGCGATCGACAGGCCGGCCCCCCAGATCGCCCCCGCCGCCGAAAACAGGTTGGGCGGCGTAAAGGCTCCCGTGCCGAACGAGGCCGACAGCGAGATCTGCGGAAACAGATTGGCCGTCGCCACGCCGATCTGGGCGGCGCTGATGCGCACGCCGGCCTCGGCCGCCAGCACGTCGGGGCGCTGGTGCAGCAACTCCGACGGCACGCTCACGGGCACGTCGTCGGGCAGGCGCAGGTCGTCCAGCGGCAGCACGGGCGGCGCCTGGTCGGGCGAGCGCCCCATCAGCACCGCCAGCGCATGGCGCGCCCGCTGCGTCTGCGCGCGCAGCGCGGGCAACGCGGCATCGAGGCTGGCCGCCTCCTGCTGCACGGTCAGCACGTCGGCCGGCGACGCCGCGCCGAGCCCGCGGGCCCGCGCGGCGATGTCCCCCCGGCTGTGCGCCAGGGCCGCAAGGCGCTCGGCGGCCTGGCGCTGCGCATCGGCCGAGGCCGCGCTGATCGCCGCCATCACGATATTGGCCGCCAGCGTGCGGCGGGCCGTGTCGAGCTCGAACGATTGCCGGTCGACCTGCGCGGTGACCTGCGCGATGCCGTAACGCGCGGCGCCGGACAGGTCCAGGTCGTAGCTCAGCGCCAGCTGGCCGGTATAGACGTTGTACAGGTTGGTGGGCTGGCCGAAGGCAGGCAGGCCCAAGGCCCGCTGCCGCTCGGTCTGCACCTGGACATCGACCGTCGGCAGCTCCACCGCGCCGATCTGCCCGCGCAAGGTCTCGCGCGCGGCGGCCAGGGCATGGCCGGCCGATTCGAGCGTCGGACTGTTGCGCAGGCCCTCGTCGATCCAGGCGTCGAGCGTCTCGCTGCCGTAGCGGCGCCACCACTGCGGCACGGGCCGCTCGCCCAGGCTGAAATGCTGGGCCGTCCCGTCGGCCGCCACCGTGTCCGCCGGCAGCGGCGCCGCGGTGTAGCGCGCGGGATCGGGCAGCGCGGGAGGCTTGGTGGGCGCTTCGAACGCGCAACCGGCCAGCGCCAGCGCCATGGTGGCTGGCAGGAGCCCTCTCTTCAGGAGCCTCGCCGCTCCCGCGGCCGTGGCCATTGCAAGCGCGGCGTTCATGGCTGCGCCTCCTTGGCCGGCTCGTCGGCCCGCACGCGGAACCACGCGGCATACAGCGCGGGCAGGTAGAACAGCGTCAGCACCGTCGCCACGGTAATGCCTCCCATCAGGGCCGTCGCCATCGGCCCGAAGAAATTGCTGCGCAACAGCGGAATCAGCGCCAGCACCGCGGCGGCGGCGGTCAGCGTAATGGGACGGAAACGCCGCACGGTGGCGCCGATGATGGCTTGCCAGCGCGGCGCCCCGCCGCGGATGTCCTGCTCGATTTGGTCCACCAGGATGACCGAGTTGCGCATGATGATGCCGAACATCGCGATCGTGCCCAG
>DASWPO010000197.1:0-11362 GCA_036404015.1 Bordetella sp. | reverse complement strand
TGCACGATTTCGACGATGCCTACACCGCGCCCATGCACGGCTTTCGCAATGCGCTCGATTACTGGACGCGGGCATCGAGCAAGCCCTGGCTGGCGTCGGTGCGCGTGCCCACCCTGGTGCTCAATGCGCGCAACGACCCCTTCCTGCCCAGCCAGGCGCTGCCCGCGCCCGAAGACTGTTCGGCCCGCGTGCTGCTGCACCAGCCCGAACAAGGCGGCCATGCCGGTTTTCCGACCGGCAGGTTCCCCTGCAGCCTGAACTGGCTGCCCGGGCGGCTGGGCCGTTTCTTCGAAACAGGCACCTAGCCTTGGCGCGCCAGCCGGGCCCCACGCCTAGCCGGCCGGGACAACGTCCTTGAATTTCTCGAGCAGGTTGCGCTCGTCCTGCAGGCGCTGCCGGGTGTCGCGCAGTTGCGCATCGAGCTGCGACTGCTCATAGAAATCGGTGGAGATCCGCCGCGCCTGCTGCAGCTGCATCGCCGCGGCGGCGTAGGCGCCCGTCAACAGGTAGTACTGCGCCATGTCGCTGCGCGCCGCCACCGGGTTGCCGCTGGCATCCTCGCTCTTGGCCAGCATCTGGTACAGGTCGGGCTGGTCCGAGCCCCAGGCCTTGACCCGGTCGCGCAGGTAGTTCTGCGCCTCGGCCTGCCGGCCGGCGGCCTGCAGGGCCGTGACATACGCCATGCCCAGCGCCCGCTGTCCGGGCCAGCGCTTGATCGCGGCCTGCGCCTGCCCGACGGCGCCCGGCGCATCCTTGCGGGCCAGGGTGATGTCGATGCCCAGCCTGGCCAGCTCGGGCGCCCCGGCGGGCCAGGCCGCCGCGGCCTGCTCCCAGTACGAGGCGGCCTGCTTCAGGTCTTCGCGCCGCAGCCAGTACCTGGACAAGCCGTAGAGCGCGGCGGCACGCTGCACGCCCTGGCTGGAAGCCGACTCGGCCTGCAACTGCTCGCGCACATAAAGCAGCGCCTGCGAATCACCGCCCTGCAGCACGCGCAGCTTGGCCCGCAGGAGCCAGAAATCGGCACTGTCGGCATAGTGCGCGACAGGCATCTCCTGGATGCGGTTCTGCATGTCGGACATGCGCTCGATGGACTGCGGATGGGTGCTGGCCCAGGCGCCGCCGCCCATGCCTTCGTTCAGGCGCGAGGCATTCATCAGGCGGCCGAAGATGCGGGCCATGGCGCTGGGATCGTAGCCGGCCTTGTAGAGCATCTGCAGGCCGGCGCGGTCGGCCTCGCGCTCGGCATCGCGCGAGAAGCCCAGCTGCTGGCTGAGCGCGGCGGCCTGGCCGAAGGCGACGATGCCCATGGCCAGGTCGCCCGAGCCCGCCAGCGCGGCCAGCAGGGCCGCCGCCAGGGAGGCCAGCGCCACGGCGCCGCTCTGGCCGCCCTGGGTCATGCCGCGGGCGATGTGGCGCTGGGCGACGTGGCCGAGCTCATGGCCCAGCACCGCCGCGAGTTCGGATTCGCTCTCGCAGGTCAGGACCAGGCCGGAATTCACCCCGATGAAGCCGCCCGGCATGGTGAAGGCGTTGATCTCCGGGTCGAGCACCCCGAACAGCTCGACCAGCGGAACCGGGTTGGGCGCGAAGGCCGCCAGCTTGCGGCCCATGGCCGTGAGGTACTGGTTGAGCTCGGCGTCGTCGATATAGGCAGGGTCGCGCCGGCCCTGCACCATGATGGCCTCGCCCAGCTGGCGCTCCTGGGCCGGGGAGAGGTCGTATCCGGAAGCCGCCCCCATGGAAGGCAGGCCGACCGGCTGAGCCGCCGCCGGCAGGCCGGGCAGGGATAGCGCCAGACAGAGCGCTCCGGCCAGCGCGCGCCTTGCATTCGGCAACATCGGTATCATGCCCAAAATGTAATAGGCACTATGATAGCGGCCTGTTTGCAAAGTTTTTTGGCCCTTTTTTATGGCCCTCTTTACAGCCTTTCTTTCGGCAGCCTGACGAATTCACATTTTAATTTTCACTGGAGTTCTTTTCGATGCAGCCTATCCGCAAAGCCGTCTTCCCCGTCGCGGGTTTTGGCACGCGTTTCCTGCCGGCCACCAAGGCCATGCCCAAGGAAATGCTGCCCGTGGTAGATAAACCGCTCATCCAATACGCGGTGGAAGAAGCCGTCGCGGCCGGCATCACCGACCTGATCTTCGTTACCGGTCGCAACAAGCGCGCGATCGAAGACCACTTCGACGCGGCGCCCGAACTCGAGCGCGACCTCGAAGAAAAGGGCAAGAACGAGCTGCTGGCGGTGGTGCGCGGCGTGATCCCGCCGCAAGTCACCTGCATGTTCATCCGCCAGAAGGCGATGCTGGGCCTGGGCCACGCCGTGCTGACCGCCGCGCCGGCCGTGGGCAACGAGCCCTTCGCCGTGCTGCTGGCCGACGACCTGATCGACGCCGACAACTCCGTCACCAAGCAGCTGATGGACACCGCCATGACCCACGGCGTCAGCGTGCTGGGCGTGCAGGAAGTGCCCCACGCGGACACCGGCAAGTACGGCATCGTCGCCAGCGAGATGCTCAACGCCCGCACCGCGCGCGTCACGCACATCGTCGAGAAGCCCAAGCCCGAAGACGCGCCCTCCAACCTCGCCGTGGTGGGCCGCTACGTGCTCGAACCCGCCATCTTCGACCACCTGCGCAAGACCGAACGCGGCGCCGGCGACGAAATCCAGCTCACCGATGCCATCGCCGCGCTGCTGCGCGAGCGCGAGGTCTACGCCCACCGCTACGAAGGCACCCGCTACGACTGCGGCAGCAAGGCCGGCATGTTCCAGGCCACCGTGGCCATCGGCCGCAAGTACCACGGCCTGATCCCCGAATAAGGCAAAGCCCCGCTCAGAACGAGTGGGTCACCCCGACCGCCACGCGCGTCACGCCGCCCGTGTCGTGGTCGAAGGGGTCGGCCAGCGAACCGCGCGTCTGGCGGCCGATGAAGGCATAGAGGCTGGTGCGCGGCGACAGCGTATAGCGGTAGCCCAGCGTGGCCAGCGCCACGGGATGCGCGCGGCTGCCGTCGGCCTCATGCCAGCTCGGCCGGTCCTGGGACACCTGCATCAGCACCGAGCCCGACGTGCTGACCGGGATCTGCGCGCCGACCAGCCAGCTGTCCGCATAGCCGCCGTACATGAACGCCGCCGGCCCGCCGGACCAGCCGATGTCCTGCTCCACGAAGCCGTTGCGCTGGCGCGACCAGGCCACCGAGAACTGGTAGCCGTCATCGGTGATGTAGGTGACGCCGGCCTGCGCGGCCGAGGGCGATCCGCCATGGGAGTCGCCCAGGGCACGGCTGCTGCGGTCCCAGGTCAGCACGCCCAGCCAGGGACCGCTGGCGTACTTGAAGCCCAGGCTCCACGCCTGCATATCGGGAACGCCGCTGCGGTCGTTGAAGCTGCGGCCCACGCCCAGCTGCGCGCCGCCGATATCGGGCGTGTACAGGTTGAGCGTCCGGTCGCGCCGGAAATTGTCGGAATCCTTGAGCAGCTGGCCCATGCCCATGTCGCGCCACGAGGCCACCTCGAGCTGGCCGCCGTATTCCTGGGCGACGGTGCTCAAGCGGCCCAGTTTCACCGCGCCGTAGCCGGCATGGTCCAGCCCGACCCAGGCGCCGTAATCGAACAGCCGGTCCTGCCCGTCCAATGAACGGCCCGTGGCCGAATCGATGCCGCTTTCCAGGCCGAAGCGCGCCTTCCAGCCGCCGTCGAGCGATTCCTCGCCCTTGATGCCCCAGAGGCTGTCCGTCCAGCCGCCGGTGAGCAGGCTCACCTGGTTGTTGCCCGGCCGGGTCCGGGTGCCGCCGGTATGGGTGCTGGCGATGCTGTCGTCGATCAGGCCATAGACCGTCACGCCGTCGTCGGCCCGGGCCATGCCGCCCGCGCACAAGGACAGGACCATCGCCGCGCCGCCGGCATACAAAGTGCCGTTCGTGATGCGACTGATCGGGCCGAGCTTGTTGAATGTCTTTTGTATTTTTCGACCGGCTTTCATTTTCCCGTCTCAGCTCCAGCCGTGGCGCTTGATCCAGAGACCTTTCATCCACTGTACCAGCGCAGCATAGGCCAGCAATATGACGATCAGTCCGGCGAAATACAACCAGGGCAGGGGCTGCATATGGAAATACTCGGCCAGCGGCGAAAAAGGCAGCAGCAGGCCCGCCAGCATGACCGCGCCCGTCATGACCAGCAGGGACGCGGCGGCCCGGCTTTGCAGGAAGGGAATCCTGGCCGTGCGGATCAGGTGCACGACCAGGGTCTGCGACAACAGGCCCTCGACGAACCAGCCCGACTGGAACAGGGACTGGGCGCCCACGTGGTCGGCATGGAAGACGAACCACATCATGGCGAAGGTGGCCACGTCGAAGATCGAGCTGATCGGACCGAAGAACACCATGAAGCGCCCCAGGCCGGCCGGGTCCCATTGCTGCGGCTGCCTGAGCTGCTCGGCGTCGACGCGGTCGAAGGGTATGGCGATCTGCGAGAAGTCGTACATCAGGTTCTGCGCCAGCAGCTGGATGGGCAGCATGGGCAAAAACGGCAGGAAGGCGCTGGCGATCAGCACCGAGAACACATTGCCGAAGTTCGAGCTGGCCGTCATCTTCAGGTACTTGAGCATATTGTTGAAGATGCGCCGGCCCTCGACGATGCCGTCCTCGAGCACGGTCAGGCTCTTTTCCAGCAGGATGATGTCGGCCGCCTCTTTCGAGATGTCCACGGCCGAGTCCACCGAAATGCCCACGTCGGCCGCGCGCAGCGCCGGCGCGTCGTTGATGCCGTCGCCCATGAAGCCCACCGTGGCGCCCTGCGCGCGCAGGCTGCGCACGATGCGCTCCTTCATCGCGGGCGCCAGCCGGGCGAACAGCGTGCCCTGCCGCGCGGCCTCGGCCAGCGCGGCGTCGTCCATGGCCTCGAGCTCGGGGCCGGTGTATTCGCCGCGCACGTCCAGCCCGACCTCCTTGCACACCTTGCGCGCCACCCGCTCGACGTCGCCGGTCAGCACCTTGACCTCGACCCCCGAGGCCAGCAGGGCGCGCAACGCCGGCGCCGTCGATTCCTTGGGCGGATCGAGAAAGGCGATATACCCCACCAGCGTCAGCCCGGCCTCGTCGGCCACGCTGTAGACGCCATGGCCGGCCGGCAGGCGCTTGATGCCCACGGCGATCACCCGCAGGCCCTCGGCGTTCATGCCGGCCGCCGTGCGGCGGATGTCGGCCCGGCCGTTCTCGTCGAGATCGATGTCGCCGTCGTCGCCGCGCACGCGCGTGCAGGCCGCCAGCATTTCCTCCAGCGCCCCCTTGCAGATGAGGATATGGCCGGACGCCTCGCGGCCGCGTTCGCTCACCACCACCGACATGCGGCGGCGCGAGAAATCGAAAGGCACCTCGTCGATCTTGTCGTAGTTGGCCGCAGGGTTGAGCCGGCGTCCCACCTCGGCATGCTCCAGCACCGCGACGTCGAGCAGGTTCTTCAGGCCCGTCTGGTAGTGGCTGTTGAGGTAGGCATAGGCCAGCACCTCGTCGCTGGCCACGCCGTCGATATTGACGTGGCGCTCGAGCACGATGCGGTCCTGCGTGAGCGTGCCGGTCTTGTCGGTGCACAGCACCGTCATGGCGCCCAGGTTCTGGATGGCGTCCAGGCGCTTGACCACCACCTTCTTGCGCGCCATGGCCACCGCCCCCTTGGCCAGGGTCGAGGTGACGATCATGGGCAGCATCTCGGGCGTCAGTCCCACCGCGACGGCCAGGGCGAACAGCAGCGCCTCCAGCCAGTCGTGCTTGGTCAGCCCGTTGAGCACGAACACCACCGGCACCATGACCAGCATGAAGCGGATCAGCAGCCAGCTCACGCGGTTGATGCCCTGCTGGAACTGCGTGGGCGTGTTCGCCGCCTGCGTGACCGAGCTGGCCAGTTGGCCGAAGCAGGTGCGCGAGCCCGTGCCGATCACCAGCGCCAGGCCGGCGCCGCTGACCACGTTGGTGCCCATGAAGCCGATGTTCTCCAGTTCCAGCGGATTGCCGGCCGTGTGGCCTGCCTGCGCGAACTTCTCCACCGGCAGCGACTCGCCGGTGAGCGCGGCCTGCGCCACGAACAAGTCCTTGGCGGCCACGATGCGGCAGTCGGCCGGGATCATGTCGCCGGCCGACAGGGTGACCACGTCGCCGGGCACCAGCTCGCGCAGCGGCATTTCCACGCCGCGGCCCTGCCCCGGGCGCAGCACGGTGGCGGTGTTCTGCACCATGGCGCGCAAGGCGTCGGCCGCCTTGTTCGAGCGCCGCTCCTGCACCAGGCGCAGCAGCGTGGCGATCGCCACCATGGCGCCGATGATGATGACCGAAGCCCAGCTCTGCTCGCCGGGCGTAGCCATGATCACGTCGGTCACGCACGACAGGACGGCCAGCGCGGCGAGCAGCAGGTTGAAGGGATTGCGAAACGACAGCCACAGGTGCGTCGCCAGCGACAGCGGACGTTCATGCTCGACCTCATTGGGACCGAAGGCCGTGCGGATCTGCTCGGCGTGCCCGGCATCCAGGCCCTGCGGGCCGCTGCCGAAACGCGCGTACACGTCGGCCAGCGGCGCCCGCGCCAACGCGACGATGTCGCCGCCCGCCTGGCGCGCGGCCTCGACGACGGCGGCGCGGCCGGCGTCATGGCCGACCTGCTCGAGCATGGGGCCGCGACGGAAATGACGGCCCGCGCGCCGGACCTGCGCGGCCGGCGAAAACAGGACTTTGAAAAACTGCAGCATGGCACTGCTCCCGGTTTTTTTATTTCAACGAAGTCCATGCCATGCATCTTGCGATGCACGGCATGGCCGGAAGGGAAGCGTTCGTCGCGCCGGTGGCGCAAGGGGAAGAATCCGTACGGGCTGCTGCCGGCCCGCCGGAAAAAGGAAGCGGGTCAGGCGCGGCGCCCGGCCTTGCACGGCCGGCGCAATCGAGGCTCGGGATCGAGTGAACCTGACATGGCGTGACCTTTTGAAAAATGGATGGAATCAATACGCCGGCATGGCGCCCAGGCGAACCAGGCGAACCGCCGGATGGCCGCTCAGGCGCTGGGCCTGGGACATCAGCTCGGCGCGGCGCTCGGGAGGACAGACCACCGTGACGCAGGCCGAGGCCAGGCCGGGCTGGCTGCCCGACCCCACCTGCAGGCGCGACACGTTCAGGCCGGCCGAGGCAAACTCCAGGCAGATCTGCCGGCGCAGGGCCTGCAGGGCCTCGCGCGGACACTCCACCGTCAGGCGCGACGCACCCTGGCGGGCGGCAAAACCCGTCCGGGTGGCGCGACGCAGAAACAGACCGAACATGACGACCTCCGTGCACGAACGGAATCCGTCTGCCGTGGATACGGGCAGGCTCGCGGCAGCACCCGCCCGGTCAAGAGACAGGCAGGACGCATGCACGCGCGGGCCGCGGCGGTTCTGGCGGTGGTAGAACTGGGGGAAGAAACCACACCCTTGCACTGGCAGGCAGGATGCGGCAGAAGAGGCTCTGCTGGATACCTGTCAGGCAATGGCGTCGATGCGAGATCGACTACTACTGTCGCCGGAATCGGTACTCACGGTAGAGAACCCCTGGAAATGAAGACCTTGAAATTGTAGTCCCGGGCTATCCCCGCAAACAAGGGCTTTTTGCCCGGCATCGCGCGCATGATGCACAAACGCCGCACATCGGCTCAGGTGCTGAAATGCCAGACCAGCCAGGCGGCGAACGCCACATAGAGGCTGCCCGACCAGACCAGCAGCCGCGCCGTCATGCGCCCCTGGCGCAGGCGCAGCCAGAGCAGGACGATCGCGGCCAGCGTGACCAGGCCCGAAACCAGCAGCGGCGCATCGAACAGCCACGGCGTCATGAAGATGCCCAGGGCGCTGGGGACCGTGGCCTGGATCATCATGGCGCCCGAGATATTGGCCAGGGCCAGGCGCGCCTTGCCCTGCCTCACCCAGATCAGCGCATTGAGGATTTCCGGCAGCTCGGTGGCCACCGGCGCCAGCAGCAGGGCCGCCACGTGCGGCGAGGCGCCCATGGCCTCGCCCAGCGTGCCGATCTGATGCACGAACACGCGCGAGGCCACGGCGATCACCACCAGCGACAGCAGCGTCTGCGCGCCCGCCCAGAACATCGTGGGACGGTCGTCGCCCGGACGCAGCTTGAGCGGCTCGAGATCCTCATGGTCCACGCCGGCCTCGTCGCTGGCCAGTTCGCGCTTGACGTAGACGGCATACACCGCCAGGAACAGGATGCCCAGCCAGGGCTTCCAGGCAAAGGCCAGCAGGCCCAGCCCCACCTTGAACACGAAAACCGCCATGAACCAGGCCTGGTCGCGCGCCAGGCGCTGCTGGTCGTCCTGGCCGATGGCCGGCGCGTGCCCGCCCTTGCGGGCCACCGCCAGCAACACCAGGCCGACCACCGCGTACGCCACCGTGGACAACACCAGCGGCCCGCCCATGGCCGCCCCCACGCCGATGTCCTTCTGCTCGGGCGTCTGGCCGAACGCCACCGCCATGAAGGTGACCACGCTTTCCGGCAAGGCCGTGCCGAAGGCCGCCAGCACCGTGCCCGTGGCCGTGGCGCCCAGCGAAAAGCGATGTCCCACCCATTCGACGCCGTTGACGAAGTATTCGCAGGCCAGGTAGATGATGACCGCGGATAGCAGGAACAGAAACAGGGTGAACAGCATGGGACGATGGCCGGGCAAGCAGCGACAATGGCGCAACGCCGCGGCTCGCCCGGCAGGGTGAACGCGACGTGGCCAAAGGTCTCGCCGGGCCGCTGGCGCGAAATGCGCCGCAGGCTGCCTGCGCCATGGGGTCCATGACCGCCAAGTCTGTTGACGCAGGCTCCCCTTGCAGGGATGGCTACTCCCCAATGACGGAAGTGCGGGCAGATTGTAGCAGCGCCCCCCCGCGAGTAAAGTACCCGCATGAGCCTGCCCTCCACCGACATCGCCCCTTTCCGTGAACGCCGCCGGCTGCTGCTGGCGCACCTGCGCGCCCAGGGCGGCGGCATCGCCGTGCTGCCCACCGCGCCGCAGGCCGTGCGCAACCGCGACGGCGAATACCCTTATCGCCACGACAGCGACTTCTACTACCTGAGCGGCTTCGTCGAACCCGAGGCCTGGCTGGTGCTGATCGCCGGCGCCGACGACCACGCCCTGCTGTTCTGCCGACCGCGCAACCCCGAGGCGGAAACCTGGGAAGGCTATCGCGTCGGCCCCGAGGCCGCTGCCGAGCGCTTCGGTTTCGATGCGGCCTATGACGTCGGGGAGCTCGACGAGATCCTGCCCGAACTGCTGCTCGACCAGCCTGCGCTCTACGCCCCCTTCGACCGCGGCGACGTCGTCGACGGCCCGCTGCGCGGCTGGCTCGAGGCCGCTCGCGGCCAGGCCCGTTCGGGCCGCCGCGCGCCGCAGCGCATGCAGAACCTCTCGTCCATCGTGGCCGAGATGCGCCTGGTCAAGGATGCCGCCGAGATCGCCACCATGCGCCGCGCCGCGCGCATCTCGGCCGGCGCGCACGCCCGCGCCATGCGCACCGTGCGTCCCGGCATGCACGAATACGAGCTCGAAGCCGAACTGCTCTACGAATTCCGCCGCCACGGCGCCCAGGCCCCGGCCTACAACAGCATCGTCGCCGGCGGCGCCAACGCCTGCATCCTGCACTACCCCGCGGGCGACGCCGAACTGCGCGACGGCGACCTGGTGCTGATCGACGCCGCCTGCGAGCTCGACAGCTACGCCTCGGACATCACCCGCACCTTTCCCGTCAACGGCCGCTACAGCGGCCCGCAGCGCGCGCTCTACGACCTGACCGTCGCGGCCCAGCAGGCGGCCGCCGACGCCACCCGCCCCGGCCAGCCCTGGAACGCCGGCCACCAGGCCGCCCTGCGCGTGCTGGCCCAGGGCATGCTCGACGAGAAGCTGCTCAAGGGCACGCTCGACGGCGTGCTCGAGTCGGGCGACTACCGCCGCTTCTACATGCACCAGACCGGCCACTGGCTGGGGCTGGACGTGCACGATGTCGGCGACTACCGCGACCCGGCGGCCGCGCTCGACGACGGCTCGCGCCCCTGGCGGCAGCTCCAGCCCGGCATGATGCTCACCATCGAGCCCGGCATCTACGTCACCCCGGCCGAGGACGTGCCCGCCAAGTTCTGGAACATCGGGATACGCACCGAGGACGACGCGCTGGTCACCGAAACGGGATGCGAACTCATCACGCGGGGGGTGCCGGTGGATGCGAAGGAAATCGAAGCCTTGATGCGGGAATGAGGCGGGCAAGGATTTGCATTCCTGAATCGCCGCATAGGCGTTCTTCAGCCGCATGCCTCGACCGGTAAAATCCAGGCATGCCTTCCCCTGAATACGACATCGCCATCCTCGGCGCCGGTCCCGTGGGCCAGGCGCTGGCCCTGCTGTTGTCGCGCCTGGCTCCCGATCCCGCCCGCATCGCCCTGCTGGCTGGCGATCTCGGCACGGCGCAGCCCGCGCCGGCCGACGACCCGCGCATCATCGCCATCAACCACGGCAGCCGCGTGATGCTGGAGAGCCTGCAAGCCTGGCCCGCGCGCTCGGCCGCCATCGGCCACATCCACGTCTCGCAGCGCGGCCGCCTGGGCCGCACCGTCATCGCCGGCGAAGACTTCGGCGTGCCGGCCCTGGGCAACACCATCGCCTATGCCGACCTGCACGCCCGCCTGCTCGAGCGCGTCGCCGCCAGCGGCATCACCCTGCTGTCCGGCCCGCCCGCCACGATCGCGGCGCAAGACGCGGGCATGGTTGGCATCAGGCAAGGCGACACCACGCTGGCCTGTTCCATCGCCGTGCGCTGCGACGGCGACGGCGGCCAGGACGTGAAGCGCGACTACGGCCAGCACGCCGTGCTCACCCGCGCCAGCGCCACCCTGGCGCGCCCGGGCTGGGCCTGGGAACGCTTTACCCGGGAAGGCCCGCTGGCCCTGCTGCCCCATCCGCAGATGAACGGCGACTACGCCGTCGTCTGGTGCTGCGCGCCCGACCACGCCGCCCGGATCGCCCAGGCCGGCGACGCCGACTTCTCCGCCGCGCTCACCGAGGCCTTCGGCACCCGCCTGGGCCGCCTGCACAGCAGCGCCCCGCGCCAGGTCTTCCCCCTGCATCTCAAGGCCCGCCACGCCCAGGCCCAGGGACGCGTCGCCACCATCGGCAATGCCGCGCAAACCCTGCATCCCGTCGCGGGCCAGGGCCTGAACCTCGGCCTGCGCGATGCCGCCCAACTGGCCCAGGCCTTGGGCCAGTGGCTGGCAGCACGGCAAACCGGCCGCAACGAGGCGGAAGCCCAGGCCGACGACCCGGCGCCCCTGCTCGCCGATTTCGCCCGCACCCGCCTGCCCG
>DASWPO010000196.1:0-1614 GCA_036404015.1 Bordetella sp. | reverse complement strand
GGCGCCTACGGCATGCGCCAGAGCGCGTTCGACCTGTTCCTGCTCTACGCCATCGGCGTGCTGGGCGTGGTCATGCGGCGCTTCGACTTCCCGACAGCGCCGGTGGTGGTGGGCATGATCCTCGGTCCGCTGGCCGAGGCGCAACTGCGCAACGCGATGTCCATCGGCGAGGGCAGCGCGGCGGTGTTCTTCCAGCGGCCCATGTCGCTCGTGCTGATCCTCGTCGTGCTGGCGGTGCTGATCCTGCCGCGGGTGGCGAAGGCGATGGCGCTCAGGAAGGCGCGCGCCCGGTTCGCTTGATCGGCTAGCTGTAGTTTCTCAACACGTTGTACCCGTCGAAGCCAAGGCGAGTGATGGGAGGGAGATGAGAGGTGGCGGAGTGTGGTCGATGGAAGTTGTAGTGGTACATCCAGGGTTGCAGTTCGCGGGCTCGATGGTCTGAGCTGGGGTAGATGAAGGCGTAGGCCCATTCGCGCAGCAGCGTCTGGATGAACCGCTCGGCCTTGCCGTTGGTTCGCGGCGTGTACGGGCGAGTGCGAATGTGCCGGATGCCCAGGCGGCGCAAGAGCTTGGCGAAGCGGCGTGACTTGTAGGCAGCGCCGTTGTCCGTCATCACCTGCTCGATCTTCACACCCAGGCCTCTGTAATAGCGCAGCGCCGCCAGCAGGAAGGCGCAAGCGCTTCTGGCCGTTTCGTCCGCGAGCATCAAGCTGAATCCCACGCGCGAGTGATCGTCGATGGCCACGTGCAATGCCTGCCAGCCCGCGCGCGGGGTGTTCTGCGTGCGGTCGCCCGTGACACGGTGGCCAGGCTTGTCGAAGCGCCCGAGCTTCTTGGTATCCAGGTGGAGCAGTTCGCCGGGCGACGGGCGCTCATAGCGCCGCACGGGCAGCGTGTCCTGCAACGCTGGCAACCGGGCCACGGCAGCGGCCTTGCAGGCTCGCGCCACGGCGCTTCTGGACAGGCCCACACGCTCGGCAATGCATTCATAGGTCAGGCGCTGATTGCGGCGCAGCGCCACGGCGCGTTCAACCTTGGAGGCATCGCTGCGCCGGGGACAGCGTTCGGGGCGGGAACTGCGGTCGAGCAGGCCAGGTGCGCCCTCGCTGACCCAACGGCGCTGCCACTTGCGGGCGGTGCGTTCGCTCAGGCCTGCGGCTGCAGCCGCAGGCCTGAGCCCGATCCGATCGATCTCGCGCATCAGATGCGCTCGACCTCGCGGCGTCATTGAGGCATTCTTGTGGATGTTCATCCGGGGAGTCCTGAAGGAAGTGGTTTGGCTTGAGAACCTCCATCTTCCTTCACCTCGGATGAACAACCTCTTGGGAAACTACAGCTAGCCGGCCGATGGTGTGGGTGGCGTGGACGGCGCGACCGCCCGCTCGCCGGGCATCGGTGATCCCGGCGGCAGGACCGGTGCGTAGGCCGCCAGCGGCAGTCCGGCATCCTTCAGGCCGTCGAGCATGCTGAACAGCAGGTCGCTGCGCACGCCGCCGGCCAGCCGGGGACTCTGCACGTAGGCGATCACCTGGAAGACCAGGAAGCCGTTCTCGATGCCGTCGAGCATCACCGAGGGTGCGGGCGTCGGCAGGATGGCGCCGTGCGCCCCGCAGG
>DASWPO010000195.1:0-10298 GCA_036404015.1 Bordetella sp. | reverse complement strand
CGAGCACCTGCCCGAGATGATGGAGCTGCCTTCGCACCCCTGGTTCGTGGGCGTGCAGTTCCACCCGGAGTTCACCTCCACCCCGCGCGACGGCCATCCGCTGTTCTCCAGCTTCATCCGCGCAGCGCTCGAGCACAAGGCCCGGCGCGTCAAGGGAGATTGATATGACGACCCCCACGCTCACTTCGTTCGCCGCCCCCCCGGGGGCGGTCCGCCGGAGCCGGCCATGAACAAGCTCTGCGGCTTCGACGTCGGCCTCGACAAGCCCTTCTTCCTCATCGCCGGCCCCTGCGTGATCGAGTCGCGCCAGATGGCTTTCGATACCGCCGGCCAGCTCAAGGAAATCGCCGGCAAGCTGGGCATTCCCTTCATCTACAAGAGCTCGTTCGACAAGGCCAACCGCAGCTCGGGCAAGTCGTACCGCGGCCCGGGCATGGACGAAGGCCTGAAGATCCTGGCCGACGTGAAGAAGGAGCTCGGCGTGCCGGTGCTCACCGACGTGCACGACACGCCGCAGATCGAGCCCGTGGCTTCTGTGGTCGACGTGCTGCAGACGCCGGCCTTCCTGTGCCGCCAGACCGACTTCATCCGCGCCTGCGCGGCGACGCTCAAGCCGGTCAACATCAAGAAGGGCCAGTTCCTGGCGCCGCACGACATGGTGCAGGTGGTCAACAAGGCGCGCGACGCGGCCATCGAAGCCGGCGGCGACGGCGGCACCATCATGGTGTGCGAGCGCGGCGCTTCGTTCGGCTATAACAACCTGGTGTCCGACATGCGCTCGCTGGCCATCATGCGCGAAACCGGCTGTCCGGTGGTGTTCGACGCCACCCACTCGGTGCAGCTGCCCGGCGGGCAGGGCACGTCGTCGGGCGGCCAGCGCGAGTTCGTGCCGGTGCTGGCGCGCGCGGCCGTGGCCGTGGGCGTGGCGGGCCTCTTCATGGAAACCCACCCCGACCCGGCGCATGCCATGTCCGACGGCCCCAACGCCGTGCCGCTGGGCCAGATGGCCGCGCTGCTGGAGACGCTGGCCGACCTCGACCGCATCACCAAGCGCAACGGCTTCATCGAAGACCGGGCCGACTGGGCCTGCGCAGGCTAGGCATCAGACTGATTTTCATCGTTTCAGGGAAGTGAACTCATGAGTGCAATCGTCGACATCATCGGCCGCGAAATCCTCGATTCGCGCGGCAATCCCACCGTCGAATGCGACGTGCTGCTGGAATCCGGCGCCATGGGCCGCGCCTCGGTTCCGTCGGGCGCGTCCACCGGCGCGCGCGAAGCCATCGAGCTGCGCGACGGCGACAAGGACCGCTATCTGGGCAAGGGCGTGCTGCGCGCCGTCGAGAACCTCAACACCGAGATCTCCGAGGCCCTCATGGGCCTGGACGCGCAGGAGCAGACCTTCGTCGATCGCACCCTGATCGAACTCGACGGCACCGAGTCCAAGGAACGCCTGGGCGCCAACGCCATCCTGGCCGCCAGCATGGCCGTGGCCCGCGCCGCCGCCGATGAGTCCGGCCTGTCGCTGTACCGCTACTTTGGCGGCAGCGGCCCGCTCTCCATGCCGGTGCCGATGATGAACGTCATCAACGGCGGCGCGCACGCCAACAACACCCTCGACATGCAGGAATTCATGATCCTGCCGGTGGGCGCGGCGAGCTTTCGCGAAGCGCTGCGCTGGGGTTCCGAGGTCTTCCACAGCCTCAAGAAGCTGATCAACGCGCAAGGCATGTCCACCGCCGTGGGCGACGAAGGCGGCTTCGCGCCCAACGTGGCCAACCACGAAGCGGCCATCCAGCTCATCCTCAAGGCGATCGGCGAAGCCGGCTACGAGCCCGGCACCCAGATCGCCCTGGGCCTGGACTGCGCCAGTTCCGAGTTCTACAAGAACGGCAAGTACGTGCTCGAAGGCGAGGGCGGCGTGTCACTGTCTTCGCAAGAGTTCACCAACCTGCTGGCCGCCTGGTGCGACAAGTACCCCATCATCTCCATCGAGGACGGCATGGCCGAAAACGACTGGGACGGCTGGAAGCTCCTGACCGATCAGCTCGGCAAGAAGGTGCAGCTGGTGGGCGACGACCTGTTCGTCACCAACACCAAGATCCTGCGCGAAGGCATCCGGAAGGGCGTGGCCAACTCGATCCTCATCAAGATCAACCAGATCGGCACGCTCACCGAAACCTTCGCCGCCATCGAAATGGCCAAGCGCGCCGGCTACACCGCCGTCGTGTCGCACCGTTCGGGCGAAACCGAGGACTCCACCATCGCCGATATCGCCGTGGCCACCAACGCCATGCAGATCAAGACCGGGTCGCTGTCGCGTTCCGATCGCATGGCCAAGTACAACCAGCTGCTGCGTATCGAAGAAGAACTCGCCGAGGTGGCTTCCTACCCCGGCATCGAGGCGTTCTACAACATCCGCTAGAAGTGTGAGCGGAGGGCACTGATATGCGCTTGCTGTTCCTGGTGCTGCTCTTGCTGGCCGGCCTGATCCAATACCCGCTCTGGCTGGGCAAGGGCGGGTGGCTCAAGGTATGGGACATGCAGAAGCAGGTTGCCACGCAGCACGAGACCAACGACAGCCTGCGGGCCCGCAACGCGGCCCTGCAGGCCGAGGTCAAGAACCTGGAGAGCGGCACCGAAGCCGTCGAGGAGCGCGCCCGCGGCGAGCTCGGCATGATGCGCGAAGGCGAGGTGTTCGTGAACATCCTGCCGCCGGGGGCAGCCGTTCCCAATACCCCCCCGGTGCCAGCCGCCAAGCCCGCGCCGCCGCGACCGCAGCCCCGCCGCTGACGCCGCCGAACGATTTGCTTTATGACAGACCAGCTCAAAAAATACCTATTCGAAGACCGTACCGCCCGCGTGCAGGCCGTGCGCCTCACCGACACCTGGCGCGAGGCACGGGCCAACCACCAATATCCGCCTGCCGTATGCAAGCTGCTGGGCGAACTGGTGGCGGCGTCGACCCTGCTGGCGTCCAACATCAAGTTCGACGGTTCGCTGCTGCTGCAGATCCAGGGCGACGGGCCGATCGCTTTGCTGGTGGTCGAGTGCCGCGCCGATCTCAGCCTGCGCGCCACGGTCAAGGTGCGCGAAGGCCACACCGTGCCCGAGACAGGCACGCTGCAGTCGCTGCTGAACACGCATGGCGACGGGCGCTTCATCGTGCTGCTCGATCCCAGGCGCAAGGTTCCGGGCCAGCAGCCCTACCAGGGCATCGTGCCGCTGGAAGGCGAAACCGTGGCCGAGGTGCTGGAGCACTACATGAAGTCCTCCGAGCAGCTCGACACCCGCATGTGGCTGGCCGCCGACGACCACCATGCCGTGGGCCTGCTGGTGCAGCGGCTGCCCGACCAGGGCGGCACGCCGGGCGAGGCCGCGTCGGGTTCCGACACCTGGAACCGCGCGGTGCAATTGGCCGCCACCCTGGGCGAAGCCGAGTTACTGGCCGCTGACGTCGATACGCTGATACGCCGCCTGTACTGGGAAGAAACGCTGGTCGCCTTCGAGCCGGAAACCGTGCGCTGGCATTGCCCATGCGGGCGCGAGCGCGTGGCCGACATGCTGCGCATGCTGGGCCAGTCCGAAATCCGGTCCATCCTGGCCGAGCAAGGCAAGGTGGAGGTCTCCTGCGATTTCTGCGGCAAGCCCTACCTGTTCGACGCGGTCGATTGCGCAGGCTTGTTCGCGGGCGGCACGCAGGTCGCGGATCGACAGGATCCGCCGACAGTCCACTGAGCCCGGCGAGACCGCGTGGCGATCTTGTCCTGGCGTAGTTTCCACAATCGTAATTGCCACAACGTAGTTCCCACAATCGACGCGGCGCTTCGCGGCAAGCACACTGCCGACCATGCGCCGCGTTCTCTTTCCCTTCCAACACGGCAGCGCCCTGGTCGAGTCGGCCGTGGCGCTGGGCGTCGTCCTGTTTGCCGGCCTGCTGGCGCTCGAGTTCGCGCACTGGCAACTCATGCGCCATCTGGCTCAGGTGGCCTTGACCGAAGCGGCCCGGGCGGGCGCCACCGGGCACGGCCGTCCCAGCTTGATGGCGCAGGCCTTCGAGGCCGGCATGGCGCCGCGCTATGCCGCGCCGGATGGCGGCTCGCGGCAACGGCTGCGCGCCGCCTGGGCCCGCACCGCGGCGCGTACCGGACTGCCCGCCTGGCGTATCTGGGTGCTGCAGCCGGATGCGGCGGCCCATGCCGATTTCGGGCAGACTGGCTTGCCCTTGCCGGACGACTCGCGCGGGCAGCCTGCCATTCGTAATGATTATCAAGCGGAGCAGCATGCGCGCTATGCGGCGCGATGGCCGCAGGGCCGCGGGCCGCGCTCGGGGTTGACGATCTTCGAGGCCAATATGCTGCACCTGCGTCTGCTCTACCTGGTGGATCCATTGGTGCCGGCCTTGCGGCCGCTGCTGCGGTCATTGGCCTCGGGCGCCACCGATGCCTGCACGCGGCAGGCGTTGGCCGCCGGCGCCTTGCCCCTGCGGCTCGACCTGCTCATGGACATGCAGTCCCATCCGGTAAATTGGCCTGCCGGGCATGGGGTTTTAGTGTCCGATTACATGTGTTGACGCCAATGTCATATATGATTCAAATTCCGATCTGTAGGACGCCTGCCGCCAGGCGTCCAGTCAAATAACGTGAAGTGCCAGCCAGGACTGTGCATGCCCGAAATTCCTGCCTTGCAAGATAGCGCTGCTGCAATAGCTATTGCTACGGCATACGACGAATCGCAGTTATATGGCCAGGCCTGCATGCCGGGCCTGTCCACCTTTTTGCAAGACCTGGTCCCCCTGGTGGATCAGGTCATCGACGGCTTTCACCGCAGCCTGCGGGTGCTGCCCAAGTCGCAAAATCTATTGAAGGCGCTGTCGGCGGACGACCTGGACAAACTCAAGCGCTGGGAGGCCGCCAACCTGCTCAAGCTGCTGGCGCCGGACCTCACTGCCAAAGGCCACGAAACCATGGCCCGCGCCATCGGGCGCGTGCACGTGCTGTCGTGCGTCACCAAGGAGGAGCTGTCCTTCAGCAAGGACCTGCTCTACGCCGCGGTCTGCAGCCACGTCGATCAGGACAAGCACAGCCAGGCCCTGTCCGTGCTGTCCGCCCGCATGATGCGCGACCTGGCCTGGCACTTGACGGTCTTCCAGGAAATCTACGCCCAGCGCGTCCAGTTGCTGCTGAACGTCACGCGCCTGTCCTGGGAGGCGATCAATTACACCGATCTCATCGCCAAGACCGCCGTGCTGCTGGCCGCGCATCCCGGCATCTGCGCCTGTTTCTTCGGCCGGCCCTCCAGCGAGGAGACCTTCAATTTCGAGGTGCTGGAAGGGCCCCGGCTGGAGTCCTACCTGACGCGCGTCCAGGAGATCCGCACGGGCTATTTCAATGCCGGTTCGCCATGGTCCGGCCGCAGCCCCGCGGACAAGGCCTGGCGCAGCAATCGCATCGAGCATTGCATCAATATCGCCACCGATCCGGACATGCCGCCCTGGCGGGATGTGGCGCTGGCGCATCGCTTCCGCTCCATCGTGGCGGTGCCGCTGGTCGGCCAGCCGGACATCGGCCCCGCGGTCGTGCTGGGGCTGTACAGCGACCATACCGGCGGCTTCAGCTCGGACGACCAGACCGCCTTTCTCGAGCAGCTGCAGTCGCTGCTGACCTACGCCATCATCCGCCTGGAGGCCCAGGAAGGCGGCACCCAGACGGTGTCGTACGGCGTGCGCCGCCGCTGGGCCGCCTTGCTCAAGTCCGACGCGCTGTGCATGCACTACCAACCGCTGCTCGACCTCAAGACGCGCCGTGTCACCAAGGTCGAGGCGCTGGCTCGCCTGCGCGACGGCGACCGGCTGCTGTCGCCCAACGAGTTCTTCCCGGCCCTGACCTCGGAAGACTTCTTCGTGCTGTACGCCCAGGGCCTGGAGCAGGCCCTGCGCCAGCGGGCCGTATGGCAGCGCAGCGGGATGGATCTGGGCATTTCCGTCAACATGCCCGTCGACGCGCTGGGCGACGTCCGCTACTACAACACCACCGTGCAGGCCTTGCTGGCGCATGGCTGCCCGGCTTCCCTGCTCACGCTCGAAATCCTCGAAACCAACGAGATGCCGGTGGGCGTCGATGTCGCCACCGAACTAGGGCGCTACAAGGAACTGGGCGTCGGCCTGGCCGAAGACGACCTGGGCTCGGGGCACAGCAGCCTGATGCGCCTGCGCGAGCTGCCTTTCGACACGGTCAAGATCGACCGCAGCCTGGTGATGCTCAACGGCGAGAACTCCGCCGACGTGCTGCACTTCACCTACCAGCTCACGCGCCTGGGCCATTCCCTGGGCAAGTCGGTGGTCGTGGAGGGGGTCGAGAACGCCGACCTCCTCGAGGCCGTGGCCATCCTGGGGGCCGATGCCATCCAGGGCTATGTGCTGACCCGCCCCATGCCGGCCGACCAGATCACCGCCTGGCTGTCCGAGCACCTGGTGTATCCCGCGCCAGCCCATACGCAAAGCGTCCTGGCGCAGATGGCCCGCCTGCTCATCTGGGAAGAGTGCCTCTACCTGCTGCGCGACGAAGCCACCACCACGGGCGGCATTGCCGACATCAATACCTCGGTGCTGCCTTTCGGCGCCATCGACGCGGGCATCCAGCGGGTGTTCGTGTTGACGGCCGTCAACCAGGGCCCCGGCAGCCCCGAATACCGCCAGGCCCGCGAGCAGCTCATGCAGGCCCTGATCGCCAAGACGGCCTGAGCTTTTGCCGCCGAGCCGCCTCAAGGCAAAAGGGCCCCCTCGGGGGCAGCAAGCACGTAGTGCGCAGCGTGGGGGGCTTCCCGCCCGTCTACCCGATGCGCTTGAGCGCGGTCTTGTACTGCTGGCCGCGCTCGACGTAATGCCGCGTGTTGGCGTGCATGGTGGCGATTTCTTCGGCGGAGAGCTCGCGCACCACCTTGCCGATGCCGATTACCAGCGAGTTGTCCGGAATCACGCGGCCTTCGGGGATGATGGCGCCCGCGCCCACCAGGCAGTTGCGGCCGACGACGGCCCGGTTGAGCACGATGGCCTGCATGCCGATCAGGGCGCCGTCTTCGATGGTGCAGCCATGCAGCATGGCCTGGTGGCCGACGGTGACGTGCTCGCCGACGACCAGCGGGCAGCCGGCATCCACGTGCAGCACGCTGGATTCCTGGACATTGCTGTGGCGGCCGATGGTGATGGGCTCGTTGTCGCCGCGTATCGATACCTGCGACCAGATGCTGGCGCCTTCGCGCAGCGTGACCTGGCCGATGATGTCGGCGCTGTCGGCAACGTAGGCGCTGGGGTGGATGTCGGGGACGAAGTCGTCCAGTTGGTAGATGGCCATGATGGGCTTGTCTCGGTCGGTTTGAGTTCTTGAGCGGCCTCAGACGCCCCTGCGGGATTCCGATGCTCGGCGCTGGTAGCGCCTGTGCTTCGGATCCCTCCGGGGCGTTTGAGGCTTCTGCCAGATTATCGCCCCGAGGCCAGCTCCAGCTCGCGCTTGCGCAGCACATTGCGCTGGATCTTGCCCGTGGTGGTCATGGGCAGCTCTTCTACGTATTCGATTTCCTTGGGGTATTCGTACGGCGCCAGGCGGTCGCGGACGTGTTCCTGCAAGGCCTGGGTGATCTCGTCGCGCGGACGGTCCTGGTAGGCGGGCGTCAGCACCACATAGGCTTTGACCAGCGCGCCGCGCTCGGCGTCGGGCTTGGGCACCACGGCCGCGTTGCCCACGGCGGGATGGCCCAGCAGGCAGTTCTCGATCTCGCCCGGGCCGATGCGGTAGCCGGCCGATTTGAAGACGTCGTCGGCGCGCCCGGCATACCACAGGTAACCGTCGGCATCGGCGTTGGCCAGGTCGCCCGTGCGGCACCAGTCGCCGCTGAACTTGTCGCGCGTGGCCTGCTCGTTGTGCCAGTAGCCCAGGAACATCACCGGGTCGGGATGGCCGTGGATGTCGTAGCGATTGACCGCCACTTCGCCGATCTCGCCCGCGGGGCAGACCTGGCCTTGTTCGTCGATCACGGCGACGTTGTGGCCGGGATAGGGGCGGCCCATGCTGCCGGGCCGCGAGGGCCAACGCTTGCTGCTGTTGCCCACCACGTAGTTCATCTCGGTCTGGCCGAACATTTCGTTGGGCGTCAAGCCCAGGGCGGATTCGCACCAGGCGTGCACGGTCTCGCCCACGCTTTCGCCCGCGCTCATGACGGCGCGCAGCGCCAGCTTGTAGCGCTCGCGCGGATCGGGCACGCTCTTCATCATCATCTTGAGCGCGGTCGGGAACAGGAAGGTGTTGGTGACCTGGTAGCGCTCCATCAGCTCGAAGGCGCGTTCTGGCGAGAAGCGCCCGCGCGTGCCGACGATGGGGCGGCCGAAGTACAGGGTGGGCAGCAGGGCGTCCATCAGGCCGCCGGTCCAGGCCCAGTCGGCCGGCGACCAGAACACGTCGGCCGGCCTGGGGAACCAGTCCTGCGAGGCGACGAAGCCGGGCAGGTTGCCGATCAGCACGCTGTGCGGCAGCAGGGCGCCCTTGGGCGCGCCGGTGGTGCCCGAGGTATAGAGCAGGATGGCCGGGTCGCTCGACCGGGTGGCCACGGGCTTGAAGTTGGCGGACTGGCGCGCCAGCAGGCTGCGCCAGGGCAGCACGCGTTCGTCGGCCAGGCCGACGCCGACGATCTGCGTGAGCGCGGGACAGCGGTCGGCCACGCCGAGCAGGGCGGCGCTGGAGGCGGTGTCGATCAGCGCCACGTGGGCGCCCGAGTCGCGCAGGCGGGTTTCCATGGCTTCTGGGCCGAACAGCGCGGAAAGCGGCACGGACACGGCTCCGACGCTGTAGATGGCCATGTGCGCCACCACGGTCTCGGGCCGCTGGCCCATGGCCACCGCGACCCGGTCGCCCGGGGACACGCCCATGCGGATCAGCCCGTTGGCCAATTGGTTGGTGGCCTCGGCCAATCGGCCGAAGGTCCAGACTTCCCGTTTGCCGGCCTCGTCTTCGTCATAGATGGCGATGCGGCGCGCTTGCGGCGCGCTGGCGGCCCATTGGTGGCAACAGACCTGCGCAATATTGAATTGAGCGGGAACCAGCCAGTGGAAGGTTTGGTAGAGCGCCTGGTAGTGGTCGTTCATGGCCCTAGGGTGTGTAAGCGCACACGGGTTCAGGAACCGGCCCGCCAGCGGTGGCAGTGTGCCGGGCACGCCCAGACGCAAGCATGACCTAGCGGGACCCGGACTGCAATATGTCCAGGCCCCTATTAGGGACATATAAGGGTTATTACTGGGGTTTTAGCGGGATTTGGCCGGCGTGACCTGTTGTACCGGGCGCAAAGACGAGGGCAGGGCAGGCAGCGACATCGGGCGGTTCGAGCGCGGGGTCTTCGAGCCCTCGCGCTGGGCCAGCACGGCGGCCCAGTCCAGCAGCTGCAACTGGCCGTCCTGGGACTCGGCCAGGGCCGACAGGCTTTCCACCCAGTCGCCGTCGTTGCAGTACAGGATGCCGTCCACCTCGCGCAGTTCGGCCTTGTGGATGTGGCCGCACACCACGCCGTCCAGTCCGCGGCGGCGGGCCTCGCCCGCCAGGGCTTCCTCGAAATGCGTGATGAAGGAGACGGCGTTCTTGACCTTGTGCTTGAGGTACTGCGACAAGGACCAATAGTGCAGGCCCATGCGGTGGCGCAGGCGGTTGAAGTGGTGGTTGAGCCACAGGGTGAACTGGTAGAGCGTGTCGCCCAGATGGGCCAGCCACTTGCTGTGCTGGATCACGCCGTCGAACTGGTCGCCGTGCAGCACCAGCAGCTTCAGGCCCTTGGCGGTGACGTGCACGTCCTCGTCGAGGATCTCGATGTCGCCGAAGGCATAGCCGATGAATTCGCGGGCGAACTCGTCGTGGTTGCCCGGCACGAAGATCACGCGGGTGCCGTTGCGGGCCTTGCGCAGGATGCGCTGCACCACGTCATTGTGCTGCTGCGGCCAGTACCAGTGCTTGCGCAACTGCCAGCCGTCGATGATGTCGCCGACCAGGTAGAGCGTGTCGGCATCGTTGTGTTCGAGAAAGTCCAGCAGGAACTGGGCCTTGCAGCCGGATGTTCCCAGATGGATGTCCGAGAGCCAGAGAGTGCGCCAGCGCGCAGGGCGGAGGTCGTCGTTCACAGCGTTTCCCGTTCAGGCCTTGTTGCTCCAGCATGAGACCATTTAGGGGTGACGCATTCGTGACTTTTGAATGACGGCTTTGTGACTGTTGCGGTCCCGCTGCGCGCGGCCTGAGCAAGAAACGGAGTGCGGGGCGGAGGGC
>DASWPO010000194.1:0-4726 GCA_036404015.1 Bordetella sp. | reverse complement strand
GCATCCCGCACGGCGGCGGCGGCCCGGGCGTGGGCCCCGTGGCGGTGCGCGAGCACTTGGCGCCCTACCTGCCCGGCGTGCTGGACACCCAGGGCAAGCTGCCCGCCGGCGCCAAGACCGGCCCGGTGGCGGCGGCGCCCTTCGGCTCGGCCGGCATCCTGCCGATTCCCTATGTGTACGTGGTCCTGATGGGCGCCGAAGGCCTCAAGCGCGCGACCGAGGTGGCCATCCTCAACGCCAACTACATCGCCTCGCGCCTGAACGCGTACTACCCGGTGCTGTACTCCGGGCGCAACGGCCGCGTGGCGCACGAGTGCATCCTCGACCTGCGTCCGCTCAAGGACGCCACCGGCATCTCGGGCGAGGACGTGGCCAAGCGTTTGATGGACTATGGCTTTCACGCCCCCACCATGAGCTTCCCCGTGGCGGGCACGCTGATGGTCGAGCCCACCGAGTCGGAAGGCCTGGTCGAGCTCGACCGCTTCATCGACGCGATGATCGCCATCCGCGAGGAAATCGCCCAGGTCGAGCGCGGCGAGCGCGATGCCGAGGACAATGTGCTCAAGAATGCCCCGCACACCGCCCAGATGCTGCTGGCCGAAGAGTGGCACCACGACTACCCGCGCCAGCAGGCCGCCTACCCGGTGGCGTCCTTGCGCGACAACAAGTACTGGCCGCCCGTGGCGCGCGTCGACAATGTCTACGGCGACCGCAACCTGGTGTGCTCGTGCCCGCCGATCGAGGCATATGCGTCCTGACGCATGGCTTTGGTGATAAAAAGGGCGGCGATGAGCCGCCTTTTTTCATGGGGCGGGGGATCGATGTCAGGAAGGGGGCTGGGCATGAAGGAATTCTGGCGCGCATTGCGCATCGCGGTGGGCATTGCGCTGGCGGCGGGCGCTGCCGCGCATGGCATGCCCGCGCAATCGGCAAGCGGGCCGGGCGCCCCGCGCGCGGGGCGGCTGCACCAGCCGGTCAAGCGTGTCGCCGACCAGCGCATCCGGGTCGAGGCGCCCGAAGGCGCGGGCGAACTGCCGGTCTATGCCAACCGGCCCATCGATGCCCCGGCGCCGGGGATCCGGCAGGCGTTCATCATCGTCCACGGCACGCTGCGCAATGCCGACGACTACTATGCAATCGGCCTCAAGGTGCTGGCGCAAGCCGGCGAGGACGGCCGGCACAGCCTGCTCGTCGCGCCGCAATTCCTGACCGAGCCGGACGTGCGGGCCCACTCCCTGCCCGGGCAGGTGCTGGCGTGGAGCCAGAACGGCTGGAAAGACGGCGCGGCGGCGCGGCGCCCCGCGCCCATCAGTTCATTCTCGGCATTCGATGCCCTGCTGGCGCATTTCGCCGACCGGCGCCTGTATCCCGATCTGTCGAGCGTGATCGTGGTCGGCCATTCCGCCGGCGCACAGGCCGTGCAGCGCTATGCGGTGGCCGGCCAGGGCGAGGCCGCGCTGACGCGCGCCGGCATTGCCGTCCGCTATGTGGTGGCCAATCCGTCGAGCTATGCGTACTTCGACGAGCAGCGGCCGGCGCCGGCCGGCGGGTTTGCCCCCGCCGATGCCGGCGCGTGCCCGTCCGCCGTGCAATGGAAGTACGGCATGGCCATGGCGCCGCCGTATGTTTCGGCGCAGGACGGCGGCACGATCGAGGCCCGCTATGCGGCGCGCAAGGTGACCTATCTATTGGGCATGAACGACACCGACCCCCGCCGCCATTTCATCGACCGCTCATGCGCGGCCATGGCCCAGGGGCCGTACCGGCTGGCTCGCGGGCTGGCGTATTTCGATTATGTGCGCCGGCGCCATCCGTCCGGCCTGCGGCAGAGCCTGGTCGAGGTGCCGGGCGTGGGGCATGATGGCGCCGGCATGCTTACCTCGGCATGCGGCATGGCGGTGCTGTTTGGCAGAAAACCGCCGGCCTCATGCCCCGCTACACTTGAAACCGGCCTGGAGTGACCCGCCTGCCGCCGCCTCGCCGCCCATGACTTTCTTTCCCGACTAAAACTATCTTGCCGACCTCGACGCGCTCCCGCACCGCTGCTTCCGGCGATGCCGTGCAGAAAAACGGGCCTACCCAGAAAGACGTGGCGCGCATGGCCGGCGTGTCGCAGAGCGCGGTGTCGCGCGTGTTCGCCGGCCGTGGCTATGTGGCCGCGGAGGTGCGCCGGGAGATCGAGCGCGCCGCGCGCAAGCTGGGCTATGTGCCCGACATGGCGGCGCGTTCGCTGGTCAGCGGCCGGTCGAACATCGTCGCGGTGGTCACCAGCAACATCACCCACCCTTTCGTGCCGCAGATGCTCGAGAAGCTGACGCTGGCCATCCAGCGGCGCGGCCAGGAGGTGCTGCTGCTGAATTCCCCGCCGGGGCAGGACATCGACAGGCAGGTGCCCATTGCCATGCGCTACCGCGTGCGGGGCATCCTGATCGCCAATGTCAGTCTCGGCACGGCCATCATCAAGCGCGTGCGGGCAAGCGGCACCCCCATCGTCATGATGAACCGCTACGTCGAGGAAAAGGCCGTGCATGCCGTGTCGTGCGACAACGCGCACGGCAGCCGGCTGATCGCCGATGCGCTGGTCGCCGCCGGGCACCGGCGCATTGCCTACATCGGCGGGCTGTCCGCCTCGCCCACCAACGCGGTGCGCAAGCAGGGTTTCCTGAAGGCGCTGAAGGCGCATGGCCTGGCGCCCGCGCTGGCGCTCGACGGCGAGTTCACCCATGCCTGGGGCTATGCGGCAGTCGATCTGCTGGCCGCGCAGAAGCCGCCCGTGGATGCGGTACTGTGCGGCGACGACATGGTGGCGCTGGGCATGCTCGATGGCTTGCGCGAGCGCCACGACCGGTTCAAGTGCATGCCTGCCGTCGTGGGCTTCGACGATATTCCCAACGCCAGCTGGTCGCCCTACATGCTGACCACCTACAGCAATCCGCTGGACGACATGGTCGAGGCCGCGCTGTCCCTGCTGGAGCTGCCGGCCGACGCCGCGCCCATGCGCAAGGTCATGGAAGGCGCGCTGGTGCGGCGCAAATCCTTCTAGCGCCGCGCTTGCCGCTCAGGCGAAATGGCAGGCGACGTAGTGCGCGCCGCCCTGCGCATCGGCCACCTTGCGCAAGGGCGGGTCGTCGCTTTTGCATTCGGCCTTGGCCAGGGGGCAGCGCGTATGGAAGCGGCAGCCCGAAGGCGGATCGAGCGGGCTGGGCAGGTCGCCCTGCAGTTCGATGCGCTCGCGCGCGGCGCCCACCACCGGCACGGGGATGGATGACAGCAGGGCGTGCGTGTAGGGATGCCTGGGGTTGGCGTAGAGCTCGCGCGTGGGGGCGATCTCGACCACGCTGCCCAGGTACATGACCGCGACCCGGTCGGCGATGTGGCGCACCACCGCCAGGTTGTGCGAGATGAAGAAGTACGTCAGGCCGCGCTCGCGCTGCAGCGCATCGAGCAGGTTGATGATCTGCGCCTGGATCGAGACGTCCAGCGCCGAGACGGCCTCGTCGCACACCACGAAATCCGGATCCAGCGCCAGGGCCCGGCCGATGCCGATGCGCTGGCGCTGGCCGCCGGAGAATTCGTGCGGATGGCGCTGCAGGTAGGCGGCCGGCAGGCCGACCCGGTCCATGATCTCCAGCAGGCGGCGCCGGCGTTCGCCGCCGCGGTACAGGCCGTGGATGTCCATGGGCTCGGCGATGATGGAGCCCACGGTCATGCGCGGGTTCAGCGAGGCGAACGGATCCTGGAAGACGATGGAGACCTTGCGGCGGTACTCGCGCATGCGCTGGCGGTCGAGCTGCAGCAGGTCGACGCCTTCGTAGAGGACGTGGCCGCCGGTGGCGTCGAGCATGCGGATCAGCAGCCGGCCCGTGGTGGACTTGCCGCAGCCGGACTCGCCCACCACGCCCAGGGTTTCGCCGCGCGCGATGTCGAAGCTGACGCCGTCCACGGCGCGCACCACCGGCGCGTCGCGGCGCGAGAACAGGCCGGCCTGGCCGCCGAAATGCTTGCTCAGCATGCGCACCGAGACCAGGGGTTCGGCAGGCCGGGCAGCAGCGGGGTGGGGAAGGGACTCTGGCATTCAGGGCTCCGGGCGATAGGCGGCGATCGGCCCGTTCTTCAGGGTTTCGGCCAGCCGGATGCAGGCGGCCTGGTGCTGCGCGTCGAGCGCATGCAGCGGCGGCCTGGCGGCTTCGCAGGCCGGCAGCGCCAGGCCGCAGCGCGGCGCGAAGCGGCAGCCGTCGGGCATGTCGGCCAGGCCGGGCACCGCGCCCGGAATGGGCGTGAGCTGGTCCACGTCGCGGTCGAGCGGCGGGATCGAGGCCAGCAGGCCTTGCGTATAGGGATGCGCGGGGGCGGTGAACAAGGGCGCCACCGGCGCGCGCTCGGCCACGCGGCCGGCATACAGCACGGTCACGCGGTCGGCGAACTCGGTCACGATGCCCAGGTCGTGGGTGATCAGCAGCACCGACATGGACAGCTCGCGCTGCAGGTCGCGCAGCAGTTGGAGGATCTGCGCCTGGACCGTCACGTCCAGGGCCGTGGTGGGCTCGTCGGCGATGAGCAGGCTGGGCCGGCAGGCCAGGCCCACGGCGATCATCACGCGCTGGCGCATGCCGCCCGACATCTGGTGCGGATAGTTGTCGACCCGCTGGGCCGCGGCGGGGATGCCCACCAGGTCCAGCAAGCCGATGGCCTGGCGGCGCGCCGCGCGGCGGTTGATGCCCTTGTG
>DASWPO010000193.1:0-11478 GCA_036404015.1 Bordetella sp. | reverse complement strand
CCAGCGAGTACAAGGACAGCGGCACGCTGCTCAACGTGCGGGTCTGGAGCCAGAACGCGAATTATTGGGACCTGCGCTGGGACCTGTTCCACCAGATCCGCACGGCCATGGACGCGGCGGGCTTCAAGCCGCCGGCCCAGGTGCGCGACGTGCGCGAGGCCGGCCATCAGGGCGCGGCCTAGGGCATTTCCTGAGGCTTGCAGCGGGGCGGTCCGGTGATAACATCAGCCCCGCAAACCAATAAATAAGTCCACGCGCCGGCTCGCCCGAGCCGGGCGCATGGACGCCAAACCGGAGACAAGCCCATGATTCCTGCTTCACTGCAGCGCCATCCCTTCGTTCGCAAGGCCGCCGGACTGGCCGCGGGCCTGGCGGGCGCCTTTGTTCTATCCAGCGCCCAGGCCGCCTATCCCGAGCAGTCGGTGCGCCTGGTGGTCGGTTTCCCGGCCGGCGGCACGACCGACATCGTGGCCCGCGTCCTGTCCAAGGAACTCACCACCGAATTCAACCAGTCCTTCGTGGTGGACAACCGGCCCGGCGCGGGCAGCAACCTGGCCGCTTCCGAGGTGGCGCGCGCCAAACCCGATGGCTATACCCTGCTGATGGTGGCTGTCACCAGCGCCATCAACGATACGCTGTACAAGAATCTGACCTTCAACCTGGTCAAGGACTTCAAGGCCGTGGCCCTGGGCGCCGAAGTGCCCAATATCCTGGTGGTCAATCCCAAATTGCCGGTCCAGTCCGTGCCGGAACTGATCGCCTACGCCAAGGCCAACCCGGGCAAGCTGGCCTTCGCCTCGTCGGGCAGCGGCACTTCCATCCACATGGCGGGCGAGCTCTTCAAGCAGAAGACCGGCATCGACATGATGCATATCCCCTACAAGGGCTCGGGCCCCGCCATCACCGACCTGATCGGCGGCCAGGTGCAGCTGATGTTCGACAACATGCCGTCGTCCTGGCCTTCCGCGCAGGCCGGCAAGCTGCGCGCGCTGGCGGTGACGACCAAGGAGCGTTCGCCCAGCGCGCCCGACCTGCCGACGCTGGCCGAACTGGGCATTCCCGAGCTCAAGGACTTCGATGTGTCGTCCTGGTTCGGCGTGATCGCCCCGGCGGGTACGCCCGACGACGTGGTGAACAAGCTCAACGCCGCTATCGAGAAGGCGCTGCACAAGCCCGATGTGCAGGCGCGCTTCAAAGACCTGGGCGCCCAGATCGAATACACCACGCCGCAGCAGTTCGCCGACATGATCAAGCGCGAGGTCGATACCTGGCGCCCGGTCGTCAAGGCTTCCGGCGCCACGGTCGACTGAACCCGCTTGCCGCGTACACGGCGGCTCGCCTCGCAGGGAAGGGCTGTTTTCATTGGTCCCGCGCGCGCCGGGCCGCGGCCAGCATGGCGGTGCACACGCCGCGCAGCATGTCGACTTCGTCCCGGGTCAGCGCCTGGCGGCTGAAGAGGTGCCGCATGCGCGGCATGAGCTTCTTGGGATGGGCGGGATCGAGGAACTGCACGGCCACCAGGGCTTCTTCCCAGTGGGCCAGCAGGGCCTGCACGGCCGCGCCGTCGGCGGGGGCCGCGCCGGGGTCGGGCTGCTGCGCGGTCGAGGCGGGCAGCAACGGGGCACCGGTTTCTTGCAACAAGGCGTAACGCATTTCCCAGGCGGCCAGCTGCAGGGCCTGGGCCACGTTGAGCGAGCTGTATTCCGGATTGGCCGGAATGTGGCAGATGCGGTGGCACAGGGCGATCTGGGCGTTGGTGAGGCCGGCGCGCTCGGTGCCGAGCACAATGGCCACGCAGCCCTGGCCGGTCCCGGCCAGGTGGGCGCGGGCCAGCTCGGCCGTCTGGCGGATGTCGCAGGGCGGCGGGCCCAGGTCGCGCACCCGGGCCGTCAGGGCGAAAGCCAGGGTGGCGGGGGCCAGCGCCTCTTCCAGCGTGTCGAAGACCTGGCTGCGTTCCAGCACGTCGACGGCGCCGCTGGCCAGGGCCACGGCCTCGGGCTGGGCGGCCATGTCCGGCAGCTTGGGCTCGACCAGCACCAGCTCGGAAAACCCCATGGTCTTGATGGCCCGGGCGGCCGAGCCGACATTGCCTGGGTGACTGGGTTGCGTCATGATGAAACGCACCCGCGAAAATGCCTGGGTCATTTAAATTAAAATAGGTGGTTTGGCGGGTCCGCGCATTGCCTGCAATGCCGCGGTCGCCTTTTTGCTCTTCACTCGTACGGAACCCTATGCATCCGATGCTCAACACCGCCATCAAGGCGGCCCGGCGTGCCGGCACCATCATCAATCGCGCCAGCCTCGATCTGGATCGCCTCAGCGTGGCGCGCAAGGGGCCGCGTGATTATGTCACGGAAGTCGACCGCGCCTCGGAAGAAGCCATCGTCGAAGCGCTGCTCGCGGCCTACCCCGACCATGCCGTGCTGGGCGAGGAATACGGCCGCCAGGGGTCGGAACATTCCGAGTTTCTATGGATCATCGATCCGCTGGACGGCACCACCAATTTCATCCATGGCCTGCCCACCTACGCGGTGTCCATCGCCCTGCAGCATCGCGGGCAGATCACCCAGGCCGTCGTGTACGACCCGTCGCGCAACGAGCTTTTCACCGCCAGCCGCGGCGGCGGCACCTTCCTGAACGACCGCCGCGTGCGCGTCTCGGGCCGCATCCGCTTCGCCGAGGCGCTGTTGGGCGCCCACTGGCCGGGTTCGACCAATCCGGGCCTGGGCGCGCCGCGCTTTGCCGGCATGGCCGAAGGCTGCTCCAGCGTGCGTCGCATGGGCGCCACCGTGCTGGATCTGGCCTACGTGGCCGCGGGGCGGCTGGACGGTTTCTGCGGCGTGGGCCTCAAGCCCTGGGACCTGGCCGCCGGCAGCCTGCTGGTGCTCGAGGCGGGCGGATTGGTTTCCGACTTCGACGGCGAACAGAGCTGGCTGGATTCCGGCGACGTGCTGGCCGGCACCCCCAAGATCTTCGCGCAGATGGTGGCGGGCCTGCAGAACAAACCTGCAACCTGATTCCTGTACGATAGGCCGCTTGTGAACTGCTGGAGTCCCTGATGGCATGGTTGCTGGACCCGACGGCGTGGGTCGGCCTGCTCACCCTGGTCGTCCTCGAAATCGTCCTGGGTATCGACAACCTCATTTTCATCGCCATCCTGGCCGACAAGCTGCCGCCCAAGCAGCGCGACAGGGCTCGCATCATGGGCCTGGGGCTGGCCCTGGTCACCCGGCTGGTGCTGCTGACGGTCATGTCCTGGCTGGTCACGCTGACCCGCCCGCTGTTCTCCCTCGGCCCCCTGTCTTTCTCGGGCCGCGACCTCATCCTGCTGGTGGGCGGCCTGTTCCTGCTCTTCAAGGGCACGGTCGAGCTGCACGAGCGCCTGGAAGGCAGCATCCATGCCGACGGCCTGGGCAAGCGCATCTACGCCAGCTTCTGGGTCATCGTGACGCAGATCGTGGTGCTCGACGCGATCTTCTCGATCGATTCGGTGATCACCGCGGTCGGCATGGTCGACCACCTGGCCATCATGATGACGGCGGTGGTGATCGCCGTCGGCATCATGCTGGTGGCCTCCAAGCCGCTCACGCGCTTTGTCAATGCGCATCCCACCGTGGTGGTGCTGTGCCTGGGCTTCCTGCTCATGATCGGCTTCTCGCTCCTGGCCGAGAGCCTGGGCTTCAAGGTTCCCAAGGGCTATCTGTACGCGGCCATCGCTTTTTCGGCCGCCATCGAATCGCTCAACCAGGTGGCGCGGCGCAACCTGCTGCGGCTCGACGGCGTGCGGCCCATGCGCGAGCGCACGGCCGAAACCGTGATGCGCATGCTGGGCCAGCGCCCGCTCGACGTCGAGCCCGATGTCGATGTGCCGCCGTCTGCCCAGGCCGCGCAGAAGGCCTTTGGCGTGGAAGAGCGCAATATGGTCAGCGGCGTGCTGACCCTGGCCGAGCGCAGCATCCACTCCATCATGACGCCGCGCACCGATGTGTCATGGATCAATATCGAGGATGACGCGGCAGCCATCCGCGAGCAGATCTCCGCCGCCCCGCACAGCTTTTTCCCGGTGTGCCGCGGCGCGCTCGACGAAATCATCGGCATAGGCCGCGCCAAGGACCTGGTGGCCGATCTCATCACCGAGGGCCACATCGACCATAGCCACCTGCGCGACCCGATCATCGTGCACGAGGCCATCGGCATCCTGCGCTTGATGGACACCCTCAAGCGCTCGCGCGGGCAATTGGTGCTGATCGCCGACGAATTCGGCGCCATCGTCGGCCTGGTCACGCCCATCGACGTGTTCGAGGCCATTGCCGGGGAGTTCCCCGACGAAGACGAAATGCCCGACATCCTGGTCGAACGCGCGAATGTCTGGCGCATCGACGGCGCGGCCGACCTGCATCATGTCGAACAGGTGCTCGAGACCGACGGCCTGGTCGACGATTCGCAGGACTACACCACGCTGGCGGGCTATCTGCTGGCGCGCTTCGGCCATCTGCCCAAGCCGGGCGATGCCTGCGAGTACGAGGCGCATTACATGCACTTCCGCTTCGAAGTGCTGCAGATAGAGGGACGGCGCATCGCCTCGGTGCGGGTCGAGAAGTCGCACATCGAGCCCGAAGAACCCGGCGACCCGCACGAAAACCTGGTGTAGCGCGGTTTACTTTTCCGCTGCGGCCTTGGCGGCGGCGCAGGCCAGCATGGCCTCGCCCACGGCATCCGGGCCCCCTTGGGTCAGGGCTTGGCCGGCGCCGCGGATGTCGCGCGCTTCCTTGTTCTGGCTGAGCTTGAACTTGCCTTCGAAGCGGGTGATCCCGATTTCGATGCCGACGATGGCGCGCAGCATGGCGTCGATGAATTGCGCCGGGCTGTCGGTCATCTTCCAGGGGACGGGCTGGCCGGCCTCGTGGGCGCGCGTCAGCCTGGCCACCACGCCGCGCACATAGCGCTCGTCGTCGCGGATGGCGATGCGGCCGTGGACGTGGACCACCATGTAGTTCCAGGAGGGCACCTGCTTGTGCGCCTCGTGCTTGCTGGGATACCAGGTGGGCGAAATGTAGGCGTCGGCCGCGCGGAACACCACCAGCACGTCGTCGCCATTGGCCACGTCCTGCCACACCGGGTTGTTGCGCGATACGTGGGCGCGCAGGATCCCGCGCGGCCCTTCGCCGGGCACCAGCTCGAAGGGAATGTGGTTGGCGTCCAGGCCGCTCTTGCCGTGGGTCACCAGCATGCCCAGGGGGTGGCGGGTGATGAGGTCGTGCAGGGCTTCGGGGCGGCTTTCGTCGAAGTGGGCGGGGGTGTACATGGCGGTTCCGGTCAGGCGGATTCCAGATCGTAGAACTGCGGGCCGTCCGCGTCTATGACCAGCCAGCCGCCGCGCGGCGGCTCCGCATGGTCCAGGTCCCAGTCGGGCAGCACCCAGCGCTCGCACTGCCGGCCGTCCACCGTGAGCACGTGGCGGGCCGGCCGGTGCGTGTGGCCATGCACCATCAGGCGCGCGCCGCTTTCCCTGAAGGCTTTTTCCACGGCCTGCGGGTTCACGTCCATGATGGCCGGCGGCGTGTCCCGCTTGGCCGCCATGCTTTTTTCGCGGGCCCTGCGGGCGAAGTCCTGGCGCGAGGCCAGGCTGCGCAGCAGGAAGATCCGTTGCACGATGGGGTTGCGCGACTTGCGGCGCCAGCGCTGGTAGGCTTCATCGTCGGTACAGTATTCGTCGCCGTGGGACAGCAGCACGTCGCCGTAGGCGGTCTTCGCCAGGACACTGTCGGGAAGCAGGTGGGCGCCCAGCGCGCGGGCCAGGCGGCGGCCCATGAGAAAGTCGCGGTTGCCGCGGCCCAGGTAGACCGGCAGGCGCGCGGCGGCGGTCTTCAGGCCGTCCAGCGCCTGGGCCAGCCAGGGCTCCGGATCGGTGATCACGTCGTCGCCGATCCAGGTATTGAAGATGTCGCCTGGCAGGAGCAGCGCCGCGGCCTCGCCGGCGGCCGCCTGCAAAAAGCCCAGAAAGGCTTCCTGCGTGGCCGGGGTGCTTTCGCTCAAGTGCAGGTCGGAGGCCAGCCAGACGGGGCCTTCCGGCAGCACCAGCCTATTCAACGATTTCGGCTTTCTTGATGAGCACATCTTCGGTCGGCACGTTTTGGTGGAAGCCGCTGTTGCCGGTTTTCACACCCTTGATCTTGTCGATCGTCTCGGTGCCTTCGGTGACCTTGCCGAACACGGTGTAGCCCCAGCCATTGGGGGTGGGCGCCGTGAAGTTCAGGAAATCGTTGTTGGCCGCGTTGATGAAGAACTGGGCCGTGGCCGAGTGCGGATCGCTGGTGCGGGCCATGGCGATCGTGTACTTGTCGTTCTTCAGGCCGTTGTTGGCCTCGTTCTCGATGGGCGAGTGGGTGGGCTTTTGCTTGAGGCCCGGCTCGAAGCCGCCGCCCTGGATCATGAAGCCGTCGATCACGCGGTGAAAGATCGTGCCGTCGTAGAAGCCTTCCTTGACGTAGGTAAGGAAGTTTTCGGTGGTCTTGGGGGCCTTCTCGGCGTCCAGGGTCAGGACGAAGTCACCCAGGGAGGTTTCCATTTTGACGCGGGGTTGTGTGCTCATGTGTAGCGTGCCTTTATCTGTTTTGGCGGAAGAGTCGGGAGTAGACCCGGTTTGGGCGCCGGCTCCCAGGGGGAGCAGGGCGGCCAGCGCAAAGGCGCAGACCGACAGGCGCAGCGGGTGGTTGCGATGCATCATTGCGAAGGGGGTTCCTTGGTCCGGGGCTGGTCCGCGGAAGGATCGCGCGAAGCCAGCAGCTTCAGGTTTGCCTGCGCATCGGCATAGTCGGGGTCGGCCCGCAGCGCCATGCGCAGGGCTGCGCGGGCCTGGTCCAGATTGCCTTGCTTGGCGTGGAGTGCCGCTAGATTGTTCCACGGTTCGGGCAATTCGGGAAAGCGCGTGGTCATGTCCGTATAGATCGCGATGGCTTCGTCGGTGCGGCCCAGGGCGGCCAGCACGCGCGCGTGCTGGAACAGCAGCTGCACGTCGGTGCCGGGCTTGCCCTTGAGCTGGGCCTCGCGCTGCTCGATCTGGCTCAGGGCGCCGGCGTAGTCGCCGTTGCTGATCCGGGCCTCGATGTGGTCGGTGATCTGCGAGGGCGAGGGCTGGAGCCGGGTATCGAGTCCGGGGCGCAGATGGTCCAGCGCATGGGACAGCCCCTGCCAGCCTTTCTCGGGCGGGTAGGGGTCGAGCGTGGTGAGGTTGGCGTTGGACGTGAGCGCGCCGCCGCCGCCCATGGATTGGGCCTGGGCGGCCGGCGGGGCGGCCGCCAGCACGGCCAGCGAGGCGGCCGCCAGTACGGCACGGCGGAAACGCAGCATCGAGGTCACGGACATGGGCATGATAGTGTCGGAAAGCGGCCGGCCAGGGAAGCTGCTTGCGAGGCAGGCCGCTTGTTATACTTGTCGACCGCCATTTTAGCCCGGCATTCCGATTCGCATCTTCGGGGTGCATTCCTGCCGGGCAACAACCCTGTTCCATGCTGCAGATCTATAACTCGCTCTCGCGTGCCAAGACGACTTTCGTGCCGGTTGAAACGGGCAAGGTGCGCATGTACGTCTGCGGCATGACGGTGTACGACTATTGCCACCTGGGCCACGCCCGCATGCTGGTGTCGTTCGACGTGGTGCAGCGCTGGCTGCGCGCCAGCGGCTACGCCGTCGAATACGTGCGCAACATCACCGATATCGACGACAAGATCATCCGCCGCGCCGTGGAAACCAACCGGCGCATCGGCGAGGTGACGTCCTACTACATCGACGCCATGCACGCCGACGAGCTCGCGCTGGGCGTGCAGTCGCCCGACCACGAGCCGCGCGCCACGCAGTACGTGGGCGAAATGCTCGGCATCATCGCCAAGCTGCGGGAAAACGGCCTGGCCTACCAGGCCGATGACGGCGACGTGAACTATGCGGTGCGCGGCTTTGCCGGCTATGGCAAGCTCTCGGGCAAGACGCTCGACGACTTGCGCGCCGGCGAGCGCGTCGCCGTGGGTTCGGCCAAGCGCGATCCGCTGGATTTCGTGCTGTGGAAGTCCGCCAAGCCCGAGGAGCCGGCCGACACCAAGTGGGACTCTCCCTACGGCCCCGGCCGGCCGGGCTGGCACATCGAGTGCTCGGCCATGAGCCACGCCCTGCTGGGCCAGCCCCTGGACATCCACGGCGGCGGCCCCGACCTGAAGTTCCCCCACCACGAAAACGAAATCGCCCAGACCGAGGGCGCCTTCGGCGGCACCATGGCCAATACGTGGATGCACTGCGGCCCGCTCATGGTCGACGCCGACAAGATGTCGAAGTCGCTGGGCAACTTCCGCACCATCCGCCAGACGGTGGCCGACGAGGCCGGCCTGTCCGATAGCCAGGCCGATTACGCCGTGCGTGCGCGCGAGGCGGAGATGCTGCGCTTTTTCATCGTGCGCAATCACTACCGCAGCCCGCAGAACTTCACGCCCGACAATCTGCTCGATGCCCAGAGCGCGCTCGACAGCCTCTACCAGGCCCTGCGCAACGTCGCGCCCGACTGGCTGAACATCGACTGGACCGAGCCCCAGGCCCAGGCCTTCAAGGCCGCCATGGACGACGACTTCAACACCTCGGGCGCCGTGGCCGCGCTGTTCGAGCTGGCATCCGAGGCCAACCGCACGAAAAGCGCGCGCGCGGCCGGGCAGCTCAAGCAGTTGGGCGGCCTGCTGGGCCTGCTGCAGCAGGATCCCGAGACCTATTTCCAGAGCGTCACGCGCTATCGTGCCGGCTCGGCTGCCTCGGCCGAGCTCGATTCCGCCGCCATCGACGCCCTGGTCGCCGCCCGCGCCGCGGCCAAGCAGGCCCGCAATTTCACCGAGGCCGACCGCATCCGCGCCGAGCTGCATGCCGCCGGCATCGAGCTCGACGACAAGCCGGGCGGCATCACCCAATGGCGTCGCGCCTGAACCGAGTTGTCCATCCATGTCCAGCGCTGATATCGCCATCGAGAAGCCCGATTATTGGGAAGACGCCGTCGCGCACCTGGTAAAGCGCGACCGCATTCTCAAGAAGATCATCCCGCAGCACCCGCAGGTCTGGCTGACCTCGCGCGGCACGCCTTTCATTACGCTTGCGCGCGCCATTGTCGGACAGCAGATTTCCGTCCGGGCCGCCGATGCCGTGTGGGGCAAGTTCATCGACACCGTGGGCAAGCGCCCGGCGCCGGCGGTCGTGCTGAAAACCGGCATGGAAGGCCTGCGCGCCGCCGGCCTGTCCCAGCGCAAGGCCGAATACCTGCAAGACCTGGCCGCGCATTTCAGCGAGCGCCGGGTGCGCCCCGAGAAATGGGCCGCCATGCAGGATGAGGACGTCATTGACGAGCTGGTCGCTATTAGGGGTATCGGCCGCTGGACAGCGGAGATGTTTTTGATCTTCAATCTGCAGCGGCCGGATATCTTGCCGTTGGATGACCTGGGGTTGCTCAAAGCAATCTCGTTACACTATTTCAGTGGCGAACCGGTCTCGCGTTTCGAGGCTCGTGAAGTTTCGCTGGCATGGCAACCCTGGCGCACCGTGGCGACCTGGTACCTCTGGCGCAGCCTGGACCCGACACCGGTCCAGTACTGAGCCCGGGCAAGAACAAAGCAGGCGTCCATTACCGGAATCTTCTTCATGCGCAATACATTCCTGGAATTCGAACAGCCCCTGGCCGAGCTGGAAAACAAGATCGAGCAGCTGCGCTACGTGCAGGCCGACTCGGCGGTCGACATTTCCGACGAGATCGGACGGCTGCAGCAAAAGAGCCAGACGCTGGCCAAGGAAATCTACGGCAAGCTCACTCCCTGGCAGACCGCCCTGGTGGCGCGCCACCCCCAGCGCCCCTATACGCTGGACTACGTGCGCGAGATCTTCACCGACTTCCACGAATTGCACGGCGACCGCATGTACACCGACGACCAGTCCATCGTGGGCGGCCTGGCGCGCTTTAACGGCGCCGCGTGCATGGTGATCGGCCACCAGAAGGGCCGCGACACCAAGGAGCGCGCCGCGCGCAATTTCGGCATGCCGCGTCCCGAGGGCTACCGCAAGGCCTTGCGCCTGATGCGCCTGGCCGAGAAGTTCAATCTGCCCGTGTTCACCTTCGTCGATACCCCGGGCGCCTATCCCGGCATCGGCGCCGAGGAGCGCGGCCAGTCCGAGGCCATCGGCCACAATCTGTACGCCATGGCCGAGCTCAAGGTGCCCGTCATCTGCACCATCATCGGCGAAGGCGGCTCGGGCGGCGCGCTGGCCATCGCCGTGGGCAATGCCGTGCTCATGCTGCAATACGCCACCTACTCGGTGATCTCGCCCGAAGGCTGCGCGTCCATTCTGTGGCGCAGCGCCGAGAAGGCGCCCGACGCGGCCGAAGCCCTGGCCATCACGGCCCCGCGCCTGAAAGACCTGGGCCTGGTCGACCGCGTGGTCAACGAGCCCGTGGGCGGCGCCCATCGCGACCCGCGCGTCATGGCGCGCCTGCTGCGCCGCGCGCTGGGCGATACCCTGCGCCAGCTGCAGGGCATGAATCCGGAAGAACTGGTCGAGCAGCGCGTGCAGCGCCTGCTGTCCTACGGCCGTTTCCAAGAAGTCCGCGCCTAGCCTGCGTGGGCGGGCGACCTGCCGCGCGAGCGCTCCATGACCGATGCCGAGCGCCGCCTGCCGGATTGTCCCGCCGACCTGATTGCCTGCGTGCGCGCTGCGCTGCGGGGCTTGCCCAAGGACACCGCGCACATCGCCGCCGCCGTCAGCGGCGGGGCCGATTCGGCCATGCTGGCCTTGGCCGCGGCGCATGCGGCACGCGGCCTGGGCATCGACCTCACCCTGTTCCATATCCACCACGGCCTGCTGGCGCAGGCCGATGACTGGGCCGCGCACGTCCAGACCCTGGGCGCGCTGCTGGGCGCCCCCGTGCTGCAGGCCCGCGTGCGCGTGCCGGACGATACCGGCAAGGGCATCGAGGCCGCGGCCCGCCAGGCCCGCTACGAAGCCTTTGCCGGCCTGGCCCGGCATGCGGGCGTAAACCACATCCTGCTGGCCCATCACCAGGACGACCAGGCCGAGACCGTGCTGCTGCGCCTGCTGCGCGGCGCCGGCCTGCAGGGCATGGCCGCCATGGCGGCGCAAACCGAGCGCGACGGCATCCGCTACCTGCGCCCCTGGCTGGCCGTGCCGCGCGCCGCGCTGCGTGACGCGGCGGCGGACTTTGCCCGGGCCCAGGGCTGGCAGCCCGTCGAGGACCCCACCAATACCGACGCCCGCTACACCCGCGCGGCGGTGCGCACGCAGCTCAAGCCCGCGCTCGATGCGCGCTGGCCCGGGTGGCAGGCCATCGTGGCGCGCCATGCCCGCCACATGGCCGAGGCGGCCGAGGTGCTGGCCGAAGTGGCCCAGGCCGACCTGGCCGCGCTGGATTTCTCGCCGGCCGACGCCAGTTTCGCCCTGGCGGCC
>DASWPO010000192.1:0-9400 GCA_036404015.1 Bordetella sp. | reverse complement strand
CCGCGCGCCAGCGCGAGGCCTATGCCGCGCGAGGCGCCGGTGAGGATTGCAACGGTGTCGGTCATGCGGGTGTCCTCGGAGGGGCAGGGGCCTAGACGCCTTGCTTCAGGCTGGCCTGGATGAAGGGGTCCAGGTCGCCGTCCAGCACCTTCTGCGTGTTGGAAATTTCGACGTTGGTGCGCAAGTCCTTGATGCGGCTCTGGTCCAGCACATACGAGCGGATCTGGTGGCCCCAGCCCACGTCGGTCTTGGAGTCTTCGAGCTTTTGCTGCTCGGCCATGCGGTTGCGCATTTCCAGCTCGTACAGGCGCGACTTCAGCATCTGCATGGCCTCGGCGCGGTTGCGGTGCTGCGAGCGGTCGTTCTGGCACTGCACCACGATATTGGTGGGCAGGTGGGTGATGCGCACGGCGGAGTCGGTCTTGTTGATGTGCTGGCCGCCCGCGCCGCTGGCGCGGTAGGTGTCGATGCGCAGGTCGGCCGGGTTGATCTCGATCTCGAAGGAGTCGTCGATCTCGGGGTAGACGAACACGCTGGCAAACGAGGTGTGGCGGCCGCCCGAGGAGTCGAAGGGGCTCTTGCGCACCAGGCGGTGCACGCCGGTCTCGGTGCGCAGCATGCCGAAGGCGTACTCGCCCTCGATCTTGATGGTGGCCGACTTGATGCCGGCGATTTCACCCTCGGATTCTTCCATGACGGAGGCCGCGAAGCCCTTGCGCTCGGCGTACTTGAGGTACTGGCGCAGCAGCATGGAGGCCCAGTCCTGCGCCTCGGTGCCGCCGGCGCCGGCCTGGATGTCCAGGAAGCAGTTCAGCGGGTCGGCCGGGTTGGAGAACATGCGGCGGAATTCCAGGCCTTCGAGGCGGACCTGGAAGCCGTTGGCGTCCTCGTCGACGGCCAGCATCGTGTCGTCGTCGCCGTCGGCGGCGGCCAGCTCGAAAAGCTCGCGCGCGTCGGCAATGCCGGTGCTGAGTTCGGTCAGCGTCGTGACGACGTCATCGAGGGATTTTTTTTCACGGCCCAGGTCCTGGGCGTGCTTGGGGTCGTTCCAGACGGCTGGGTCTTCCAGCTCGGCATTGACGACTTGCAGACGCTCGGCGCGGGCGTCGTAGTCAAAGATACCCCCGTAGCGCCCGCTCGCGCTGCGCGTAGTCGGCAAGGCGGGCGGCGATCTGGTTCTGGCGTTCGGCTTCCATGGAGCGGTTCCTGATTCTTGGATTTTTGCGGTGCGAAACAGACTATTTTAGCGCGCCGGCCGGCCGGGCGGGCGCGGGCGCCTCCGGCGGGCTCCTAGGCCCGGACGCTGAAGCCTATCGTGGTCAGGCCGGCGTCGCTGGTGGCGAATACGCTGCCGCCGTGCATGCTGGCGACCGCCTTGACGATGGCCAGACCCAGGCCGTGCCCGTGGGTCCCGCCGTCGTCGTGGCGGGCCGGGTCGACCCGGTAGAAGCGGTCGAAGAGCCGCGGCAGGTGCTGCGGCTCGATGGTCTTGCCCGGGTTGGCCACGGCGATGCGCACCATGCTGTCCAGGCGCTGGATGCGCACCACGATGCGCGTGCCGCCCTGCGTATGCTGGATGGCGTTCTGCAGCAGGTTGGTGATGGCGCGGCGCAGGCGCGCCGTGTCGATGGCCGCCTTGGCCTCGACGTCGCCCTCGATGTCCACCGTGAGCCCCAGGTCGTCGAGGACGAACTCGAAGAACTCGATGGTCTTGCCGACCTCGCCGGCCAGCACGGTGCGCACCAGCCCGCTGGCCGCTTCGCCCTGGTCGGCGCGCGCCAGGAACAGCATGTCGTTGACGATGGCGCGCAACTGGTCGAGGTCTTCCAGGTTGGTCTGCAGCACTTCTTCCAGGTCCTTGGCGCTGCGCCGCCGCGACAGCGCCACCTGGGTGTGCCCGATCAGGTTGGTGAGCGGGGTGCGCAGTTCGTGGGCCACGTCGGCGTTGAAGGCCTCCAGCTGCTTGTAGGCGGCCTCGAGCCGGCTGAGCGCGCCGTTGAAGGCCGCCGTCAGGTCGGCCAGCTCGATGGGCAGCCGGTCGGTGCGCAGGCGCTGCGACAGGTGCCGGGGGCTGAGCTGCTGGGCTTCGTTCGACAGGCGCCGCAGGGGGCGCAGGGCGGTCTTGGCCACCCACTGGCTGAGCAGCAGGATCAGCAGCACCGCCAACATCAGCAAGACCGCCAGGGCGCTGAGGAAGGTGTGCAGGGTGTGAAAATAGGGCGCGGTCTCGATGCCGATGACGAGCTTGACCCGGGGCCGGTCGTCGATGGGCGGGATCATGCGGGTGAGGGTGCGCATGGGGTATTCCCGGTCCGGCCGGACCAGGTGGCCGAAGCCCTCGGCCATGCTGTCGCCGGACGGCGGATCGCTGCCGTAGTCGAAGCGCGCATCGGGGCTGATGACCCAGAAGCGCAGGCTGCCGTCGGAGGTGGTCAGCGTGTCCAGGCGGGTCTTCAGGCGGCCCCAGCGGTCCAGCGTGCCGATGCGCGCCAGCGAATACTGGATGTCGTTGGCGGTGGTGTTGAGCACGTCGGTCTGCTGGCGCAGCAGTTCGCTGTAGAGCACCGCGTACAGCCCCACGCCGATCAGCGTGAACGTCACCAGCGCCACCGAGGCGAAGATGACGGCCAGCCGGGTCGTGATGGACGGCTTCATGGCCTGGCCTCAGGCGACGCCGGTTTCGTCGCGCGGCTCCAGCACGTAGCCCATGCCGCGTATCGTGTGCAGCAGCTTGGTGTTGAACGGACCGTCGATCTTGGCGCGCAGCCGCTTGATGGCGACCTCGACCACGTTGACGCTGCTGTCGAAGTTCATGTCCCAGACCAGCTCGGCGATCGCCGTCTTGGAGAGGATGTCGCCCTTGCGCCGCGCCAGCACCGCCAGCAGGGCGAATTCCTTGGCGGTCAGGTCGATGCGCACGCCGCCGCGCTGCGCCTTGCGGCTGGCCAGGTCGATCTGCAGGTCGCCGATGCGCAGCTGCATGGGCTCCTGCGCCCGGCCGCGCCGCGTCAGCGCCTGCAGGCGCGCCAGCAGCTCCAGGAAGGAGAAGGGCTTGACCAGGTAGTCGTCGGCGCCGTCGTGCAGGCCCTTGATGCGGTCTTCCAGGCTGTCGCGGGCGGTCAGCATGATGACCGGCGTCTGGCGCACCAGGCGCAGCGAACGCAGCACCTCGAAGCCGTCCATGCCGGGCAGCATGGCGTCGAGCACGATCACGTCGTAGTCGTGCTCCAGCGCCTGGTGCCTCCCGTCGATGCCGTTGTGCGCCACGTCGACGGCGCAGCCTTGCTCCGTCAACCCCTTGCGCAGGTAGTCGGCGGTTTTGACCTCGTCTTCGATGATCAGTATCTTCATGGCAAGGGCCGGGAGCTAGGATGCATGTTCCTATTTTTGCACGACCGTCTGCGCCCCCGATGGGGCGGCCGGGGGTTCGCCGTGCTGCCCGTGCGATCCCGCGCCGTGCCCGCCGCCGTGTTCACCCGTGCCGGCGCCGCGCTTGCGCGCCGCGCGGGCTTCTTTGCGTTTCATGTACCAGAAGTGGGCGCGGTCCAGGTAGAGGTAGACCACCGGGGTCGTGAAGAGCGTCAGCATCTGCGACACCACCAGGCCGCCCACCATGGCGTAGCCCAGGGGGCGGCGCAGCTCGGCGCCCTGGCCGTTGCCTATCATCAGCGGCAGGCCGCTGAGCAGCGCGCACATGGTGGTCATCATGATGGGGCGAAAGCGCAGCAGGCAGGCCTGGTAGATGGCCTCGCGCGGCGACATGCCCTTCTCGCGCTCGGCGTGCAGGGCGAAGTCGATCATCATGATGCCGTTCTTCTTGACGATGCCGATCAGCAGGATGATGCCGATCAGCGCGATCACGCTCAGGTCGAAGCCGCCCGCGCGCAGGATCAGCAGCGCGCCCAGGCCGGCCGAGGGCAGGGTCGAGAGTATGGTGATCGGGTGGATGTAGCTCTCATACAGCAGGCCCAGCACAATGTACACCGCGATCAGCGCGGCGGCGATCAGGTAGGGCTGCGAGCGCAGCGAGTCGCCGAAGGCCTTGGCCGTGCCCTGGAAGGCGCCGACCAGCGTGTCGGGCACGCCCATCTGGGCCTTGGCGGCGTTGATCGCATTGACCGCGTCGCCCAGCGAGGCGCCCGGCGCCAGGTTGAACGACAGCGTCACCGCCGGGAACTGGCCCTGGTGGTTGATCGCCAGGTAGGCGGTCTTGGTGGTGTCCAGGTGCACGAAGGACGACAAGGGGATCTGCTCGTTGTTGATCGGCGAGGTCACGTACAGCTTGTCGAACAGGCTCGGGTCCTTCTGCAGCGCCGGCGTGACTTCCAGCACGACGTGGTAGCTGTTGAGCTGGGTGAAGTACTGCGTCACCTGCCGCTGGCCGATCGCGTCGTAGATGGTGCTGTCGATCATGGCCGGCGTGATGCCGAAGCTGGAGGCGCGGGCGCGGTCGATGGTCAGGTTGGCCGCGGGCGCGTTGCTCTGCTGGTCGGACGCCACGTCGGTCAGTTGCGGCAACTGCGAGAAGCGCGTCAGCAGCTTGGGCGCCCATTGGTTGAGCTCCTCCAGGCTGGTGTCGGTGAGCGTGTACTGGTATTGCGTGCGCGACAGGCGGCCGCCCACGTTGATGTCCTGGCCGGCCTGCATGTAGAGCGTGACGCCCGGCACCTTGGCGAGCTGCGGGCGCAGCCGGCGGATGATCTCGTCGGGCGTGGCGGTGCGGCCTTTGTCCTTGGAGCGCAGGTTGATGTAGAAGTTGCCGGTGTTGAACTGCGTCTGGTTGCCGTTCATGCCGAAGGCGGTGATGTCCTTGTCCTTGCGCAGCACGTCGGACAGTTGCAGCATGCGCTCGTTCATGGAGCTGAACGAGGAGTCCTGGGCCGACTGGGCGAAGCCGTAGATGAATCCCGTGTCCTGCTGGGGGAAGAAGCCCTTGGGCATGGTCACGAACATCAGGCCGGTGAACGCCATCGTGCCCAGGAAGACCAGCAGGGTGGCGAACTGGTGCTTGAGCACGAACTGCAGGCCGCGCTTGTAGCCGTTGAGCATGGCGTCGAAGCCGCGTTCGAACAGGTCGAACAGGCGGCTGTGCGGCCTGCCGTGCTGGTTGCGCAGGTAGCGCGAGCACAGCATGGGCGTGAGCGTGAGCGACACCGCCACCGACACCACGATGGTCAGGGTGACGGTCACCGCGAATTCGCGGAACAGCCGGCCGACGATGCCGCCCATCAGCAGCAGCGGGATGAAGACCGCGATCAGCGACACCGAGATCGACATGATGGTGAAGCCGATCTCGCTGGCGCCCTTGTAGGCGGCCTCCAGCGGATTCATGCCCTCTTCGACGTACCGGTAGATGTTCTCCAGCATCACGATGGCGTCGTCGACCACGAAGCCCACCGCGATGGTCAGGGCCATCAGCGACAGGTTGTCCAGGCTGTATCCCAGCACGTACATGAAAGCGGCGGTGCCCATCAGCGCCAGCGGCACGGTAATGCAGGGAATGAGGGTCGCCGCCAGGTCGCGCAGGAACACGAAGATGATCATCACCACCAGGAGGATGGTCAGCAGCAGGGTGAACTCCACGTCCTTGACCGAGGCGCGGATGTTCTGCGTGCGGTCGATGATGGTGTTGACCTCCACCGTGGGCGGGATCTCCGCGCGCAATTGCGGCATGGCCGCGTTGATCGCGTCCACCGTTTCGATCACGTTGGCGCCGGGCTGCTTGGTGATCTGCAGCACGACGCCGCGGCCGTTGGTGATGGTGTTGCCCGGCACCGGCGAGCCGCCGGTGAAGGCCCAGCCGGCCAGCTTGTTGTTCTCGGCGGCGTCCACCGCCACGCCCACGTCGCGCACGCGGATGGGCGCGCCGTTCTTGTAGGCCAGCACCATGTCGTTCCACGGCGCGGCCTTGAGCAGCTGGTCGTTGGTGTAGGCGGTGAAGTTCTGCGCCGGGCCGTCCAGGGTGCCCTTGGGCTGGTTGACGGTGGTGTCGGCGATGACGCCGCGGATGTCTTCCAGCGACAAGCCCAGGGCGCGGAGCTTTTCAGGGTCGACCTGGATGCGCACCGCGGGCTTCTGCTGGCCGCCGATGTTGACCAGGCCCACGCCCTTGATCTGCGAGATCTGCTGCGCCAGGATGTTGTCGGCGTAGTCGTTGACCTGGGTGATGGGCAGGGTCTTGGACTGCACGCTCAGCAGCATGACGGGCGCGTCGGCCGGATTGACCTTGCGGTAGGACGGCGAGCTGGGCAGGTTGGTGGGCAACTGGCCCGAGGCCGCGTTGATGGCCGCCTGGACGTCGACGGCCGCCAGGTCGATGTTGCGGTCCAGGTCGAACTGCAGGGTGATCTGCGACTGGTTCTGCGCGCTCACCGAGGTCATCTGCGACAGGCCGGCGATCAGGGCGAACTGCCGCTCCAGCGGCTGGGCCACGTTCGACGCCATGGTCTCCGGACTGCCGCCCGGCAGGTTGACGGTGATCTGCATGGTCGGGAAGTCGACCTGCGGCAGTGGGGCTATCGGCAGCAGCGGCCAGGCGGCCACGCCCACCAGCAGCAGGGCCGCCGCCAGCAGGCTGGTGCCGATGGGACGTTTGATGAAAGCGGCGGAAATGCTCATTTGCCTGCCCCGGTGTCACCGGCGTCGGTCGCGTCGGTCTTGGCTTCGACGGTGCGCAGGCCGGGCTTGAGCTTGTACTGCCCGTCGATCACCACGCGGTCGCCGGCCTTGACGCCCTGGTCGATGACGGCGGTGCCGTCCTGGATGTCCGCGACGTGCACCGGCTGCAGCCTGGCCACGCGGTTGTCGTCGAGGGTGTAGACGTAGGTGCCGTCCTGGCCGCGCTGCACGGCCGGGGCGGCGATCGTCAGCGCCTGCTTGCGCAGGCCCAGTTGCAGCCGCGCGTTGACGTACTGGCCGGGCCACAGGGCGTGCGCCGGGTTGGGGAACAGCGCCTTGAGCTGGACCGTGCCGCTGCTGGTGTCGATCTGGTTGTTGACCAGCATCAGCTTGCCCTGGCCCAGCGGCTGGTTGGTGTCGCGCTTGAGCGCCGCCACCGCGAGCGCCTGGCCGCCCGTCGACAAGATGCGGTTGATCTCGGTCACGGCGTCCTCGGGCAGGGTGAACAGCACCGCGATGGGGTCGATCTGGTTGATCACCACCAGGCCGGTGTTGTCGGTGGCGTGCACGATATTGCCCTGGTCGATCAGGCGCACGCCGGTGCGCCCGCCGATGGGGGCGGTGATGGTCGCGTAGCCGAGCTGCACCTTGGCGTAGCTGACCTGGGCCGCGTCCATCTGCACCGCCGCTTCCAGTTGGCTGACCAGCGCGGTCTGCGTGTCGATCTGCTGCTGGGTGGCGGCGTCTTCCTTGATCAGCTTGGCGTAGCGCTGCATGTCCCGCCTGGCGTTGACGAGCTGCGCCTGGTCCTTGGCCTGGGTGGCCACGGCCTGCTGCAGCTGGGCCTGCAGGGCGCGCGGGTCGATCTGCGCCAGCAACTGGCCCGCCTGCACGTCCTGGCCCTCGGTGAAGGCCACGTTGTCGAGCTGGCCGTCGACGCGCACCTTGACCGTGACCGACTGGTTGGCCGTCACCGTGCCCACGCCGGTGAGGTAGATGGGTACGTCCTGCTGCTGTACCGTGGCCGAACGGACCAGCACCGGCGGGTCCTTGGGCGCGGGGGTGTCGGCCGCGTGGACCGGTCGGACCGCCTGCCAGAGGCCGGCGGCGGCGAGCGCCGCGGCGCCTGCGGCCAGGACGGCGCGGCGTGGAAACGATGGTTTAGCCATGATTTTCTGCTCTCGAGTCTGATGTGCGTTCAATCGGCGCGCTTGCCGTCCGCGGCCGCCTGTTCCGTCTGCGCCGCGGCGGCCTCGCCGTCGAGCTGGCTGGCCTTCCAGCCGCCGCCGACCGCCTTGACCAGCGCCACGCTGGCCACCAACTGGCGGCCCAGCAGCTCGGACGAGGTCCGTTCATTGGATAGGGTCTGCGCCTGCACCGTGACGACGGTGAGATAGGTCGTGGTGCCGGCCCGGTATTGGCTCAGGGCCAGCCGCTCGGCCAGGCGCGAGGCGTCCACGGCCTGGTCCTGGGCGGTGTTCTCGTCGCCCAGCACCCGCAGGGTGGAGAGGTTGTCCTCGACTTCCTGGAAGCCGCCCAGCACGGTCTGTTTGTACTGCGCCACCGCGGCGTCGTAGGCGGCGCGGGCGGCGTCGGTGTGCGCATCGCGCAGGCCGCCGTCGAACAGCGTCTCGGCCAGCGAGGCGCCCAGCGCCCAGACGCGGTTGGGCACGCTGAACCATTGCGCCAGGCCGCCGCCCGGGGCGCTGAAGCCGCCGCCGGCGCTCAGCGTCAGGCTGGGGTAGTAGGCCGCCTGCGCCACGCCGATATTGGCGTTGGCCGCCGCGGCCAGGCGTTCGGCGTTGGCGATGTCGGGCCGGCGCTCCAGCAGTTGCGAGGGCACGCCGGCGGGCGTCTGCGGCAGGCTGGCCCGCCAGCCATCCGCCGGGGGCAGCGAGAATTCCGCCGGCGGCTTGCCGATCAGGATGGCGATGGCGTGTTCGAGCTGGTTGCGCTGGGCATCCAGGTCGATGGACTGGGCCTGCGTCGTCTTCAGCTGGGCGTCGGCCAGGGCCACGTCCGAGCGCAGCGTGACGCCGGCCTCGTACTGGCTGCGGGTGAGCGCCAGCGAACGCGTGTAGGCGGCCAGGGTGCGCGCGTACAGGGCTTTCTGCTGGTCGGTGACGCGCAACTGCAGGTAGTCCTGGGCCAGCTCGGCCTGGATGCTCAGCCGGGCGGCGGCTAGTTGCGCGGCCGAAGCCTGCGCCGTGGCGGTGCTGGCTTCCACCGAACGGCGCACCTCGCCCCACAGGTCGGGCTCCCAACTGGCGTCCAGGCCGATGGCATAGGCGTTGGCCAGCTTGGTGCCGCCGTCGGTGCCGCCGGTATTGGTGCGGGCGCGGCTCGGGCCGGCGCTCAGGCCCAGCTGCGGCCAGAACGACGAGCGCGCGGCCTGGTCCTCGGCGCGCGCCTGGCGGTATTGCGCCATGGCCACCTGCACGGTCAGGTTCGCGGCATTGGCCTGGTCCATCAATTGATCCAGGGTGCTGTCGCCGTAACTTTTCCACCAGTCCTGCCGGTCGTCGATATTGCCGGGCTGGGCCGTTTTCCAGGGGCCTTGCTCCTTGTAAGAGGCGGGCGCGTCGACGGCGGGGCGCACATAGTCCGGTCCGACCGTGCAGCCGGTCAGCGCCAGGGCTGTCAGCAGCAGGAGCAGGGCTGGGCGCCGGCACGGGACGGGCGGCGCAGCGGATGTCGTAGGGTTCATGGCTCGACTGTATGAAACGCTGCGGTACCGCACGCTGTCGAGCAACTGACATTTCGGTCAGTTATATGCCAGTCG
>DASWPO010000191.1:0-9996 GCA_036404015.1 Bordetella sp. | reverse complement strand
GGGTGCGGGCAGTGCTGCGCGCCGGCATCCTGCCGCAGCGCTTTTTCGACTTGCTCGGGTGCCATGACGATGCATCCCGGCAGCAGCACGCGGCGCTGCGCCGCGTGCTCGCCGGCCAGGCGCTGGACCAGGCGCCCGAAGCGCTCTTCGACTTCACGCTGCTGCAGGACGACGGCGGCCGGCCGGGCTGACGCGTTCCGCTAGGTCCGGCCGGATGGCGCGCCGGGCTGGATCGGGATGTCGAGGTCTTCGAAGCGCTTGATCCGGTAGATCGCCGCGGACAGCCCCCAACTGCCGACGAACACGGCGATCACGATATAGCCGATGAGCCCGAAGTTGTCGTTCAGGCCGCCGACCGCGTCCCAGAAGGCCCCGTTCAACTGGAGCTTGTCGGCGAGCAGGCCCAGCCCCTCGATGCCGCCGACGATCAAGGCCACCGCGACGGAGATCGCGGTAATGGTGATGTTGTAGTAGAGCTTGCGGATCGGCTTGACGAAGGCCCAGCCGTAGGCGCCCAGCATCAGGATGCTATCGGTCGTGTCGACCAGCGTCATGCCGGCGGTGAAGAGCGCGGGAAACACCAGGATGGACCAGAGCGGCATGCCCTGCGCCGCGCCGGCGGCCGAGATGCCCAGCAGCCCCACCTCGGTCGCCGTGTCGAAGCCCAGCCCGAACAGGAAACCGAGGAAATACATGTGCCAGCTGCGGGTGATGAGCCCGAAGAGCGGCCTGAACAGCCGCGAGAGCGGCCCGCGGCCGGCCAGCAGCAGGTCGAGATCCTCGTCGGCGTAGGGCTCCCCGCGCCGCACGCGGCGGAACGTGCGCACGACCGAGCGGAGTATCCACAGGTTCATCAGCGCGATCGTGAACAGGAAGAAGGTGGAGACCAGCGTGCCGACCAGCCCGCCGATTTCCTTGAAGGCCGCCATGCGGCTTTGCATGGCGAGCGCCGTCATGGCGATGCCCACCGAGGCAAGCGCCACGATGGTGGAATGCCCGAGCGAGAACGTCAGGCCGACCGAAATCGGGCGCTTGCCTTCCTGCATCAGCTTGCGCGTGACGTTGTCGATGGCGGCGATGTGGTCGGCGTCGACGGCGTGGCGCAGCCCGAGCGTCCAGGCCAGCAGGCTGGTGCCCATCAACAGCGGGTAGCGATGGAATTGCATGAACGCCCACGCCCATGCCGCGACGTTGAAGCCGATCAGCAGCAGGTAGAGGACAGCGATTTTTTGGCGCAACTCGCCTTGCTCGTCGCCGAACAGCGCGCGGATCAGTCGGCGCATGAGGTATTTCCGCCTTGTTCGAATGGTCCGGTCTCGCCCGGTTCCGCAGCAGATAATACCTTTTCGAGAAAAATCCTATATGCGGGTGAGCATGGGGTTGACGACGCCCATGGCCTGCCCGGCGATCACGCGGCGTTGGCCCTGCGCCGCTGTATCCCGAAAGACCCCGCCGCCGCGGCCAGGCAGCCCAGGCCCATCAGGCCCATGATCCAGCCCATGGTCCAGGGCGTGCCGTCCGCAAACCAGCCGACCATCGCCGAACTGAGGATGCCGGAGCCGAAATGGATGGCGCCCACCAGCGACGAGGCCGAGCCGGCGCGATTCGGGAAGGCCGACAGCGCGGCCGCGACCGAGTTGGCCACGATGAAGCCGTTCATGCCCACGTAAAAGAAGATCGGCGCGACCAGGCCGGCCAGCCCGCCCCAGCCGAACAGGGCATTGACGGCCAGGACCACGCCGGCCAGCGCCACGACCCAGCCGCCCAGGCGCAGCATGCGTTCGGGGCCGACCCGCATCACCAGCCGGGAGTTGGTGAAATTGGCGAGCATCATGGCGACGATGTTCAGCCCGAACAGAAAGCCGTAGAGCTGCGGCCGCACGTGGTAGTACTGGATGTAGGCAAAGGGCGTGCCGGCCAGGAAGGCATAGACCCCGGCATAGAAGAAACCGCCCGACAAGGCGCAGCCAAGCAGCCGGGGGTCGCGGACGAGGTCGTAATAGTCGCGGAACGCGCTGCTCAGCGGCGTGGTGGCGCGGCGTTCCTCCGTCAGGGTTTCGGGCAGGCCGCGCAGGGAGAACAGGATCAGGCCGCCCAGGACGACCAGGAACCAGAAGATGCCGCGCCAGGACGAATAGACCAGGATCTGCCCGCCCAGGAGCGGCCCGACCAGCGGCGCGATGCCCATGACCAGCATGAGCGTGGACATCATGCGCGCCGCATGTTCCCGCGCATAGAGGTCGCGCACGATCGCGCGCGCCAGCACCGGTCCCGCGCAGGCGCCGGCGGCCTGCACCACGCGCCAGCCCAGCATCTGGGAGACCGAATCGGACAAGGCGCAGCCTACCGATCCCGCCATGAACAGGACCATACCGATGGCGATCGGCACCCGCCGGCCGTAGCGGTCGCTGATGGGGCCCCATATCAGCTGCCCCAGGGAAAAACCGATCAGAAAGGATGAAAGCGTGAGCGCGACTTGGCTGATTTCAGCATGCAGGCCGGTGGCCAGCGCGGGCATCGCGGGAAGGTAAATGTCGGTCGAGATCGAGGCGAGCGACATGAGCGCGCTGAGGATGAGCAGCACGCGTGGTTGAACAGTGGACATAGCCCGTCATTAAACCACTCGGCCAATGACGCAACACTTAATTAAGGAAAAAACCGGTTTCCCGGCCTGGGCAGCCCCAGGTTCTCGCGCAGCGTCGCGCCTTCGTATTCGCGCCGGAAGATGCCGCGGCGCTGCAGTTCCGGCACGACCTTGTCGACGAAGGCGTCCAGGCCGCCGGGCAGCCACGGGAACATGATGTTGAAGCCGTCCGACCCTTCGGTCTCCAGCCATTCCTGCATCTCGTCGGCGATGGAAGCCGCCGTGCCCACGAAGGCCAGCCCGCCGTAGCCGCCCAGGCGCTGGGCCAGCTGGCGCACGGTCAGGCCTTCGCGCCGCGCCGTTTCGATCGCGCGTTCGCGGGCGCTGCGGGTGGCGTTGCTCTCGGGGATGTCCTCGGGCAGGGGGCCGTCGGGGTCGAATGTCGAGGCGTCGCAGCCCAGGGCGATGGACAGCGAGGCGATGGCGCTGTCGTAATACACCAGGCTGTCGAGCCTGGCGCGGATGGCGCGGGCCTCTTCGAGGGTATCGCCCACCACGACCAGCGCGCCCGGCAGGATCTTGAGGTAGTCGCGGCTGCGGCCGAGCTTGTCCATGCGCCCTTTCACGTCGGCGTAGAAGCGGCGGCCCCCTTCCAGCGAATTCTGCGCGGTGAAGACGACCTCGGCGGTTTCGGCGGCCAGTTGTTTGCCGGGCTCGGAGGCCCCGGCCTGCACGATGACCGGCCAGCCCTGCACCGGCCGCGCGATGTGCAGCGGCCCGCGCACCGACAGGTATTTGCCCTTGTGGTCCAGCGTATGCAGGCGCGACGGGTCGAAGTACAGGCCCTGCTCCGCATCGCGGATGAAGGCGTCGTCGGCCCAGCTGTCCCACAGGCCGGTCACGACGTCGTAGAACTCGCGGGCCCGGGCGTAGCGCTCGTCGTGGTCCATGTGCTCTTCCAGCCCGAAGTTCAGGGCGGCGTCGGGGTTGGAGGTGGTGACGACGTTCCACCCCGCCCGGCCGTTGCTCAGGTGGTCGAGCGAGGCGAACCGGCGGGCGATGTGGAAAGGCTGGTCGAAGGTGGTCGAGGCGGTCGCCACCAGGCCGATGTGTTCGGTGGCCTGGCTCAGCGCCGAGAGCAGCGTGAAGGGCTCGAACGAGGTCACGGTGTGGCTGCGCTTGAGCGCGTCCATCGGCATGTTCAAGAGCGCCAGGTGGTCGGCCATGAAGAAGGCGTCGAAGCGCGCGGCCTCCAGCTGCTGCGCGAAGCGCTTGAGATGGGCGAAGTTGAAATTGGCATCGCGATACGCGCCGGGATAGCGCCAGGCGCCGGTGTGGATGCTGACCGGGCGCATGAAAGCGCCCAGCTTGAGTTGTCGTTGGGTAGTCATGAGGCAAGCATACTGCGGCGTCTTGACGGGTTTAAGAAAAAATCGCGCGCCGTATATAACCGGGCGCGCCGGGCTGGCGTTTGCTTCAAGGCGTTGCCTCAGAATGCAATGGTCCGCTTCATCAGCGCGGCATTGGCCGGGCACAGATCCGCGGCTTGCCGGGTGGCCAGGATGGCCTGCGGCGCCTGCTCCCTGGCAACGGCCTTGAAACCCGCCTGCGCGAAGAACGGCGCCGCCGTGCCGGCCAGCAGCCAGGCCTGGCGGGCGCCCAGGCCGTAGGCGCGGCGCTGCAGCAGCGCCAGCAGGTTGCGCCCTATTCCCTGTCCCCGGTTCATTGGCGGCACGGTGATGGAGCGCAGCAGCGCGTTGTCGGCGTAGCGCTCGAATCCGCCATAGCCGGCCAGGCGGCCGGCAGGTGTGCGATAGGCGTAGAAGGTCCGGTTGGATTCGGCCAGGTCGCCGATGGGCAATCCGGCATCGAGCAGCGCGGCGACGAAATCCGGCGCGTCGCCGGCGATGGGTTCATCGCGCAGGAAAGGGGTGCCCTCCTCTTTCTTGACCTCTTTTTTCTCGAGCTCGGCCGCGGCGTCGGCGGGCAGCAGGTCGAGCGCCAGGTCCGACGGACGGCACAGCCGCGTGCCCCGCTCGGTGACGACGAAAGGCCGGTTGATCAGGAGGGGGTGCCGCAGCATGTGGTCGATGAGCTGGTCGTCGCTCAGGGCGGCATCGTCCAGGCCCAGATCCTTGTACGGCGTGCCCTTGATGCGCAAGGCGCCGCGCACGGTCAAGCCGGCATCGGCGATCAGCGCCCGCAGCGTCTGGCGGCTGGGCGGCGTGACGAGGTATTCGATGACGGCAGGCCCGATGCCGGCCGCGCGCAGCAAGGCCAGCACGTTGCGGGACGTGCCGCAATCCGGGTTGTGGTAGATCCTGGCGGTGCTCATGGTGGAGGTGTCCTCGATCCTGTTTGCGATCATTGGGCCTGCGCGGCGGCGCCCCGCCCGTACCAGCCGCGGGTGCGGTTGACGACCCGCACCGCCAGCAGCATGACGGGCACTTCGATCAGCACGCCCACCACGGTGGCCAGCGCGGCGCCGGACTGGAAACCGAACAGGCTGATGGCCGCCGCCACGGCCAGCTCGAAGAAATTCGATGCGCCGATCAGCGCCGACGGACAGGCCACGCTGTGCGGTTCTCCTGCCTGGCGGTTGAGCCAATAGGCCAGCCCGGCGTTGAACAGCACCTGGATCAGGATGGGGACGGCCAGCATGGCGATGACCAGCGGCTGCCGCAGGATGGCCTGGCCCTGGAAGGCGAAGAGCAGCACCAGCGTCAGCAGCAGCGCGGCGATCGACCAGGGGCCGATGCGCGACAGCGCGGCGTCGAGGACCGCCTGCCCGCGGCGCAGCAGCGCGCGGCGCCAGGCCTGGGCGAGGATGACCGGGATGACGATGTAGAGCGCCACCGAAGTCAGCAGCGTATGCCACGGCACCGTGATGGACGACAGCCCCAGCAGCAGTCCGACGATAGGGGCGAAGGCAAACACCATGATGGCGTCGTTCAAGGCCACCTGGGACAGCGTGAAGAGCGGATCGCCGTTGGTCAGCCGGCTCCAGACGAACACCATGGCCGTGCAGGGCGCGGCCGCCAGCAGGATCAGTCCGGCAATGTAGCTGTCGATCTGGCCCGCCGGCAGCCACGGCGCGAATGCCTGCCGCACGAAGAGCCAACCCAGGAAGGCCATGGAAAACGGCTTGACGGCCCAATTGACGAGGAGCGTGATGCCGATGCCGCGCCAATGCCGGCGCATCCGCCCCATGGCGCCGAAATCCACTTTCAGCAGCATGGGAATGACCATGAGCCAGATGAGCAGGCCCACCGGCAGGTTGACCTGCGCGATCTGCAGGCGGCCGATGGCCTGGAACGCGGCCGGCGCGGCCTGGCCGAGCAGGATCCCGGCGACGATGCACAGGAAGACCCAGACCGTGAGGTAGCGCTCGAACACGCTCATGGATGCGGGAGTTTGCATGAAGCCGGGTCTCAACAGCAGGATTTGCGGGCTGCGTTGGCAGCTGGCGCGCAGCAGGCCGCGGCGGCCGCCGGGGCGGCGGCCTCGTTGAACCTCGGCATGTTTTCCAGCGTGTGGAAGTGCTCCCAGGCGATGCCCTGGGGGTCGGTGACCCAATGCTTGTCGCTGCGCGCGTAGCAGCAAGTCGTCTCCCCTTCGTCAAGGATGGGCGCCGCGGCGGCCCGGGCTTGCGTCTTGAGCACGGCCAGCTCGGCATCGTCCTCGACCTGGATGCCGAAGTGGTCCAGGCCCGGCGCGCGGCCGCGCGCGGAAATCGCGAAATTCACCGGCGGATCGTCCAGCATCCACTTGGCGTAGTCCGCCTCGACCCGGGCGGGCTGGGCGGCGAAGAGGCCCGAGTAAAAGGCGATGTTGCGGTTCAGGTCGTCGACATGCAGGTGGACGTGGAAGCGTTTCATGGGATACCTAGGGTCAGCAGGTTTGGCAGGCGGACGGCGTGGCGTTGGCCTCGCAGATGCCGCCCTGGCAGCAGTGCTCGGTCAGGTAGCCGAGCAGGCCGTTCATGCGGGAAAAGTCGGCGCGGTAGATCAGGTTGCGGCCTTGCTGCTCGACCGTCACCAGCCCGGCATGGGCGAGTTCCTTCAGGTGAAAGGACAAGGCATTGCGCGCCACGCCGAGATGGTCGGCCAGGACGCTGGGCGTGAGCCCTCCCAGCCCGGCGACGACCAGGGCGCGGAACACGCGCAGGCGCTGGGCATGGGCCAGCGCGGCAAGGGAGGCAACGGCTTGGTCTTCGGTCATGGCGCTATTGATTCAATAATTCAACGTTAATTGAATTATAGGGGATATTGTTCTTTTCCCGCAAGAAGATCGCTTCGCGCTTTGTAAACTACGAACACCTGCATCTGAGCGAGCGCACCCATGGCCGGCCACGACCCTCACCACGATCATGACGACCATGATCACGACCCTAGCGGTCATGATCACGCCCATGCCGGGCACAGCCATGGCCACGGCCACGCCGGCCACGATCACCTGCACGGGGTGACGGACCAGCGCCGCATCGGCTGGGCCTTCGTCATCATCGCCGTGTTCATGGTGGTGGAGATCGTCGGCGGCGTGCTCTCGGGGTCGCTTGCCCTGCTGGCCGACGCGGGCCACATGGTGAGCGACACGGCGGCGCTGGGTTTCAGCTGGATGGCCATCCACTACGGCCGCCGCCCGGCCACCTCGCATCTGTCGTACGGCTACAAGCGGCTGGAAGTGCTGGCGGCCTTCGTCAATGGCTGCGCTCTTTTCGCCATTGCCGCCTGGATCGTGATCGAGGCCGTCCACCGTTTCGCCGCGCCGGTGCCCGTCATCGGCAAGACCATGCTGATCGTCGCCTTCGCGGGCCTGGCGGCCAATATCGCGGCCTTCATGGTGCTGCACGGCGGCAACCGCGAGAACCTCAATATGCGCGGCGCCTGGCTGCATGTGCTGGGGGATCTGCTGGGATCGGTGGCCGCCGTGGTGGCCGCGGGCGTGATCCTGGGCACCGGCTGGATGCCGATCGACCCTATCCTGTCCATCGTGGTGGCCGTGATCATCCTCAAGAGCGCCTGGGGCATCGTGAAGTCATCGGCCCACATCCTGCTCGAAGGCACGCCGGCGGGCGTGAGCCTGGCCGACATCAAGGCCGATCTCGAGTCGCATGTGCCCGAGATTCGCAATGCCCATCACATCCATGCCTGGTCCATCACGGGCGAACAGCATATGGTGACCCTGCACGTGCTGCCTGTCGGCGGCGTGCCGGCCCGCGATGCCGTGGGCGCCGTGCAGCGGCGCCTGGCCGCCCGGTTCCAGATCACCCACGCCACGGTGCAGGTCGAGGAAGACGCCTGCCTCGACGCGCCAGCTCACCGCGACGCGGCGGCTTGCTGCCTGGAACACTAAAAAAAAGCGCAGCGCAGCGGCGGCGGCCACTGCCCTGCGCTGCCCTGCCCGTTTGCGCCCGATCGGGTCAGAAGTCCATGCTGGCGCTGAGCCAGAAGGTGCGCGGCATGCCCGCCACCAGGTAGCCCTGGTCGGGGTAGCCGCCCGCCGAGGCCCAGTAGCGGCGGTTGGCGAGGTTCTCCACCCGGGCGCGCAGGGTGAGGTCATGGCCGCTCAGCTTGGTCTTGTAGCGCAGGCCAGCGTCCAGGCGCGTCCAGCTCGGCAGCCGCAGCGTGTTGGCGTCGTCGGCATAGACGCTGCCGGTATAGACCACCCGTCCATCGAGCGTGACGCCGTTCAGCCCCGGGACGTCCCATTCGACCCCCAGGTTGGCCTGCAGGTGCGGGATGCCGATCACGCGATTGCCGTTGAGGGACGCCGTGACGGTGTCGGCCTGCCGCGCATCCAGCCAGGTCGCGCCGCCCAGCACGCGCACGCGCGGGGTGATCTCGCCGAAGGCGGTGAGCTCCACGCCGCGGTGGCGGTCGGTGCCGCCGGAGGAGAAGACCAGCGCATCGTTGACGTAGGCGCGCGGCCGGTCGGTGGTGAAGAAGGCCAGGCTGCCGCCCAGCGTGCCGCCGTCGTACTTGACGCCGGCTTCCTTCTGGCGCGACACATAGGGCGACAGCGAGGCGCCGGCGTTGGCCACGGCCTGGCCGTTGAAAGTGAAGGGCGCGGTCTCGCCCTGCACCAGGGCCTCGGCGTAGTTGGCGTACAGCGAAACCTGCGGCGTGACCTTGAACACCAGGCCGGCGGCCGGGGAGTTGTGGCTGGCTTCGTAGCTGGATGTGAGGGCGCCGCTGGTGTAGTCGTAGCCGCGCTGGGTGATCTGCTGGTGGCGCAGGCCCAGCGTGAGCAGCACCGAGTCGTCCAGGAAGGACAGCGTGTCGCCGAAGGCGTAGCTGCTGCTCCAGGTATGCGCCCCCAGGCTCGGGTCGGCGAGGTTGCCGGCCGAATAGAGCGTGGGCAGGTTCGCCAGGGAATACTGCACCGGGTTGTAGAGGTTGGTGGCCAGCGAACCGCTCATCGCCCAGGCGTCTTTCTCGGTGTGCTCGAAATACGACGCCGACAGCACGAATTCATGGCCGATCGGGCCGGTGCGCGCCTTGGCGCGCAGGCCGATCTCGCCGGTGTGGACGAAGTCGGTGCGGGTGTTGTCGAAACGGTAGGTGGTGCCGTCGCCCTGGGCGTTGGCGAGGTCGAGGCTGGACAGCGAGTTGGCTTCCTTGCCGTCGCGCATGCCGAAGGCGGCCCAGCCCGTGACGTTGTCGTTGAAGTCGTATTCGGCGCGCACCGTGCCGAATACGTCGCGCTCATTGGAGTACGACCACGACTCGGCCCAGTTGTCGCCGGCCGAGGGCGCCGCGGGCAGCGCGGAGGTCAGCGCGCCGACGCCCACGTTGGGGCGCGTGCCGCGCAAGCGGTTGTCCTGCCAGCCCAGGTCGGCCGACAGGCGCAGGCGGTCGCCCTGCCAGTCCAGGCCGAGCAGGCCGGCGCCCAGGCGGGAGTGTTCGCCGGCCACCGCCGTGTCGCCGTCGCGCGCGACGGCGTTGAGGCGGATGCCCAGGCGGTCGTCGGGACCGAAGCGGCGCGCGATGTCGGCCGACGCCGAGGCCTGGCCGCCGCTGCCGACGCCCGTGGTGACGCGCGTGAGCGGATCGATGGGCGCGCGCTTGGGCAGCAGGTCGATGGAGCCGCCGATGCCGCTGGCGGTGCTGGCCGGCGGCATGCCGTTGACGAAGGCCGACGCCCCGCGCAGCACCTGGACCCGTTCGAACAGCTCGCTGGCGATGTACTGGCGCGGCAGCAGGCCGTAGAGGCCGTTGTACGACACGCTGTCCGAGTCGAGGATGAAGCCGCGGATGAAATACGACTCCTGGAAGTTGCCGAAACCGCGGGCCAGGCGCACGCCCGGGTCGTTCTGCAGCACGTCGGCCACGCTTTGGGCCTGCTTGTCCTGGATGAGTTCGTTGGTGTAGTTGGTGGTGCTGAACGGCGTGCTCATCGTGTCTTTCGTG
>DASWPO010000190.1:0-15475 GCA_036404015.1 Bordetella sp. | reverse complement strand
AGTTCATTGACTTCGTGCTCTCGCCTGAACCTGAAGCTTGCTGGGGCAATGCGCTGCAATACGGCATGTCCAATACCCAGACTCAGTTCTCGCCCAAGGTCGCCCCGCGCATTACCAAGCTGCCGGAGATCATCTGGCCTCCGTTCGACCAGCTCGACGCGCACCAGGGCGCGTGGGTGGAGCAGTGGCACAAGACCGTCGGCAATTGACGCAGTATGCGTGACACACCGATGAAACAGGACGCCTCGTCATTAGTACTGTGCTCGATTAGTAAGCGTTTCGGTGCGAACCAGGCGCTGCATCCTCTGGACCTGCAGGTGGAAGAAGGCGAATTGCTTGCCTTGCTCGGCCCCTCGGGCTGCGGCAAGACGACCACGCTGCGCATTGTGGCCGGTTTCGAATCCTCCGACACCGGTAGCGTGCGCATCGGCGAACGAGATATCACCGCCTTGCCGCCCAACCAGCGTGGGCTAGGCATGATGTCGCAGAGCTACAGTCTTTTCCCGCACATGACTGTGGCCGAGAACATCGGTTTTGGGTTGAGGATGCGTAAGGTGCCGGCAGGCGAAGCCACCAAGCGCTTGATCGAAGCCTTGCAGCTCGTTCGCCTGCAGGGCTTCGAGGACCGCTATATCCATCAGCTTTCGGGAGGCCAGCAGCAACGCGTGGCGCTGGCGCGCGCCATCGTTACCCAACCTTCGGTGTTGTTGCTCGATGAACCGATGGGCGCGCTGGACAAGCACTTGCGCGAGCGCATGCAGTTCGAGTTGCGCTCGCTGCAACAACGCCTGGGCATCACTTCCGTCATGGTCACGCACGATCAGGAAGAGGCGTTGACCATGAGCGACCGTATTGCCGTCATGCACGAAGGCCGTATCGTGCAGGCGGGCACGCCTGCTGAAGTTTACGCCCGGCCGCGCACGCGGTTTGTGGCGGAATTCCTCGGTACGGCCAATATCTTCGACGCCACCGTGGACGAGGCAGGCGCGAACGGGCAGGGCCGCGTGCGCTTGGACATCGCGCCAGAGCGCGTTCTGCCTGTTGGCGGCTTGAAGCAGGCGCGCGTCGGCCAGCGCGTGCGCGTGGCGGTGCGTCCGGAACGCTTCACTTTCGCCAGTGGTGAGGCGGCGGCTTTCGGCGCGCAGATCAGCGCAGTGATTTTTCGCGGCAACCACTACGCCTATGAATTGCGCGCACCGGGCCGAGGAGCGCCGGTCTTCATCACCAGCCAAGACCGTGTCGCTGCAGCCCCTGGGCAGTCCGTCGGGCTGACCTGGCCCGCCGAGGACGCAGTCGTCCTGGTCGACGAGGATCCGCCCCGATGAGCCGCGCGCAGGGTCCAGCCGCGGACGGGGCCGTGGGGCCTGCGCGGGAGAGGGCAGGGCGCGCGGCAGGCGCTCCGGCGCCCCGCGCTTCCTATCGCCTCATGCGCCCGGCGTGGCTGCTGCCGGCGCTGGCGTTCCTGCTGATCTTCTTCATCGGCCCGCTGCTCTACAACGTCTTGATCAATGGCAGTGCCGCCATGGGCGCCCGGCACGACAGTTGGTTCTACTACCATAAACTGTTCACCGATCCCTATTATCTGGGTACTCTGGCCGAGACCCTCAAGCTGAGCCTGGTTGTCACACTGGGCTGCCTGGTGTTCGGCTATCCGGCCTCGTACTACATGGTGCGCCATGCCGGACGCTGGAACGGCGTTATCGTCTTCCTTCTCATCGCGCCGATCCTGACTTCGGTCATCATGCGCACATTTGGTTGGCAGATATTGCTGGGTCGACATGGGCCGGTCAGCGCACTGCTGGTGGCGTTCGGGCTGTTCACACGCCCGGTCGATCTAGCGCGCATGCCGTTCTCGGTCTATCTCTCGCTGGTGCACGTTATGCTGCCCTTCATGATCCTGTCGATCACCGCCGTGCTCAAGGGCGTGGATCGGCGCTGCGAGGAGGCCGCGCGCGTGCTCGGCGCGGGCTGGTGGCAGGCCTTTTTCCTGGTTACCTTCCCGTTGAGCATGGAGGGTGTGGCCAGCGGCTGCGTTCTGGTTTTCGTGGTTACCAACGGCAGTTTCCTGGCTAACCTATTGTTGGGCGACGGCGAGGTCAACACGCTGCCGCTGCAGATCTACCAGCAGTTCAATCTCACGCATGACATTGCATTTGCCAGCGCAATGGGCAATGTACTGTTGGTTGCCGCGTTGGTCTGCCTGATAGTCCAGATCCGCCTGCTGCGGCGCAAGGGGGTAAACGCATGAGTGCTGTCCCGATCACGAAGCCCGCTGGCGCACCGCCGGTTTCCGCACGCATGTGGCCAATGACCGCCTACATGATCGTGCTGCTGGCCTTTCTGGTCGCGCCCATCCTCGTCGTCGTCTACGTATCTTTCACGTCATCGTCGTTCATCTCGCTGCCGGTGGAGTCGTTCTCGCTGCGCTGGTATGCCCAGATCGTGCGCTACCGGCCGTTCCTGGATTCGTTGCTGCTGAGCATCGAACTGGCGCTGGCCTCGACGGCCTGTGGCGCGGTGCTGGCCGTGCCCGCTGCGCTGGCACTGGGCCGTATGCGCGGGCGGATCACCTCGGGCATCGTAGTCGTTCTGCTGGCGCCCATCTCAATCCCGGCCGTGGTGCTGGGTTTCGCCATGTTGTACTACCTGTCGGCGCTGTCGCTGGGCACATCATTCCTGTCGCTACTGATCGCCCACACCGTTATTGCTATCCCGTACATCTCGCGCACCGTTCTGTCTGTATACCGAGGCATCGGACCCGACCTGGAGGAAAGCGCCGCCATCCTCGGCGCGGGCAAGTGGGAGACATTACGGCGCGTGACGCTACCGCTGGTGCTCCCGGGTATCTTCGCCGGCTCGGTGTTCGCGCTGCTGATCTCGCTGGACAATCTGCCGATCTCGTTCTTCTTCGGCACGGCCGAGACCAACACGCTGCCAGTGGTCATGCTTAGCTATATGCAGAACCAGTTCGACCCATCGATCGCCGCTATCGCCACTGTACAGACGCTCATCTCCCTGGTTGCACTATTTATCGTCAACAAACTGTACGGGCTGTCGTCACTAATGGCTGCCTGAACCCTCGCCAGGGAGCATCACGTTCAACGCGCCGCGAGGCGCCCAGGATTACGACACCATGCCGACTGATATTGACGCCTCTCCCACAGCCCGTCTGGCGCAATGGTGCAGCCGTCCCGATCACAACTGGAACCGCGATTGCCTGGACGGCGCGCGACGCGCCTTTTTGGACACCACCGCGGTCATGCTGGCAGGCTCGGGTGAAGTGGCAGTGCGCCGTACGGCCGCGGCCGCCTTGTCCTGGGGCAGCGGCGCAGCGCATGTCGTGGGACAAGCCGCTATGCTGGCTGCGCCGTGGGCCGCGCTCATCAACGGTACCGCTGCGCATGCGCTGGACTACGACGACGTGTTGGACCCGGCCCGTTCGCATCCGAGTGCCGCGCTGGTGCCGGCGTTGTACGCGCTGGCCGAGGAAACCGGCGCGAGCGGTCACGATTGCCTGGAAGCCTATTTGGTCGGCTTCGAGGTCATGACGCGACTGGGCGAGGCCATGAACCTGGATCACTACGGCCGCGGCTGGCACACTACGCTGTCGCTCGGCGCACCCGGCGTGGCCGCGGCGTGCGCCCGCCTACTGCGACTGGATACGCGTGCCACCGCCATGGCGATTTCGCTGGCCACCAGCATGGCCGGCGGCTCCAAGTGCCAGTTCGGTACCATGGCCAAGCCATTGCATGCGGGCCTGGCGGCCAAAAACGGCCTAGTCGCCGCGCGCCTGGCGCAGGCCGGTGTGAGCGCCATCGCCGAGCCCTTCGAGGGCACTTGGGGCTACCGGGAAATGACTAGCGGAGCCGGTTCGCCGGGCTTTGCCGGCGCGTTGACCAACCTGGACGGCGAGCCGGCGATGACGCAATACGGTATTTGGGCCAAGCCCTATCCGTGCTGTGCTGGCGCCCACCGCGCCATCGACGCGGCGCTGGCGCTGGCGCATGCCTATCCCGATGTGATGGGACGCGCCGTGCGTATCACCGCCAGCGTGTCCGTCATCGCTTCGCGCAACCTGAAATACCGCGTGCCGGCCGATGTTTCCGAGGCGCGTTTCAGCCTGCCTTATTGTGTATGCACGGCGCTAGTCGACGGCGCGCCTGGTCCGGCCAGCTTCACTGCCGAGGCCATCACACGGCCTTTCGTGCTCGCGCTCATCGAGCGCTTCGAGACTATCGTCGATACGGAAGTAGGCTCCGGCGACGTTAGCGCTTCACGCGAGAGCTCCACCGTCACGCTATACCTGAACGATGGCCGGACACTCTCGGAAAGCGTCGATATTCCCCATGGCTATCCACCCCGCATGCTCGGCGAGGCTGACCTGTCGCGCAAATTCTTCGCTTGCGTGGACAACGTGCTGCCCATGACGGCCGCCCACCGCCTGCACGAGCAACTATTGGATATCGAGGCACTGCCGCGCGCTGCGGCGCTGGCGGCCATGCTGGGCGAGGCCCGGCCTGCCTGACGCCTTCAGGCGCGATCGGCACGATTAGGGGAAGTACCTCCTTCTTGAAACATTAGATCGAGGCCAGTGCCTAGCAAGAGCGCAAAGCCTGTGAGGAACGCACCCAGCGCCTGGTGTGGGCGTCCGGTACTCTTATGGGGTGCTTCCTGCATGTTTACACAAGAAGGAGGTTGATTTTGGCAACGCCTAGGGTGGGCAAGAGCCTTAAGGACAGTGATGTTCTTTGGCGATATATGTCTCTGGACAAGTTTATCGATCTTATCGAATCAAAGACTCTCTTCTTTTCGCCCTTGCCGGCAATGTCAGATTTCTGGCAAATGCCATTGCCGAAAATGAAAATCAGGCCGAGAGCATTGCGCTAACGGCCTGATTTTTCTGGGTATTTCTGGTGGAGCGGAGGAGGATCGAACTCCCGACCTTCGCATTGCGAACGCGACGCTCTCCCAGCTGAGCTACCGCCCCAAATCAAGGCCGCAACTATACCGTATTTTGGCCCACCCTGTAAAAGCGGCGCCTCATGCCTTGGCCTGGGCGTCGGCTTCGCCGCGGCGAGTAAGGTGCCGCAGCACCGCCGAGAAGGCGGCGATATAGCCCTGTTCGGTGTTGGCAATATGCCCGGCCAGCAACACGTTCAGCTTCGGCAGGGCATGAAAAGGCACCGACGGGTAGGTGTGATGCTCGGCATGGTAGGGCATGTTCCAGGCGAAGAAGCGCACGACGGCATTGGTGTAGGTGGTGCGGGTATTGGCCAGGGTGTCGGGGTCGTGGAGGCAGCCCACGTGCTCGGACATGAGGTAGGGCCGCATCAGGCATTGACCGGCCAGCAGGGGCAGCAGCCACAACCAGAGGGCGGCGAGCGAGCCGGTGGCGATGGATGCGACGGCGACGAGGGCATAAACCAGCAGGTAGCAGCGCGCTTCGAGCACGACGAGCGCGCGCTTGTTGTCGGGCACCCAGGGCTCGTTGGCGCGGCCCGCGGCGTGTTCCAGCAGCTTGCGCACGCGCAGCGTCAGGGCGGCCATGCCCACGCAGGCCCAGGCGATGCCCGCGAGCGAGGCGGGTTGGGGCACGGCGAGCTCGGGGTCGCGGGCCGGGTCCTGGGTGTAGCGGTGGTGGTCCCAGTGGAAGGCGCGGTAGTACTCGTAGGGGTAGAGGATGGCCAGGCTCGCCAGGTGGCCGAACACGTAGTTGAGGGCGCGCGTGCGGAAAGCCGTCTGGTGGGCGGTCTCGTGTTCGACGCAGAACAGGAAGGCGACGACATACCCGGACAGGAAGGTCAGCGGCACGGCCCACCAGGTGCCCAGCGCATGCCAGAGGGCCATGTCGGCGAGCACGATGGCGCCGAGGTGCCCGCTGGCTCGAAGCAGGCCGGGTAGGTCCGACTTGGCCGACAGGGGCATGACATCCTGGGCCTTGAGGCGAAAGGGTGCGTTTTTTTCCATGTCGGTCTCGCGGGCCGGATGTGGGGGAACGGGTCAGGAAGCCAGCAGCGCCTTCACGTTGTTGTCGATGAAGGCCCGGTCTTCGGGCTGGTTCATGGGGTTGCCGGCCCGGTGGCCCCATATCGAGGGGATGGGCTTGAGCTGGCCGTGCTTGAGGTGCGGCAGCTCCAGTTCGTTGTCGGCCACCTGGAAGTACAAATCGTGGTCGCCGGGCATGAGCAGCACGCGGGCCTTGATGGCGGCCAGGGCGCGCGGCAGGTCGCCGTGGTAGAGCTCGTTGGCGCTGAGGTCGCCGTGCTGCCAGGTCCAGAGATGGGCGAGCAGGTCGCAGGGGTCGCGGCGGGCGTAGGTGACTTCCCATTGCGAGACCAGGTAGTCTTCCAGCGAGCTGCAGCCGAAGGTGCGCCACAGTTCCTGGCGGTAGAAGGTCTGCGACATGGCCCAGCCGGCGTAGACGCGGCCCATGGCGCGCAGGCCGCGCACGGGCTTCTCGGTGAAGACGCCGTCGCGGTAGGCCGGGTCGGCGATCAGGGCGTGGCGCACGCCCTCGAGAAAGACCTGGTTGTGCGGCGCGCAGCGCGCCGAGCCGCAGACCACGGCGATGCGCTCGACCGCGTCGGGAAAGATCGCGGCCCAGTGGTAGGCCTGCATGGCGCCCATGGACCAGCCGTAGACCAGGGCCAGTTTCTCGATGCCCCACAGTTCTTCGAGCATTTGCTTTTGCACGCGGGCGGCGTCGTAGTAGGTGACGTCGGGATAGCGGGTGCCGATGTCGGGCCAGGGCGTGTTCGAGGGCGAGCTCGACAGGCCGTTGCCGAACTGGTTGGCGATGATGATGAAATACTTGCCCGGGTCGAGCCCGCCGTCCACGCGCACCATGTGCTCGACGTCGGTGTGCTGGGCCGAGAACGAGGTGGGGTAGAGGATCGCGTTGGACTTGTCGGCATTGAGCGTGCCGAAGGTGCGGTACGAGATGAACATGTTCCGGAAGGTGCGTCCGGATTGCAGGACGACATTGCCTGCCTGGTAGATGCCGTCTTGGGGTTCATGCGTAGGCATGGGGTTCCTCAGTCGAGTTTGAGCGTGGCGATGACGGGGGCGTGGTCGGAGGGCTGCTCGTTGCCGCGCGGGCCCTTGTCGATGACGCATTCGATGCAGGCCGCCTTGAGCGGGTCGGAGAGCAGGATGTGGTCGATGCGCAGGCCGGCGTTGCGCTTGAAGCCGAACTGCCGGTAGTCCCACCAGCTGAAGGACTTGGGCGGCTGTTCGAAGAGGCGGAAGGCGTCGGTCAGGCCCAGGTCGAGCAGGGTGCGGAAGGCGGCGCGTTCGGGCTCGGACACCAGCACCTGGCCCACCCATTTCTCGGGGTTGTGCACGTCCTCGTCGGCCGGGGCGACGTTGTAGTCGCCGAGGACGGCCAGGCGCGGGTGGGCGGCCATCTCTTCTTGCAGCCACCGATGCAGCGCGGCGAACCATGCCAGCTTGTAGGGGTATTTGTCCGAATCCAGCGCCTGGCCGTTGGGGCAGTAGGCGCTGATCACGCGCACGTCGCCCGCTGGGCTGGGCAGGGTGACGGCGACGACGCGCTGCTGCGGGTCGTCGAAGCCGGGGATGTTGCGCACCATGGTTGCGCCAGGCTGGCGCGACAGCACGGCCACGCCGTTGTAGGTCTTCTGCCCGGCCCAGGCGGCGTGGTAGCCGATGTCGGTGAAGGCCTGCAGGGGAAATTTATCGTCGGCGAGCTTGAGCTCCTGCAGGCAGAGCGCGTCGACGGGGTTGGCGGCCAGCCAGTCCAGGACCTGGGGCAGGCGCACGTTGAGGGAGTTGACGTTCCAGGTGGCGAGTTTCATGGGATGGACACGTGGTTTGTTCTTCTTGCTGCGCAAAAGCGGCGACTGCCAATTCTATTCGCTCATCGGACCGGCAAGAACGGACCGGCATGAATCGAATGCGTTTCCGGTTCGTGGAGCCGAGGCCTGGAGCATGGGGCTAGGGATTTCCCCTCCTGGCCATTCAGCGGCTTTGTCCCCGGGCGGCGATGGGCCAGAGTTCAGCCACGGTATCGCCCCGGTAAGTGACCAGCGTGTCGTGCAGGTTGAAGGTGGGGTCGACGTGGGAGGGGACGAGCCTGAGCTTTTCGCCCAAGGCGGGGGCGTCGGCGCCGTCGAGTATCTCGAGGGTGCCGTGCTCATCGCTGACGCCGACGCAACGCAGGCCGGTCCGGCCGTGCACGGCCGGCAGGCCCGACTCGGTGCTGGTGGTTTTCAAGCCGATGTCGACCACCGCGCGTTGCGCGGTGGGGCGGCTCATGACGGTGGACCACAGGAAGAGGCTGTTGCGGAAGGTCAGGGAGGCGCCTTCCCATTGATTGGCGCCGTAGTCGACGTCCATGAAGGCGTAGGAGCCGGCTTGCAACTCGGTGTAGACGCCGCTTGCCGCGTCGAACTCGGCGCTGCCCGTGCCGGCGCCGGTGATGCGCTCGCAGGCGATGCCGTTGTCGCGCAATAGCCTGGCAAAGGCCGCCGCTTTGCCGGCGCCCGCCTTGCACGTGGCGATGCGCTCGGCTCGCGAGCGCACGTGCTGCGATGAGCCGTGGTAGGCCTGCAGGCCGCCGAAGCGCAGGCCCGGCGCCGTTGCGATGGCGCGCGCCAGCGCGAGCAGCTCGGCGGCATCCGTGAGCCCGCAGCGATGCGCGCCGATGTCGACCTCGATCAGCACGGTCAGCCGCGTGCCGGCGCGCGCGACGGCCGCGGCGATGTCTTGCAGGTTGCTCAGGTTGTCCACGCACACGCTCGCGTCGGCGTGGCCGGCGAGTTCGGCCAGCAATGCGAGCTTGCTGGCACCGACCACTTCATTGCTGATGTGGATGTCGCGCACGCCGGCTGCCAGGAAAGGCAGGGCTTCGCTTACCTTCTGGCAGCAAATGCCCTTGGCGCCCAGTGCAAGCTGGCGCAGCGTGACTTGCGGGCATTTGTGCGCCTTGGCGTGAGGGCGCAGGGCCACGCCGTGCTGGTCGGCCCAGTCTTGCATGGCGCGCAGATTGGCCTCGAAGGCATCGAGATCCAGCACCAGGCTGGGTGTATCGACTTGCGATAGCGGGCCGCCGGGGCGCGCCACGGGCGGCAGAACGGGGAGAGGGGAGGCTTGCATGGGCATGGGTGATTTTCCTGTAGCCCCGCAAGCATATTGCCAAAGCGGCTTTGCCGCTGCCGCGCTACATGAAGTTGCGCGTGTGCAGCGCCGACAGCTGCTCGGCTTCTTCGCGCCCGAAGCCCAGGCGGACCAGCTTGGCATAGCGGCCGCCGGCCATGTCGCGCATCAGCTGCTGCACGCGCTGCGCGCCGCGGGCAAGCGCGGCCGGCGTCAGGTCGCCCGCCGCCACGATGATCAGGGCGTCGAACACTTCCTCGTTCAGGCCGGCCGTCCCTTCCAGGGCGTCGTGGCGCTGCTCGACCGCGCGGGCCAGCTGCAGGCGGAAGTCCGGTTCGCGCTGCAGGCGGTACAGCAGGTGCGACATGCCCAGCGCCACGTGGCGCGCTTCGTCGCGCGCGGCCAGGCGGGCGATCTGGCGGGTGAGCGGGTCGGGCGCTTCGGCCTGCAGGAATTGCAGCAGGTTCACGAAGGTGCCTTCGCCCAGCACCGACAGCAGGAATCCCGCTATGGAAAAGTCGTTCTCGTCGAGCAGGCTCTTGAGCGACGCCTGGCCGCCGGCGGTCGACAAGGCGGGCTCGTGGCCGTGGCGGCGGATGCGGCGCGTGAAGGCGTCGATGTGGCGGGCCTCGTCGGCCACCTGGATGGCGAGCGCGGCCTGCAGCTCGCGGTAGTGCGGATGCAATTGGCCCAGGAAGCGCGCGGGCACGAGCAGGGCGGCGTTTTCGTTTTCCACCATATAGGTCATGATCTGCACGATGGCGTCCTCGACGGCGTCGGGCAGTTCGGGGGCATTGTTCCAGTCGATGTCGCGATCGGCATTCCACTGGGCGGCCGCGGCCTGGGCATAGAGATCGGCGGCGTTGTCCGTCCACATCTGCGCCTTGTCCGCCAGGCGGAAATCGAAATCGGGCGAGCCGGCCTCGACAGCCGCGCCCCGGGCAGCCAGGCCCCAGCAAGGCCGGGCCTGCTCGGCGATGGCCTGTTCGATGTCCGGATCGCTGTGGCCGGTCTGTGCCGCGCCGCGCCAGCGTCCGGCCTGGGCCGAGCCCTTGCGCACCAGCGCGGCGCCGTTCGAATCGGCCACGCCGGGCAGCACGGCATGTCCCTGGGCCTGGCACCAGGCGGCCAATTGCGCCTGCCAGCCGGGGGCCTGCCCGCGCACGGCGATGTGCTGGCCGGCTTCCACCTGGGCCAGCGCCTGCTTGACCAACAGGTGGGCACCGGCATCGAAGCCCAGGTGTTCCAGGTCGACGGTGGCCAGGGGCGTGGTGTGCATGGCGGTTCAGTAGCGGTAGCCGTCGGCCGTGATGTGGCCCGCGGCGTCGTAGAAATTTTCGTCCGTGACGGCGCGTTCGAGCAGCGCATAGCCCGTGTCGCGTCCGGGTTGCCAGACCTTCAGTCCTTCCAGCTCCAGCAGGGGGCGCACTTGCGGGTCGTCCCAGGACATGGCCAGCAGGATGTCGCGGAAGGCGTCGGCCGCCTTGGGGTCCAGCGCGGGGCCGCTGGTCATGTTGCAATGGTCGAAGGCGCCGGTGGTGGCCAGGACGCGTGTGCCGCCGGCCGGCAGGGTGCCTTCCTTGGCGAAGAGCTGGTAGTTCTTGCCCACCATCCAGGAAGCCGCGATGTCGCCGGCGACCATGGCGCGGGCCGCGTCGCGCTCGCCGCCGATGTGGTCGCCGTGCTTGCCGCCGAGCACGTCGAAGCGCCGCACGGTGTAGTCGGCGCCGCCCGCCAGGCCGTTCTGGCGCAGGTGGTCGAGCGGGATCAGGGTGGCTTGCGGCGAGTCGACGGCGCCGAAGCCCAAGGTCTTGCCGCGCAGGTCCGCCAGGCTGTGCACGGGGCTGTCGGCGGGCACCACCAGGAGCGAGTGCAGGTCGAGGTCGGTGTCGCGCATGGCGATGGATTGCACGCGCTGCCCGCGCGCGCGGGCCATGCGGTCGGCCCGCACGAAGGCCAGGGGCGAGTTCCAGGCCAACTGGACGTCGCCGGCCAGCAGCGACTCGGTCAGGGCTTCGTAGTTGGAATAGAGCACATAGTCGAAATACAGGCCGCGGGCGGCGAAGTGGGCCTTGAAGCCTTCCCAGATGGTGATGACCTTGGGGGCGTAGGCAACGGCGCCCAGGCGCAGGGGGCTGGCGATCATGTCGGGTTTCCTTGTCGGCGGAAGGGAAAGGGAAAAGGTCAGGCGGCCTGCGCGGCAGCGGGCGCGATCGCCGCGCCTTCGCACAGGGCCTTGCCCAGCGTGTCGTAGAGCACGTCGGTGGTGGGGGCCATCACGCTGGCGGCGCGCGCGTCGCGGAACAGGCGCTCGATGCCGGTCTCCCGGCGGAAGGCGGCGCCGCCGCACACCCGCATGGCGGTCTCGGTGACGGCCAGGGCCGCCTCGGCCGCGGCGGCCTTGACCTGCAGCAGCCGGATGCGCGTATCGGGGTCGGCCCGGCCCACGGACGCCACGGTAGCGTCGCGCAGCAGCCGCGCCTGCTCGGCCTGGAGCCAGGCGCGCGCCAGGTAGGCGCGGATGGTCGGCAGGTCGCCCAGGGACGCGCCGGTGTCGGAGAACCGGGTCGACGCGACATGTTCGACCGCGCGGCGCAGGATGCCTTGCATCAGGCCGATGGACGTCGTGGCGATCAGGGTGGGGAAGAAGGGCATCAGGTAGCGCGCCTTGTTCAGTTCCCCTTCGCCGTCCGCGCCCAGCATGCAGCGCCGGGGCACGTGCACGTCGACGGCCTCGATGGGCGAGGAGGCGTTGCCGCGCAGGCCCATGCCGTCGAAGCGCGCGGGAATGCGCAGGCCCGGCAGCCGGCTGTCGACCAGCCAGAGCGTGTTGCCTTCGCCCTGCGTGGCGCGGGAGATCCAGACATAGGAATCGGCCTCGCCGGCCGAGGTGATCATGCTCTTGAGGGCGTTCAGGCGCACGTCGCCGTCCGCATCGGCCGGGTCGCCGGCGCTGGCCGTGCCGGCCGGCGCCCAGATATGGCTGCGCGAGGCGGCTTCGGAAACGGCCAGCGTGGTGACGTGGGCGCCTTGGGCGATGTCGCGCCGGACGGTTTCGTCGGCAAAGGGTTCGATGAGCGATACGCCGCAATAGTGCATGGTCAGCACCATGGCGGTACAGGGGCAGTCCTGGGCGATGCGCTCGATGACCTGCACGGCTTCGGGCAGCCCCGCGCCCATCCCGCCGACCTCGCGCGCGCTGATCAGGCCCAGCAATCCGGCTTGTCCCAGCGCATTCAACGCGGCACGCGGATAGCTTGCCTGCTGGTCCGTTTCGGCCGCCGATGGCGCGATGACATCGCGCACGATGGGCTCGAGTTGTTGCATGGCATTCATGACCGCATTTGCTCCCTATCGCTGAGTCGCCTCGCACGATGATAGCGCCGGCCACGGCGCGGTGCGGGCGGCAAGGAGACGGGCAGTCGTCTTAAGGCCTGGCAGGCGCTACAGCAGGGCGTGAAAGGCCGGCGTTACCAGCACGGCATGCCCCGCGCTTTCGCGCACGATGAACAAGGCGGCCAGCTTGTGCGTCTGCGCGTAGGCCATGCCGTCCTGCGGGCCAAGCACGGTGAGCGCGGTGGCCAGCGCATCGGCCAGCATGCAGCTGCCCGTGCCGTTGCCGCAGACGACCGTGACCGAGGCCAGGCCGTTGTCCACGGGGCGGCCGGTGCGCGGGTCCAGGGTATGGGAATAGCGGCCGTCGGCGCTCTCGATGTAGCGCCGGTAGTCGCCCGAGGTGGCGATGGCGCAGTCCGGCAGGCGGATGGCCAGCGCCTGGCTGCCGCTGGCATCGGGCGTTTCCACGGCCACGCGCCAGGGCAGGCCGTCGGGCCGCTGGCCGCGCGAGCGCAGCTCGCCGCCCACTTCCACCAGGTAATCCGGAATGCCCAGCGCATCGAGCGCGAACGCGGCCTGGTCGACGCCGTAGCCCTTGGCGATGGACGAGAAATCGAGCGAGAGGCCGCCAGGCTGCCAGGCGCGCCGCGCCGTCGCGTCGAGCCGCACTTTTTGCCAGCCGCAGCGTTCGCGCAAGGCCTGCAAGGCGCTGGCCGAGGGCGGTTCGATCGCGCGGCCGCGCGGGCCGAAACCCCATGCATCGACCAGCGGGCCGAGGGTGGGGTCGTAGGCGCCGCCGGTGCCGGCCGCCAGGGCCAGCGCGCAGCCCAGCACGTCGCCGAACCCGGCCGGGATGTCGTGCCAGCCGGGCGCCGCGCGGTTGTAGCGGCTGAGGTCGGAGCCTTGCTCCCAATGGCTCATCTGCGCCACGACGGCATCGAGCGCGTGCTGGATGGCGTCTTGCGCCTGGGCGTCGTTCACGCCGGCCGGCCGGTTCAGCCGCGCCGACCAGGTGGTGCCCATGGTGGCGCCGGCCAGCGCGGCGGCCTGGGTCATTGAGGCAGGACTTCCAGGGTGGCGCCGTAGCTCATGCGGCGCATTTCCGCGCGCGGGACGCTGGTGGACTTGTCCTCGGCCTGGGCGTGCACCAGGTACATGCCGGGCGCCGGCCAGGTGACCTTGAAGCTGCCGTCCGCGCCGGTCTTGAGCGGGGTCCCGCCGGGCTGGTCGCGGTAGCGGCTGCCGCTGGCGATGACTTCCACGTCCAGGTTGGCGGCGGGCTTGCCGTCGAGCATGAAGCGGAAGGTGGCGGTGTCGCCGGCATAGAGGTCGTTGGGATGCGTGACCGGCACCAGGGACAGGCCCTGCTTGACGTCGTCGCGCGGCATGCTGGGCTTGCCCAGGGTGACGAAGGTTTCCGCGCGGTTCAGGTTCTGCGAGATGTGCAGGTCTTCTGCCTTGGCGGGGACGGCGCCGGCGAGGCCGTCGGCCTTGCCGAAGTAGCGCTTGCGCTGGCCGTTCTCCTGCCAGCGGGCGAAGACGGTGTCGTCGGCGATGGCGATGCGGTAGGTGCCGGGTTGACGGACGTTCACGTCGAAGGTGCTGCGCAGCTTGCCCTCGCTGCCGTTCTCGGCTTGCGCGGCGCTGCCGTCGGGGGCCTGGATGGCCAGGCCGTCCAGGTGCAGGGCGTGGTCGGGATAGAAGGTGTCGTCGCCCATCGACCCGTCGAAGGTGACCCAGGCGCCGTTGCCTGAGAGGACGGTGACGGAGGGCATCAGCCAGGGGCTGCGGGCATGGGCGTACAGGGGCAGGCTCAGGGCGAGCGCGGCGGCGAGCGTCGCGGCCAGGCGGGCGGGTTTTTTCATGGGCGGGGTTCTCCTAGGGGCGCGCGGCGGCGCGCCATGCGATCGGGGCCTAACGGGTGCCGGGGCGGGTCAGGGCTTGATGTCCAGCGCGATGGCGCCCAGTTCGGCATGCCCTTGGGCGGCGGGCTGGCTGGCCTGCTTGGGCGGCCAGTCGAAGGGGACGCGCACCAGTTCGTGGCCGCCGGACTCGCGGGCCGCTTCGACCACCACGGCATAGGAGCCGGGCTTCAGGTCGGCCAGGGGCTTGGCGGCCCCGGCGAAGGACAGCTCGTGTTTGCCGGCCGGGCGGGTGGCGCCGCTGACGCCGTCCACCGGCATCTGCTGGTCGCGGCCGCTGCGGCGCCACCATAGCCGCAGGTCCTTCAGCCATTGCGTGCCTGCGTTGTTGCGCTTGGCCACGTCGTACCAGACGGCGAGGTCGCGGGCCGTGCTCTGGTCGGCGCTCTCGATCCAGATGGCCACGTAGGGCCGGTGGTATTCGGCGGTGTCCAGGCGCGGGAGTTCGACATTCACGTTCAGGTCGGCGGCGTGGGCGCTGCGGGCGATGGCGCCGACGAATAGCAGGGGCAGCAGGTGTTGACGCAGGGCAGGGTGCACGGTGTCTCGTCCTAAGTAGTGGAAGCGGTCAGTGGATGAAGGCCAGGGCCAGGAGCAGTGGAATGAGTACGCCCAGGCCCACCATGGGCCAGGTGGCGGCGCGCTTGGAGGCGTGCATCTTGAGCAGCAGCAGGCCGGTCAGCGCGAACACCAGGCAGGCAATGGAGAAGAAGTCGATGAACCAGCTCCAGGCGCGCCCGGTATTGCGGCCTTTGTGCAGGTCGTTGAGATAGGCGATCCAGCCGCGGTCGGTGACTTCGTAGCGGGCCTGGCCGGTTTTCAGGTCGACAGAGGTCCAGGCGTCGCCGCCGGGGCGGGGCAGGGAAACATAGACCTCGTCCGGGGACCATTCTGGCTTGTGGTCGTCGGTGTCGATGCGCCATTCGCGGCGCAGCCAGCCGGCCAGCGGGGCGGGCAGGGTGGCGGGCTTGGACGCGGCGGCCTGGTTGGCGGCCGCCAGCACGTCGGCGGGCAGCGCCGCCTGGCGCACGGTGACGCGCGGCTTGGATTCGATGCGCTCGGCGTTGTTCAGCGTCAGGCCGGTGATGGCGAAGAGCAGC
>DASWPO010000189.1:0-17133 GCA_036404015.1 Bordetella sp. | reverse complement strand
CCGGCGTGTTGTCCATCGACATCGCGCGTTCACCCATGTTGTGGTTTACGGGGTATTGGCAGCAGGACACGCCCGCCATCGACGGCGGCTATTACCGGACGGGAGATACCGTGGAGTTCGAGCCGGACGGCTCCGTGAGCTTCATCGGCCGATCCGACGACGTGATTACTTCGGCGGGCTACCGCATCGGTCCCTTCGACGTGGAGAGCGCGCTGATCGAACACCCCGCCGTCATGGAGGCGGCCGTCGTCGGCGTGCCGGACCCGGAGCGCACCGAGATCGTCAAGGCCTACGTGGTGTTGTCGCAAGGGGTCGAGGCCAGCCCGGCGCTTGCCGAGGAATTGAGCAATTACGTCAAGAAACGGCTCTCGGCGCACGCTTATCCGCGGCTGGTCGAGTTCGTGGAAGGCTTGCCGAAGACGCCCAGCGGCAAGGTCCAGCGCTTCATCCTGCGCAAGATGTCGGCCGGCGAACCGGGTTCGCAGTAACCCTGCGGAGTTTCCAGGCTTGCGCATCGGCGTCATTTGGCCAAGGTCCGGCCCGCATGGCGCCTCAGGCATATTTGCCCGTCAGCCCGCCGTCCACCAGCAATTCCGTTCCGGTGATGTATGAGGCCTCGTCCGAGGCCAGGAACGCCACGGCGTCGGCCACCTCCCACGGCGTGCCCATGCGGCCCATCGGGACCTGCCTGTCACGCGCCGTGCGCGCCGCCTGCAGGTCGTCCGGGTCGAACATACGGGCGACGTTGCGGGCGACGCGGGGCGTGTCGATCAGTCCCGGGATCACCGTGTTCACGCGGATGCCGTCGGCCGCGTACTGCTGCGCCGCCATGCGCGCGAAGTGGATGACGGCGGCCTTGCTCACGCTGTAGGCCAGGTGCGGGTACCCGGTATAGCGTATGCCCGCCACCGACGACACCGCGACCACGGCGCCGCCACCCTGCCGGCGCATGATGGGGGCGAACAGGTTCATGGCGATCAGCAGGCTGGTGACATTGACCTGCTGGATGCGGTTCCAGTCTTCCAGGGAAATGTCCTCGGGGCCGCCCACTTTGCCGATGCCCGCGTTGGCCTGCAGGATGTCGATGCGGCCGAAATGGCGCAGCGCGGCATCCACGGCGGCCCGCATGGCATGCGGGTCGGCGATGTCGGCCTGGACGGGCAGCGCCCGGCCGCCGGCCGACTCGACTTCGTGGGCGGCGTCCTGGGCGGCGGCCAGGTCGCAATCCAGCGCCACCACCATGGCCCCGCGGCGAGCCAGCGTGACGCAGCTCGCCTTGCCTATGCTCCAGCCTGCGGCCGATGAGCCCGCGCCCGCGACGAAGGCCACCTTGCCCGAGAGCCGGTCGTCCTGCCGCGTGGTCATGCCGCGTTCCCCAGCCCGACCGTCATGCCGCCGCAGACATACAGGACCTGCCCGGTGATGAAGCCGGCCCGCTCGTCCAGCAGCGAGGCGACGGCATGCGCCACCTCGTCGGGCCTGCCCATGCGGCGCAGGGGGATGGTGGCGATGATGCGTTCGGTCTGGGGCGCGCCCGGCGGGTTGACGCGGTCGAACAGGGCGCTGGCGATGGGGCCGGGGCCCACCGCGTTGACGGTGATGCCGTGGGCCCCGCACTCCAGCGCCCAGGTGCGCGTCATGCCGAGCAGGCCGGCCTTGGTCGCGGCGTAGACGGTTCGTTCGCTCTTGCCCAGGGCCGCCCGGCTCGCGATGTTGACCACGCGTCCGAAGCCGTGCGCGCGCATGACGGGCAGCAGCCCCTGCATGAGCAGCATGGGCGCCCGCAGGTTGAGCGCGACGACGGCGTCCAGGTCTTCCGGGCTCGCGTCTTCCAGGGGCGCCGGGTGCACGATGCCGGCGTTGTTCACCAGCCTCAGTATTGGGGTGCCGCGAGCGATGCCGGCAATGGCTTCTCGCACGGCGCCCACGTCGGTGAGATCGAGCCGCACATGGGTTTCGCCCTGCAGCGGCGCTTCGGGCACGCACCGGTCGATGTTGAGGACATGCATGCCGTCATGGATCAGGCGTTGCACGATGGCGCGGCCTATGCCCTGGCTGCCGCCGGTCACGAGCGCGTGGGGCTTCATGGCTGTTTCCCCGGCTGATGGGATTTCCCCGCGCCTACGTAGGGGATGGCGTGGTCTATCGTTTCCCAGATGAAGCGGCCCGACGGGCTTTGCTGCTCTTCGGCCACGTGCGAGACCAGGCCGGCGGCGCGCGAGATGACGGCGAAGCCTCGCATCAGGGCGGTCGGCACGCCGATGCCACCGAGCAGCGCGGCGACCGCCCCGGTGGCATTGATGGTGATGTGCCTGCCGTGGGCGGCGTCGACGGCGCCGGCCAGCAGCCGCAGGGCGTGGACGTGGGTCTGGTCCAGGTCGGGTTCGGCTTCGGCCAGGGACAGCAGTTTCACGGCGCGCGGATCGTCGGGCTTGTGCAGGTGGTGCCCGAAACCGGGCAGCGCGCGCTTGTCCGCGCGGTATTCGCCGGCGATCGCCTGCGCCTCGGCCCTCGGATCGGCGGCCTGGTTGATGCGGTCCAATAGGCGCGAGCAATTTTCCATGGTGCCGACGAACTGGCTGCCGACGGCCATCAGGCCGGCCGCGACGGCGCCTTGCAGGTTCTCGGGCGCGCTCATATAGATGAGACGGGTGGCGATCGCGCTGGGCGTCAGGCCGTGTTCCATCAGGGTGATGAGCACGGCGTCGACGATGCGCAGGTCGACCGGTCGGGCCTCGCGGCCCATGATTTGGGAGAAGAGCACCTGGACGAAGGTCTGCTCGCCGATCAGGTCATTGACCAGGTCGGCGTCCCGGTAGTACATGCCGGTCAGGTGGTGTGCGCACAGGTGGGTTTCGGGCGTGGTCATGGTGTCTCCTTCAGGGCGGCGTCGCGCACCGCGGTTTTGAGTACTTTGCCCACTGACGAGCGGGGCAGGCTCCGGTGGACGTGGATGTGCTTGGGGGTCTGCACGGGGCCCAGCAATGCCCGGACATGCGCTTTCAACTCGTCGTCCGTGGCCTCGGCGCCCGGGTGGAACTGCACCGCCGCGTGCACGGCTTCGCCCCACTTCTCGTCGGGTATGCCGAAGACCGAGCATTCGTACACGGCGGGGTGGGTCGACAGCGCGTTCTCCACGTCGACGGGATAGACGTTGAATCCGCCGGTGATGATCACGTCGCGCAGCCGGTCTTTCAGGAACAGGTAGCCCCGTTCGTCGATCAGCCCGCCGTCGCCCGTGCGCAGCCAGCCGTCCACCAGGGTTTCGGCGGTTTTCTCGGGCAGGCGCCAATAACCGGTCATGACAAGGTCGCCGCGCACCACGATTTCCCCGATCTGGCCGCGTGGCAGGAGTCGTCCGTCGGGGCCCATGACGGCCATGTCGGAGAGCCACGTCACGCAACCGACCGAGCCGTGGTTGGCGGGAGCCTCGAAGTCGCAGGGACGCATGACGGTCACCAGCTGCGGCGCCTCGGTCTGTCCGTAGCTCGTGGCCAGGACGGGCCCGAAGAAATCGCGTACCTGGTCGACCTTGTCGGCGGGCATGGGTGCGCCGCCGTAGATGAGGTTGCGCAGATGCGGGAAGTCGGCTTGGGTGACGCCGGGCTGCGCCATCAGCATGTAGATCAGGGTGGGCGGCATGAAGCTCAGGGTGCCGCCCCGTTCCCGGAAAGCCTGGGTGACCGTGGCGGGAGAGGTGCCGTCCAGCAGCAGGTGCGTGCCGCCCCGGGCCAGTACCGGCAGCAGGTAGGTGCCGGTGCCGTGGGTGACCGGCGCCGCCATGACGTACCGGTCTTCCGGGGTGAGCTGCCAGGCGTCGATCTGGTTGATGATGTTGGTGTTCCATGCCCGATAGGGCTGCATGACCCCTTTGGGCATGCCGGTCGTGCCGCCAGTGAACTTGATGGCTTGCGTCGCGTCGCGAGGCAGATCGTGGCGCGCGGGCTGATCGCCAGCGTGGCTGGCGATCAGGGCATCCAGGCCGTGGGCATCGCCGGCGTGCAGGCGCAGGTAGGCATGCGGGGCGGCCGGGACCAGCGCTTCGCCCGACGCATCGACCATGACGATGGAAGGCTCCGTCGCGTCGATGATGCGGCTGATTTCGTGCGGCGTGCTGCGGTAGTTCAAGGGAACCCAGACCTTGCCGCTGGCCAGCGTGGCCAGCAGCGCGATGAGGTGGCGGGCCGAATTGCCGGCGCAGATCGCGACTCTCGTCTGGGGCTGCGGATCGAGCGTCTGCAGCGCCGCGGCCAGCGCGTTGACGCGGCTGGCCAGCGCCTGATAGGTGAGGCGTCCGTCCGGACCGTCGAGCGCGATGCGGTCGGGGTGGCGCTCGGCCGCCCGCCAGAAAAAATCGATGGGATACATCCAGAAGTCCTTGGTTTATTCGGTCGTGATTCCGGCGGTTTTGACGACCTTGCCCCATTGGTCGATTTCGGTCGAAATCAAGTGGCCGAAGGTTTCGGGAGAGTTGGGCGACTCGGGCAGCGAAAAGCCGGATTGGGCGTAGAGGGCTTGCACGCCGGGCTGCGCCAGCGCCTTGTTCAGTGCGGCGTTCAGGCGTTCAATGACGGCTTGCGGGGTGCCGGCCGGCGCGACCAGGCCGAACCACGATTGCACGTGGTAGCCGGGCAGGCCCGATTCGGCGATGGTCGGCACGTCCGGCGCGGTGGGCACGCGTTGCGGCGACGTGACGCCGATGGCGCGCAGCTTGCCGGCCTGCACCTGAGGCAGGGAAGACGGCAGATTGTCGAACATGGAATCGACCTGGCCGCCCAGCAGATCGACCACCGCCGGCCCGCTGCCGCGGTAAGGCACATGCAGGATGTTCGTGCCCGTCTCCATCTTGAAAAGCTCGCAAGACAGGTGGATGGAAGAGCCCGTGCCCGACGAGGCGCAGCTCAATTTGCCGGGGTGGGACTTGGCGTAGGCGATGTAGTCCTGCACCGTCTTGATGGGCAGTTTGGGGTTGACCACCAGGATGTTCGGGATCGTGGCGAGCAGCCCTACGGGCTTGAAGTCCTTGACGAAGTCGTAGTTGAGCTTGGCGTACAGCGTCTGGTTGATGGTGTTGGCTATCGACCCGAGGTAGAGGGTGTAGCCGTCCGGCTGGGAACGGGTGACGACTTCGGCGCCGATATTGCTGTTGGCGCCGGTCTTGTTCTCGACCAGGACGGATTGCCCCAGTATTTCGGAAAGCGGCTTGGAGATGAGCCGCGCCGCGATATCGGTGGCGCCGCCGGCGGCGTAGCCCACGACGATGGTGATGGGGTGCTGCGGATAGGCATTGGCGGCGGGCGCCGGGGCGGGCGAGGCGAGCGCGCCGGCGACGGCCAGCGCGCCCAGCATCCGGGTGCGGGGTTTGTTCATTGTCTCCTCCATGTCGTTCTTGTCTGATTTGTTTTTGTCTAATATTTGGACAACACACTGGTGGTCCAGCTTTATGATCCGCAGTATTGGCATCACGGCCAATTCAAGCTGTCCAAAAAATGAACAAGATGGAGACAACCGATTCCGGTCCTTGCGTCCTGCGCCGGGGCTTGCGCGTGCTGGGCGTTTTGCGCCAGGCGGGGATGGACAGCCTGCATGTGGTGGAAATCGCCCGCGCCGCCGGCATGCAGCGTTCCACGGTCTACCGGTATCTCGACGTGCTGGTGGAAGAGGGCTATGCGCTGCGCGACCAGGACGGACCGCGCTATCGCCTGGCCGATAGCGAGATCGCACCCGCCATCGATCCGCATGTCCAGGCGATTCGCCAGTTGCAGCCCGTGCTGCGCCAGATCAGCGACGAGCTGGGCGATTCGTCTTTTTTGATATGCCGGGCGGGCGACGATGCGCTGTGCCTGCATCGCGAGCTTGGCAGCTATCCCGTGCAGGTGTTGTCAGTCCCCGTGGGGCACCGACAGCCGCTGGGCGTCGGTTCTGCGGGGTTGGCCCTGCTGGCGGCCCTCCCGCCGGCCGAGGCCGGCGAGGTGATCGCGAGCAATGGGCTTGCGCTGCACGCCTACGGTGGGATGACCGCCGGCAAGATGCACAAATTGGTGGATAACACCCGGGCACGCGGCTGGGCCGTGGTGGGCAACTCGGCGGTGCCTGGCGTGCTGGGCGTGGGCGTGGCCCTGTGCGACAGCAAGGGCTATCCGCGGTTCTCGATCAGCGTTTCTTCCCTGATCGACCGGATGCCGACGCCGCGGCAGCACGCCATCGCCGAACTCATACGCAATGCGCTGAAATCGTCCTCGGACGGCCGCTACGGGTTGAATGCGCAAGGGGTGTAAACCCCCTTGCGACCGGCTCTACGCCGGCACGCGGTACGCCTTCTGGTAGTGCACCGAGAACGTGTGCAGCGCCGCCAGCGCCTTGGCCGGGTCGTGGCCGGGCTTGACCAGGAAGCTGTCGAAGCCCACCCGCGCCTGGTAGTGGATGGTGTCGATCAGCACATCGCCCACGGCGCGCAGTTCGCCCGCGTAGCCGTATTGGCGGCGCAGTTGCTGCGCCAGCGTGTAGCCGCGCCCGTCGGTATAGACGGGAAAATCGACGGCGATGAAGGCGATGCCCGTGAAGTCGATCTTGCCGGGTTTGCCTGCCTCGCCGGCCCAATCCTTGAGTTCGGTGTCCGAGGGCAGCAGCACGCCCACCGGGTGCCGGCGCGCGCGCAAGGCGGCGGGCGACGACAGCCATGCCGGCAGCGGCACGATCCAGCCGGCTTCGTCGGCGGGCAGGGCGCTGTTCTCGGTTGGCTGGAAGACCTGCCAGGCGTCTGCCTCGATGCCGCCGTTGCGGATCAGGCTGGGTGCCGGCGCGGTGGCGATGGGGGCGTCAGGCATGGGCCACCTCGCGTTGTTCGGCGGCCTTGATAACTTCCGGATCGGCATAGACATCGTGCTTGAACGGTTCGATGCCGAGGCGGTCGACCACGTCGATGAAGCGTTCGGCATCGCTCTCGCGCAGGCCCAGGTAGGTGCGGATCAGACAGTCCACCACCAGCGGCACGGTGGCGCGGGCGAACGACGGCCCGATGATGCGGCCGATGGCCGCGCCCACGCCGCGCGTGGATTCCAGGTCGGGCAGCGGGCGCGCGGCGCCGTTCTGCCGGCCGCCGATCGTGACCTGATACCACTCCTCGCCGGCCTTATCCACTCCCAGGATGCCGATGTGGCCCACGTGATGGTGGCCGCAGGCGTTGATGCAGCCCGAGATGTTCAGGTCCAGCTCGCCGATCTCGAACAGGTAGTCGAGATTGTCGAAGCGTTCCTGGATGGCCTGGGCCACGGGGATGGACACCGCGTTGGCCAGCGCGCAGAAGTCGCCCCCGGGGCAGGCGATGATGTTGGTGAGGAGCCCGATGTTGGCGGTGGCCAGCTTGAGCTCGCGCAGTTCCTGCCACAGGGCGTGGAGCTGCGAGCGGCGCACGTCGGGCAGGATCAGGTTTTGTTCGTGCGAGACGCGCAGTTCGCCGAAGCCGTAGCGCTCGGACAGGTCGGCCACGGCGTCCATCTGGTCGGCGGTGATGTCGCCCGGCGGGGCGCCATGGGGCTTGAGCGACAGCGTCACGGCGGCGTAGCCGGGCACTTTGTGCGGATGCGTGTTGCGGCGCAGCCAGTGCGCGAACGACGGGTTCTCGGCGGCGCGCGCCTCGGTTTCATCGGGCTCGCCGGCGGCCTGCGCGTCGTAGCCGGGCTGCGTGAAGCGCGCGGCGATGGCGTCGACGTATTCCTGCGTGACGGTGTCGGGGCCGTTCTTGAGCAATTGCCAGGCTTCGTCGACCTGCTGGGCAAAGACGTCGGGCGTGAGATCCTTCACCAGGATCTTGATGCGCGCCTTGTATTTGTTGTCGCGGCGGCCGTGCAGGTTGTAGACCTGCAGCACGGCGTGCAGATAGGTCAGCAGGTGCTGCCATTCCATGAAAGGCTGCAGCAAGTGGCTCACCATGGGCGTGCGGCCCAGGCCGCCGCCCACCCACACGCGAAAGCCCAGCTTGCCGTCGCGCTCGACGGCCTGCAGGCCCAGGTCGTGCACGCCCACGGCGGCGCGGTCTTCGATGGCGCCGCTCACGGCGATCTTGAACTTGCGCGGCAGGAAGGCGAATTCGGGGTTCAGGGCCGACCATTGGCGCACGATCTCGCACCACACCAGCGGGTTCACCAGTTCATCGGGCGCGACGCCGGCGAAGTGGTCGGTGGTGGTGTTGCGGATGCAGTTGCCGCTGGTCTGGATGGCGTGCATTTGCACGCGGGCCAGCTCGGCCAGGATGGCGGGCACGTCTTCCAGGCGCGGCCAGTTCAGCTGCAGGTTCTGGCGCGTGGAGAAGTGGCCGTAGCCGCGGTCCCAGGTGCGGGCCACATGGGCCAGCGTGCGCAGCTGGCGCGCGGCCAGCATGCCGTAGGGAATGGCGATGCGCAGCATGGGCGCGTGCTTTTGCACGTACAGGCCGTTTTGCAGACGCAGCACGCGGAAGTCGTCTTCAGTCAGCTGGCCATCGAGAAAGCGGCGCGTCTGGTCGGCGAATTGAGCCACGCGCTCGTCGACCAATTGCTGGTCGACTTCGTCATAAACATACATGGGGAATGCAACCTTAGAATTTACATAACCGTAACCGCAGCAAGGCAGGTCGGTCTAAGCATTTTTCGTTATAAGAAAGAAGCCTCAGGTTGTGAGGCCTTATTTACACATAGCCAATATCTATATGGTGCCCGTGGATATATCGGGCCGGCCAGGCACGGGGCGGCCGCTACCCAGGCGGCCTTCTGGCGGACGGCCGCAAGGCGCAAGACCCCGCGGATGCCGCACCGCCGCCCGGTTCCGGGCGGCAGGAGGCCGATAGGGGGGGTGCCGGAAGCGGTTCGCCGCGCGCAGGATACAACAAGCGCGCGCCGATCAGGAGGCGGTCGGCCGCGGCGCGCCGTCCGCCGCTGCCGGCGCCTCGTCCTGGGCCGGTCCCAGCGCCTTTTCGAATTTTGCGACGGCGCTGGCCGCGAGCGAGTTGCCGATCACGTTCGTCGCGCTGCGGCCCATGTCGAGAAACTGGTCGATGCCGAGGATGAGCAGGAGGCCGGCCTCCGGAATGCCGAATTGCTTGAGCGTGGCGAGGATCACCACCAGCGAGGCGCGGGGCACGCCGGCCACGCCCTTGGAGGTCAGCATCAGCACGGCCGCCATGGCCAATTGCTGCGAGATCGGCATGTCGATATGGTAGGCCTGCGCGATGAACAGGGTCGCGAAGGTGCAATAGGCCATCGTGCCGTCGAGGTTGAAGGAATAGCCCAGCGGCAGCACAAAGCTCGCGATCTTCTTGGAGACGCCGAATTTCTCGAGCTGGTCCAGGATCTTCGGATAAGAGGCTTCCGAGCTCGCCGTCGAGAACGCGAGCAAGAAGGGCTCGTACATCCGCTTGACCAGGTTGCCCATGCGCGAGCCGAGCGTCAGATAGCCGACGACGACCAGGATCAGCCAGAGCATGATGAGCGTCAGGTAGAAGCCGCCCAGGAACTTCGCGAAATTGAGGAGGATGCCGGGGCCGGACTTGGTTATCACCGAAGCGACCGAGGCGCATACCGCAATCGGGGCGAGCTTCATCACATAGCCGGTGATGACGAGCATCATGTGGGAAATATTGTCGGCAAGCTCGATCAGCGGCTTGCCGCGCTCGCCCATCGCCATGATGGCGACGCCCGCGAAGATCGAGAACACCACGATCTGCAGGATCTCGCCATCGGCCAGCGACTTGAAGATCGACGTCGGCACGATGTGGTCGACGAAATTCTCGATGCTGAAGGCGGAGGTCGAGAGGTTGGCCACCGCGGCGCCCTGGTCGGCGATGGCGATGCCGACGCCGGGCTGCAGCAGGTTGACCATGAAGAGGCCGAGCAGCAGCGAGACGATGGAGGCGCAGACGAACCAGGCCATGGTCTTGGCGCCGACCCGCCCCACGGTGGCCGCGTCCCCCATGTGGCCGATGCCGACGATGAGCGTCGACAGCACGAGCGGCCCGATGATCATCTTGATGAGCTTGAGGAAGATCGAGGACACCAGCGACATGTATTTCGCCACCTCGGCCGCCGTCGCTTTGTCGGGAAAGGAGTAGTAGCTCGCAAGGCCGAGAAGGATGCCGAGGATGAGCCCGGCCATCACATAGAGGAAATTCTTGTTCAAGCCAGCCTCCTGTCCGCCCGCGGCCGTTGCGGCGCGCGGGTTCCATCACGTTTGCCTGCGATGAGGCCCGGAGAGGGACGGAATCATGCGTGCCGCCTATCGCCGTAGCCGGAGACACAAAATTGACATAAGGCTGTCTTCCCTACAACTCGCGTTTTCCCGCGTCCCGGCGGCAAGGGGCGAGCCGTACTGGACGCTAGTCCTGCGGGTTCAGGGTGGTGAAGGGCGTGAAGCCGCGCGTGACCGGATCGCGCACGAACAGCATGCCGGTGGCCACGCCGAAATAGGCGCCGTGCAGTTGCAGTTCGCCGGTGTCGACCCGGCGGCGGATCGACGGAAAGGTGAGCAGGTTGGCCAGGCTGTGTTCGATCACGCCCAGTTCCAGGCGCTTGATGTCGGCGTCGCGGTCGCCCGTGCCGGGGCCCAGCCGGTCGGCCACGGGCTGGATCTGCGACATCCACTTGCCGATGAAGTCCAGCTTGGAGAGCGGTTCGCCGTCGTCGTAGAACGAGCGGATGCCGCCGCACGAGGCATGGCCCAGCACGACGATGTGCTTGACGTTCAGGCCGTTGACCGCGAATTCGATGGCCGCGCTGGTGCCGTGGTAGGAGGAACTGGCGGTATCGGTTTCGCAAGGGGGCACGAGGTTGGCCACGTTGCGGATCACGAACAGTTCTCCCGGGCCGGCGTCGAAGATGACCTCGGGCGACACGCGCGAATCGCAGCAGCCGATGATGAGCACCTCAGGCTGCTGGCCGCGTTCGGCCAGGGCCTGGTAGCGGCTGCGTTCGCTGGGCAGGCGGCCGGTCAGGAAGGACTGGTAGCCATCGGAGAGTTGCTTGGGAAACATGAGGGCCTTTGGGTTGCGGGGCGTCGGCGGATTTTCCCATATTGACGGCTTTCGTTCCGGCTCGGCGCGGCGGACGTCATTTCTTCACGTAAAGCACCTTGCACGGTAGGGGAATTTGCCCGAATATTGGCGCGCCGGTTACAAAGCGCCGGCTGTCTGCGCAGTCCGCACCCTTCGGGCCTTCGTCCGGACGGAATGCGCCTCGGAGGATACATGGCTTCTCTTTCCCGCAAACTGGCCGCTGCTGCCGTCGTGGCGGCCTTCTCCGCCGCGCCCGTCTGGGCCCAGACGGCCGCTCCCGCCAAGACGCTGACGCCCCAGCAGCAGCGCATGAACGATTGCAACAGCAAGGCCAGCGGGCAGGCGCTCAAGGGCGATGCCCGCAAGTCCTATATGAGCTCCTGCCTGCGCGGCGAGACCCCCGCGCCGGTCGGCAAGCCCCTGACCCCGCAGCAACAGAAGATGAAGGACTGCAATGGGCAGGCCGGCGCCCAGTCGCTGTCGGGCGAGGCCCGCAAGACTTTCATGAGCTCCTGCCTGAAGAAGTAAGCGCTGGCCATTGCATGTGAAGGGCCCCTCGCGGGGCCCTTTTTGCCGCCGGGCCGACCCAAGGCAAAAAACGGCCCCCTCCGGGGGCGGCAAGCCGAAGGCGCAGCGTGGGGGCTTGCGTCGTCTCAGCGGACGGATCTGGTGCTGGGCGCCGCGTTCTTGCGGGGCACGTAACCGGGCCGCACCGCGGGGCTGGCGCGCCGCACCGTGCTGCCGTGCGCGGTGGTGCTGACGGGCCGGTGGTGCTTGCTCCAGTCGTAGAGCTCGGGCTTGCGATAGATCACCGTCTTTTTGGGGGCCGGATTGGCGGTCGTGGCGGGGGCCTTGGCGAGCGCGGGACTGCGCCTCGGCGCGCGGCGCACGCCGAGGCTGACGGGCGCGGCGACCGGCGGCGGCGCGTCGGTCATGGGGAGGTAGCGGGCGAACAGCAGCGGCGTGGTGGCGCGGATGTCCCAGGTCTGGCCCGGGGCCAGGTCGGCCTCGGCATGCTCGATGAGGCGGCCGACCTCGTGGTCGTCGGCGTCGTACAGGGCGAAGGTGATCTTGGGCGCCGGCTGGGTGGCGTAGCCGCCGTTGGTATAGCTGCCGGTGATGGTGGTCTGGCCCAGGGTGAGGTCGCGCGTGGCCGTCAGGGCATAGACGGCCGGGTCGTGCCGCAGGTTTTGCGCGCAAGCCGGCCCGGACGCCAGGGCAAGCAGCAGCAGGGCAGCAAAACGGGCATTCATGTCAGGCTCCGGTAAGGTGCCGGCGGCATTGCAGCCACCGGCGTAAAGGTATTACCGGCAGCTCGGCCCAAAATTTAAGCGCTTTCCCGGAACGGGGGTGTAACAGGCCGGCGCGGCACGCGGATCCGCCGCCCTCAGCTGAACTTGAGCGGCAGCCCGGTGAGCGCGAGCAGGGAGCCGGGGGTGGCGTCGCCGAACCTGTCCACGACGGTGATCTCGCCGTTCTTCAGGTCGAACACGGCCATGTCGGTGTAGACGCGCGAGACGCAGCGCACGCCGGTGAGCGGGTAGGTGCAGGCCTCGACCAGCTTGCTGCGGCCTTCGCGGGTGGTGAGTTCCATCATGATGTAGACGTCCTTGGCGCCAATGGCCAGGTCCATGGCGCCGCCCACGGCGGGGATGGCGTCGGGCGCGCCGGTGTGCCAGTTGGCCAGGTCGCCGTGGCGCGACACCTGGAAGGCGCCCAGCACGCAGATGTCCAGGTGGCCGCCGCGCATCATGCCGAAGGAGTCGGCGTGATGGAAGTACGAGCAGCCGGGCAGCTCGGTGACGGGCTGCTTGCCGGCATTGATGAGGTCGTAGTCTTCCTGGCCCTTTTCCGGCGCCGGGCCGAAGCCCAGCATGCCGTTCTCGGTGTGCAGGATCACTTCACGGCCGGCGGGCAGGTGGTTGGCCACCAGCGTGGGCAGGCCGATGCCCAGGTTCACATAGGCGCCTTCGGGGATGTCCCGGGCGACGCGCGCGGCGATCTGGTCGCGGGAAAGTGGATGGCTCATTTTTGCTCCTGGACCCCGCGCGGGGCGTCGATTTGCACGATGCGCTGGACGAAGATGCCGGGGGTCGCCACGCTCTCCGGGTCGAGCTCGCCCAGCTCGACCACTTTGCTCACCTGGACCACGGCCACTTTCGCGGCGCTCGCCATGATGGGGCCGAAGTTGCGGGCGGTCTTGCGGTAGGTGAGGTTGCCCCAGCGGTCGCCGCACTCGGCCTTGATCAGGGCGTAGTCGGCATGCAGGGGGTATTCGAGCACGTAGTGGCGGCCGTCGATCTCGCGCGTTTCCTTGCCTTCGGCCAGCGGGGTGCCGTAGCCGGTGGGCGTGAAGAAGGCCCCGATGCCCGCGCCGGCGGCGCGGATGCGCTCGGCCAGGTTGCCCTGCGGCACGAGTTCGAGCTCGATCTTGCCGCCGCGGTACAGGCCGTCGAAGATCTGCGAGTCGACCTGGCGCGGAAACGAGCAGATGATCTTGCGCACGCGGTTGGCGGCCAGCAGGGCGGCCAGGCCGGCGGTGCCGTTGCCGGCGTTGTTGTTGATGATGACCAGGTCTTTCGCGCCCTGCTCGAGCAGGGCGTCGATCAGCTCGATGGGCTGGCCGGCGGTGCCGAAGCCGCCGATCATGACGGTGGCGCCGTCGGGCACGCCAGCCAGCGCCTCGGCCGTGCTGGATACGATTTTGTTGATCATGGGGATGTCTGCGCGAAGAAAGGCTGCATGTCTCGGTATTTTTAATGCTCGGGTGGGCGTTTTATGTCGATTCTGCCTGATTCTGCCCGAATGCGGGCTGTGCTAGCCGGAGTTGCGCAGGCCCGCCGCGATGCCGTTGATGGTCAGGTGGATGGCGCTGCGCACGCGCGGGTCTGGCGTCTTGCCGGGTTTGGCCGGGCCGGCGCGCCAGCGGCGCAGCAGTTCGATCTGCAGGTAGTTGAGCGGGTCGATGTAGGCGAAGCGCTCATGCAGCGACGCATGCAGCCCCGGGTTGTCGGCCAGCAGTTCGCGCCGGGTCAGCAGGCGCAGCATCGACAGGGTGCGCTCGTGCTCGGCCGCGATCATGCCGAACACGCGTTCGCGCAAGGCCCGCCTGGGCACCAGCTCGGCATAGCGGGCGCCGATGGCCAGGTCGGACTTGGCCAGCACCATTTCCATATTGGACAGCAGGGTGCGCATGGCCGGCCAGGTTTCGGCCATCTCGCGCAGCAGGGCCAGGCGCGCCTTCTTCGAGCGCGGCGCGCCCGGCGCGCCGGTTTCCAGATAGTGCTCGAAGGCCGAACCCACGCCGTACCAGCCGGTGATCATCAGCCGGCACTGGGCCCATGAGAAGCCCCAGGGAATGGCGCGCAGGTCTTCGATGCGCTGGCTGGGCTTGCGCGACGAGGGGCGCGAGCCGATGTTCAGCCCGGCGATCTCGCTGATGGGCGTGGAGGCGAAGAAGTATTCCGCGAAGCCCGGCGTGTCGTAGACCAGGCCGCGGTAGGTGCGCTGCGCCTGGTCGGACAAAAAGGACATGGCCGGGCCGTAGTCTTCCATGTGGGCGGCCTCGGCCCGGGCGGCCTCGGCCTGCGGGGCGAGCGAGGACTCGAGCGTGGCGGTCAGCAGCAGCTCCAGGTTCCAGCGGCCGATCTCGGCGTCCTTGTATTTGCTCTGGATGACTTCGCCCTGCTCGGTCAGGCGCAACTGGCCGGCCACGGTGCCGGGGGGCTGCGCCAGGATGGCCTCGAAGCTCGAACCGCCGCCGCGGCCCACCGAGCCGCCGCGGCCGTGGAACAGGCGCAGGGCCACGCCGCGCGCGCCAAATACCTCGACCAGCGCGCGCTCGGCATGGTAGAGGGCCCAGTTCGACGTGAGAAAGCCGCCGTCCTTGTTGCTGTCGGAATAGCCCAGCATGACCTCCTGCGCGCCGCCCTGCGCATAGTGCACGCGCTCGCGGATTTCGGGCAGGTCCAGCCAGGCGGCCATGATCCCGGCGCCGCGCTCCAGGTCGGGGATGGTCTCGAAGAGCGGCACCACCATCAGGCCGTCAAGAGAGCGATCCGGCGCCGGGCCGCTTTCCCCCTGGGGGGCTGACGCGCCGGCATCCGGGGGGCTCGCCAACAATCCGGCTTCTTTCTGCAGCACCATCGCTTCGAGCAGATCGCTCAGCGTTTCGGTGTGCGAGACGATGGTCTGGCGCACGGCATCCTTGCCGTAGCGCGCGCGGCAGGCGGCGGCCGTGCGCAGGATGGCGAGCTCGCGCGTGGTTTCCTCGCCGTAGGCGATCCAGGGCGAGGCCAGCGGCCGGGCATGGGCCAGCTCATTGCGCAGCAGGGCGACGCGCTCGTCCTCGCTCAATGCCGTGTAAACCAGGGGCTTGCCCTGCCATGCGGCATCGGCGCGCGTGAAGAGCTCGGCAAGCACGCGTTCGTGGACGTCGGAACTCTGGCGCAGGTCGACCGTGGCCAGGTGGAAACCGAACACCGCCACGGCCTGCTGCAGGCCGGTCAGGCGCAGGCGCGCGATGGGGGCGCCATGGTGCTTGGCCAGCGAGTCGGCCACCACCGCCAGATCGCGTGCGAACTCGGCCGGGCCGGCGTAGGGGGCGGCTGCATGCGTCCTGCGCAGCGCCAGCGTTTCGCCGATCAGGCGCTGCGCGGTGCTGGCCAGCCGCGCGTACATGTCGATCAGCGCGCGGCGGTAGGGCTCGTCTTCCCGATGGGGCGAATCGTCGCCGCTGGCGTCGGACAGCGCTTGCAGGGCGGGCGACACGCCGATCAGCAGCGTGCTGACCGAGAGCGTGGCGCCGATGGCGTGGATTTCCTGCAGATAGTGTTCCAGCAATACCGTGGACTGGCGGCGCAGCGCGTGGTCCAGCGTGCCGGCATCCACATTGGGGTTGCCGTCGCGGTCGCCGCCTATCCAGCTGCCCATGCGCAGGAAGGGCGTCATGGGCGGGGCCGGCGGATCGAAGGGCTTGGCGGCCGGGCGCAGCAGCTTGTCCAGGTCGGCATACAGGCGCGGGATGACCGACAGGAAGGTGCTGCGATAGTAGGACAGGGCATTGTCGATTTCGTCGGCCACGGTCAGGCGGGTGTGGCGCAGCATGCGGGTCTGCCACAGCGTGGCGATGCGGCCCAGCAGCGCTTCCTGCACTTGCGCCTGTTCGTCGTCGGCGAGCGGCTGTTCGCGCCGCCGCAGCAGGGCGCTGATGGCCTGGTGCTGGTCCAGCGTGCTCTTGCGCTGCACTTCGGTGGGGTGCGCCGTGAGCACGGGCATGATGCAGGCGTTGGCCAGCAGGCGCCGGATCTGGGAGGGGGTGATGCCCTGGGCCTTCAGGCGGGCCATCGTGTCGCGCAGGCTGCCGCGGGCCGGGTCGGCGCCGCGCAGCACCTGCTCGCGCTGCTGGCGGGTCTGGTCGCGGTCTTCGGCGATGTTCCACAGGTGCAGGAAATAGCTGAACGCGCGCGCCACGTCGTTGGGGTTGCTGCCGCGCAGGCGGCGCACGCTGTCCTGCAGGATCTTGCTGTCGGCCGTGCGGCCCTGGCGGCGAAAGCGCACCGCGGTGCGGCGCAGCGTCTCGATGGTGTCGAACACCTGCCGGCCCTCGCAAGCGACGATCACCTCGCCCAGCAGCGTGCCGACGAGGCGTATGGTGTGGCGCAGGGAGACATCGGCGTGCGGGAGTTCAGTCGTCATGGGGCGTTCCATCGGATAGGGCGCGCAAGCGCCGGGCCATTGTACGCACCCGCTCCGCCTGCGTTACATTGCCCGCATGAGCGATCCCGATTTTTCCTCTTCCATCGCCCCTACGCCGCGGCGGGCCCTGGTGCTGTTCTCGGGCGGCCAGGATTCCACCACTTGCCTGGCCTGGGCGCTGGCGCGCTACGACCATGTCGAGACCGTGGCCTTCGATTACGGGCAGCGCCACCGCATCGAGCTCGACGCGCGCCTGAACGTGCTGCGCGAGCTGCGCGCGGCGTTTCCGCGGTGGACGGCCAGGCTGGGCGAGGATCACCTGCTGGACCTGAGCGTGCTGGGCCAGGTGGGCGACACCGCGCTGACTTCCGATCGCAAGATCGAGATGCAGGCCAACGGATTGCCCAACACTT
>DASWPO010000188.1:0-2050 GCA_036404015.1 Bordetella sp. | reverse complement strand
GCGCATGCGGCCTTCGGCGGCTACAAGCAGTCGGGCATCGGGCGTGAAAACCACCTGATGATGCTCAACCATTACCAGCAAACCAAGAACCTGCTGGTGAGCTACAGCCCGAAGAAGCTCGGCTTCTTCTGACCGGACGGCGGGCACGGGCCATGGCGCAGCCCGTGCCCGGCCCTTCGGATGAGCAGTCGAAAGGAACCCTCATGAACAAAGTCACGGCCACGCCGGCGGCGCTGCGGCTCATCGACGAGCTGACGGCGCAGTACGGCCCCATCATGTTCCATCAATCGGGCGGCTGCTGCGACGGCTCTTCGCCCATGTGCTATCCCCTGGGCGAGCTGCTGGTGGGCGACAGCGACGTGCTGATGGGCGAGATCGGCGGCGCGCCCTTCTACATCGGCGCGGCGCAGTACCAGGCCTGGAAGCACACCGACCTGATCATCGACGTGGTGCCCGGACGGGGCGGGATGTTCTCGCTGGACAACGGGCGGGAAGAGCGCTTCCTGACGCGCTCGACGGTTTGCATGACGTGACCTATCGGCCGCCGGCCACGTCGATGAACGACCCCGTGGTGTAGGCGGCCTCGTCCGAGCACAGCCACAGCACCGCGTTCGCCACTTCCTCGGCGGTGCCGCCGCGCTTGAGCGGAATGCCGTCCTTCATCCGGCCGACCCGGCCGGGCTCGCCGCCGCTGGCGTGCATCCCGGTGTGGATGAGGCCCGGGCGCACGCCGTTGACGCGGATGCCGTCGCCGGCGACTTCCTTGGCCAGGCCTATCGTGAGCGTATCCACCGCCCCCTTGCTGGCGGCGTAGTCCACATATTCGTTCGGCGAACCCAGCCTCGCCGCCATGGACGACACGTTGACGATGGCCCCGCCGCGGCCGCCATGGCGCGGCGCCATGCGGCGCACCGCTTCGCGGCAGCACAAAAAAGGCCCGAGCACATTGGTGGCGAGGATGCGGCCGATGCGCGCCGCGCTCATCTGCTCGACCGTGGTCTGCAGGTCGAGCACGCCGGCATTGTTGACCAGGACATCGAGCCGGCCGAAGGCCTCGTCCACCTGCCCGAACAAGGCCAGGATCCGGTCTTCCCGCGCCACGTCGGCCTGGACGGCCAGCGCCGTGCCGCCCGCTGCGCGTATGGCCTGGACCACGGCCTCGGCCGGTTCGCGGCGCTGGTGGTAATTGACGCAGACCGCATAGCCGCGCTGCGCCGCCAGCCGCGCCACGGCGGCGCCTATGCCCCGGCCCGCGCCGGTGACGAGCATGACCCTGGATTCGACGGCCATCGCGGCTCCTAGTGTTTCATTGCCCAATCGATCGCGTCTTCCAGGCGATCGTTGCCCCAGAACATCTCGCCGCCGACCAGGAACATGGGCGCGCCGAAAATGCCCAGGTCGCGGGCGCGGTCGACCTGCTGGCGCAGGGCTTCCTTGGCGTCTTCGTGGCGTGCCTGCTCGATCAAGGCCTCGGCATCCAGCGACAGGCCCCGCAGCAGGTCCGCCATCGTGTCGCCGGACTGGATGTCGCGGTCGTGCACGAAGTTGGCCTGGAAGGCCGCCAGGCAGAAATCCACGCCCCAGGGCTGGTTCTGGCCCAGCAGGGCCACGCGCGTGGGCAGCACGCCCACGCGCGGGAACACGTCCGGCCGCTTGTAGGCGACGCCGTATTTGTCGGCCAGTCGCACGATGTCGCGCATCATGTAGGCGCCCTTGCCGGGAAAGAGACGGAAAGGGCTGTCGTTCCAGCCCTGGGCCTGGAAGATGGGCCCCAGCAGGAAAGGCTGCAGCGCGAACGGCACGCCGGCCTCGCGGGCCAGCGCCGGCAGGCGCGCCATGGCCAGGTAGCTGTAGGGGCTGGCAAAGTCGAACCACATCTCGATGCGGGTGGGGTTCGTCGCGATACTCATGCAAAACTCCCGAAATCTCGAACCTCGCCACGCGCCGGCTGGCGGCGCATGGCCTTATGGGTCATGCTACGTGCACGGCCGGCTCGCCGGCCCGCATTTCACCGATGACGGCGGCGCGGCCGAAACCCTGGCTGTGGAAA
>DASWPO010000187.1:0-31240 GCA_036404015.1 Bordetella sp. | reverse complement strand
GCCGATCGCCGGCACCACGCGCGACAAGGTCGTGCAGGAGATCCACATCGACGGGGTGCCGCTGCACATCGTCGACACCGCCGGCCTGCGCGAGACCGTCGACACCGTCGAGAGCCTGGGCATCGCCCGCACTTGGCAGGAAATCGAACGCGCCGACGTGATCCTGCACCTGCAGGACGCCACGCACCCGGGCGACGCGCTCGATGCCGGGATCACCGCCCGCCTGCCGGCCCGCACGCCGGTGCTGGCCGTCTACAACAAGGTGGACCTGCTGCCCTGGCCTTTTGCCGCGCCCACGGGCGGCCAGGGCCATGCCGGCGCGCTGGGCATTTCGGCCCGTTCAGGCGCGGGCCTGGCCGAACTGCGCGCCGAACTGCTGCGCCTGGCCGGCTGGAACCCGGGCGCCGAATCGCCCTGGCTGGCGCGCGAACGCCACCTGCACGCGCTGCAGGCGGCGGCGGAACACCTGGCGCTCGCCGCCCAGCACGCCTCGCAGGACGACCGGGTGCTGGATCTGTTCGCCGAGGAGCTGCGCCTGGCGCACGCGAGCCTGACGGCGATCACGGGCCAGTTCACCAGCGATGATTTGCTGGGGAAGATCTTCTCCAGTTTCTGCATCGGCAAGTGATTCGCGGTCCATAGCCGGCCATGGCGGCATGTCAGCGCAACGCATACCAGGTCCCGCGGCCGCCGCCATGCTGGACCAGGTGCCCCTGCTCCACCAGCGCCCGGAAGTGCTGCTTGAGTGTGTTGCGGTTGCCGCCGGTCAAGCGCATGGCCTCGGCCATGGTGACGCGGCCATGCTCGCGCGTGAATTCGACGACCTGCAGCGCCAGGTCCGGCAGCTTGGCGAGCACCAGCTTCTCGCGCTCGACCTTGCGTTCCAGCCGGCGCACCTGCTGGGACAGTGCGCGCAGGAAGAACGCCAACCAAGGCTGCCAGTTCGGCGCCGCGGTGCGGATGGTGCCCTGGGTCTGGCGCAGCGCCAGATAGTAGGCCTCCTTGCTCTGCTCGATCACGCTTTCGAGCGAGCTGTAGGGCACGTAGGCGTAGCCGGTCTGCAGCAGCAGCAGCGTGGTCAGCACCCGGCTCAAGCGGCCGTTGCCGTCCTGGAAGGGGTGGATCTCCAGGAACACCACGACCCAGATGCCGATGAGCAACAGGGGATGCAGGCGTCCCGTGCCGCGCTCCTCATTGAACCAGGCCACCAGTTCGGCCATCAGGCGCGGCGTATCGAAGGGTGTGGCGGTCTCGAACACCACGCCTAGCGGCTTGCCCTGTTCGTCGAACGCGGCCACGCTGTTGGTGGACGTCTTGTAGCCGCCGCGGTGCCAGGCATCCTTGTCGCTGTGGACCAGCAGGTCGCGGTGCAGTTGCCGGATGTGGTTCTCCGTCAGCGCGATGTCCTGCCAGGAGGAAAACACCAGCTCCATGACTTCGGCATAGCCCGCCACTTCCTGTTCGTCGCGGGTCTCGAACGACTTGATCTGCAGGTTGGAGAGCAAACGTTCGACTTCGCGGTCCGACAGTTTGCTGCCCTCGATCCGGGTCGAGGAACCGATGCTCTCGATGGTGGCGACCCGCCGCAGCGCCGACAGCCGGTCGGGCGCCAGCGCGCCCAGCGCGCGCCAGGCACCCTTGAACTCGTCGATGCCAGCGACCAGGCCCAGGATTTCCGGGGTGATTTGAAGAGAATCGGTGTAAATCATGGGATCCAATAATACACCCATTTACACCCAATTCATCTCCCTCCGCGCTGCCCGCCCCCTAATGCGCCGAGCCCGGCAGCACCCCGCGCAGGTCGGCTCGCGCAACGGCATGGGCGACGGATCCATCGGCCTCGGCGGCGGCCATGAAGCCGCGCAGGAAAGGCATGCCGGCCTGGCGTCCCTTGGGAATGCCGGCGGCGAAGGTCTCCGTGCCCCAGTGGCCCGGCAGCACCCGCGAGCCAGGCACGCCGTCGGACATCTGGTAGAGGATCGCGTCGTTGGTCCCGAAAGCGTCGATCTGCCCGCTGGCCAGCATCTGCGCGGCATGCTGCAGGGTATCGATGGGCTGGGTCGACATGCCGGGATAGAGCGCGAGCAGCTCCTCGGACGTGCTGCTGCCCTGGCTCACGCCGACCCGCAAACCCGGGCGCTTGGCGTCCTGCAGGGTCTTCAGAGACGAACCGCCCGGCACCAGCAGGCTTTTCTCGACCGACATGAAGACCGGCGAGAAGTCCATGTGCCGGGCGCGCTCGGCCGTGGCGTTGGTGAAGACCACGTCGACCTCGCTGGATGCCAGCGCCTTGAGCAGGGGCGCGTTCGCGGGATAGACCACCGTCTCGCAGGGCACGCCCAGGGCCGCGGCCAACTGCCGGCCCAGATCGTACGCCACGCCCCGGGACTCGTGCGAAGCGGCGTTCTCGATGATCGACGTCGGACTGCCGCGATACAGGCCGACGCGCAGCACGCCGGAAGGCGCCAGCGCCTGGCGCGCGGCGTCGTCCGCGGGGCTGGCGCTGGCGAGGCCGGCCGTCAGCAGGCAGGCGAGGGACAGCAGGTGGGCAAAATAGCGGTATGGCGTTTTCAGCAAGCGTGTCGGCATGGCCGGTCTCCTCTTTGATTTTGTTTTCGAGCGCCGCGGTGCCGGCGTCACCGGACCGCGGCGCTGCTATCGCTGCACTTCAATCGGCCTTGATGTCGGCCGCCTTGATCACCTTGGTCCACTTCACGGTTTCGTTCGCGACGAAGGTGCCGAAATCGGCGGCGCTGCCCGGGGTCAGCGTCGCGCCCAGGTCGGCCATGCGGCTCTGAACCATCGGGTCGGCCAGCGCGGCCTGCAAGGCGGCATTGAGCTTGTCGACCACCGCTTGCGGCATGCCGGCCGGCCCCTCCAGGCCCCACCATACCGCGGCCTGCGCGCCGGGCACGCCTTGCTGCGCCGCGGTCGGCACATCGGGCAGCAGCGCCGCCGGCTTGGCGTCGAGCACGGCCAGCGCGCGCAGACTGCCGGACTTCAGGTGCGAGATCACTTCCAGCGGGTTGATCGGCATGAACGCCAGGCGCCCGCCCAGCAGGTCGGTGATGGCCGGCGAACCGCCCTTGTAGGGAATGTGCGTGGCATTGAACTTGCCCTCGGCCTTGAGCAGTTCGCCCGCCAGGTGGCCCGAGCTGCCGTTGCCGGCCGTGCCGAAGGACAGTTTCTCGGGATGCGCCCGGCCGTCGTCCATCAGGTCCTTGAGGGTCTTGTAGGGCGACGCCGCGGGGACCACGACCACCAGCGGCGCATAGCCGATCTCGCCCACCGGCGCGAAAGCCTTGGCCGGATCGAAATGCAGGTTGGTGAACAGCGCGCCGTTGGAGGACAGGCTGGGCGAGGCCGTGAGCAGCGTGTAGCCGTCGGCCGGCTGGCGCGTCACGTAATCCATGCCGATATTGGTCGCGGCGCCCGGACGATTGTCGACGATGATGGACTGCTTGAGTATTTCGCCCATCTTCGGCGTCACCAGCCGCGTGACGATGTCCACCGCCCCGCCCGGCGTATACGGCACGACGATATGAATGGGCTTGTTGGGATAGGCATCGTCGGCATGCGCCGGCAAGGCCGCCACGAGGGCGAGGCCGGCGCCCAGCAGCGACGAACGAGCCATTCGAAACAGGGTGTGCTTATCTTTGGTCATGTTTCTTCTCCTTTCCTTTATATGTATACGATCGACCAGGCCCGCTTATTCCTTGGGCGTCAGCGCAAGCAGCTTGCACCGTCTTGCGGCGCGGTTCAAGCGCCGCGGGCCCGGCTTGTTCAGCCTTGACCATTCAGCCTTGCAATGGCCTGGTCTATCCACGGCCTGGCATTGGTGCCATTGCGGATCTTTTCCTTGCTTTGCACTTCGGCGGCTTCTTTCTTTTCGGCCAGGCCCAGCACGAGCTCGGCCATGCCGGCGGGAATGGCCATGACGCCATCGGCATCGCCGACCACCACGTCGCCAGGAAGCACCACCAGCCCGCCGATGCTGACGGGCACGTTGATTTCGCCGGGACCATCCTTGTAGGGGCCGCGGTGGCTGACGCCGCGGGCAAAGCAGCCGAAATTGCCATTCTTGGCAAAGACATCGGCATCGCGTACCGAACCGTCGATGACGAAGCCGCGCACGCCGCGCCGCTCGGCTTCCATGGCCATGAGCTCGCCCACCAGGGCATTGGTCAGGTCGCCGCCGCCGTCGACGACGATGACGTCTCCCGGCCTGGCCAGGGTAATGGCCTTGTGGATGAACAGGTTGTCGCCCGGGCGCGCCTTGACCGTCAGGGCGATGCCCACCATGCGCGGCCCCTTGGTGTCATGGTAAGGGGCCAGGCTCACCACGCCGTAGAGCCGGTTCATGCAGTCGCTGATCTGCGCGCAGCCGACCTCGGCATAGCGCTTCAAGAGGGCGTCATCGACGCGGGGCAGCGGTTGTTCAAGCACGCGGAGAAGGGTCGTAGACATGTTGATTTCCAGTTGTGTAGCAATATTGGGTAAGCGCCGTCCGGACTCGAGCCGGCTCACGCCTGTTCAGTGTCCGTTGCGCTTGAGCCTGGCATCCAGTCGCGGATAGACGCGCCGCGCATTGCCTTCGTAGATCTTGTAGCGCTCGTCCGGATCGAGGTGCGCGGTCTCGATGTAGCGTTTCGTGTCGTCGAAATAATGGCCGGTCTCGGGATCGATGCCGCGCACCGCGCCGATCATCTCGCTGGCGAACAGGATGTTGTCGACGGGAATGACGCTGGTGAGCAGGTTGATGCCCGGCTGATGGTAGACGCACGTGTCGAAAAAGATATTGTTCAGCAGATGGTCCTTGAGCAACGGCTTTTTCATTTCCTGCGCGAGGCCGCGGAAGCGCCCCCAGTGATACGGCACGGCGCCGCCGCCGTGCGGGATGACGAAGCGCAGCGTCGGAAAATCGTGGAACAAGTCGGAAGTCAGGCACTGCATGAAGGCGGTGGTGTCCGCATTCAGGTAGTGGGCGCCCGTGGTGTGGAAGCACGCATTGCAGCTGGTGCTCACATGGATCATGGCCGGGATGTCGTACTCGACCATTTTTTCGTAGATCGGGTACCAGTAGCGGTCCGACAGGGGCGGGCTCGTCCAGTGGCCGCCCGACGGGTCCGGGTTGAGGTTGATGGCCACATTGCCATACTGCTCGACGCACTTGACCAGCTCCGGGATGCAGGTGGCGATGTCCACGCCGGGGCTTTGCGGCAGCATCGCCGCCGGCACGAAGTTGTCGGGAAAGAGCTGGCTTACCCGCCAGCACAGTTCGTTGCAGATCGCGGCCCAGGTGCTCGACACCTGGAAATCGCCGATGTGGTGCGCCATGAAACTGGCCCGCGGGCTGAAGATCGTGAGGTCCAGGCCGCGTTCGCGCATCAGCCGCAGCTGGTTTGTCTCGACCGATTCGCGCAATTCGTCGTCGGAAATGCGCAATTCGGCGGCCTTGGGCATTTCCGAAGGGCTGCCGATCGCGGCGACCTGCCGGTTGCGCCAGGCCTCCAGCGCCTTGGGTGCGGTGGTGTAGTGTCCGTGGATATCAATGATCATTGCCGTTTCCAAAAACTTGCTCGTTCATAAATAAAATGAATACCCTGGTAAACAACCTGCCATTGGCAGCTCGCGCAAAGCCCCGGCATGAACAACGATGAATTCCTCAACCTGGCCTGCCTGCGCGCGGTGCGGGAGGTCGCAGAAACCGGCAGCGTAAGCCGCGCCGCCATGGCGTTGTTCCGCGCGCAGTCGGCCGTCACGCGTGCCGTGCAGGAAGTCGAGGCCATGCTCGGTGCGCCGCTTTTCGACCGCAGGCCGACCGGGATGCTGCCTACGCCGGTCTGCGGCACCGTGCTCAAGCGCAGCGAACGCGTCTTCGACGAACTCGATGCGCTGGCGCGCTGGTGCGCGGCCCGGCAGTCGCGCTGGCAGGCGGTCAGCGATGGCGGCGCGCCGGCCTATCTGCTCAATACGCGGCGCCTGCAAATACTCACGGCGCTGGCGCGCCATCGCCACATGCCGAGCGCGGCCCGCGCGCTCGGCATCACGCAGCCCGCCGTCAGCAGCGCGATCCGCATCCTCGAAAACGGCGCCGGGATGCTCCTCTTCCACCGCAACCCGCGCGGACTGCTGCCGACGAACGACGGCGAGACCTTCCTGCTGCACGTGCGCCGCGCGCTGAATGAACTGCGCCACGTATCGGACGACGTCGCCGCCCTGCGCGGCAGCATCCAGGGCGTGGTGACGGTCGGCGCGCTGCCGCTGGGACGCACGCTGATCCTTCCCCAGGCCGTGGCCCGGGTGATCGGCCGCTACCCCGGCGTGCGCGTGGTCACCGATGAAAGCGCCTACGAGCCCCTGGTCGCCGGCCTGCGCGCGGGCGACATCGACTTCGTCCTGGGCGCGCTGCGCGAGAATGCCGCGGCCAGCGGCCTGGAAAATGAAAAGCTGATGTCGGAAAACCTCGCCATCCTGGCCCGTCGCGGCCACCCGCTGGCCGGCGTGCGCGGGCTGACCCTCAAGGACCTGACCCATGCGCAATGGATCCTGTCGCGCGCGCACTCGCCCGCGCGCGGCCTGTTCGACGCCTTGTTCCGACGCGTGAAGATCGCCCCGCCCATGCCCGCGGTCGAGACGGCGGATCTTGCGGTGATCCGCGGCCTGCTGCTCGACACCGACATGATCACCGTGCTTTCCGCGCAGCAACTGCACTACGAACTTGCCTCGGGACAACTCGTGGCGCTGGACGTGACCTTGCGCAAGGTGCGGCGCGACATCGGCCTGACCTTGCGCGCCGGCGGCACGCCCTCGCCGGCGGCGCGGGTACTGATCGACGCAATCCGCGAGGTCGCGGGCGAGGTGGCCGGACGCTGACGCCGCGCGCCCGGTCAGGAACGCCCCGTGACCCTCGATCATGATGCCGCGGCGCAGCATGATCGCCGAGCCCGGCAGTCCCCGTCTGTACAGCTTCTTGAAATCTTCATGCCTGTCTCCTCGCACCGCCATGTTGTTCTGGCGTGAACGTGCCCTGGCGTGAACGCCTTTTCTAGTATGCCCAGTGGACGCCCGACCGGCGTTGCGAAACCTCGATTTAGATATCTGTTTTTTTTATCGCCCGGCAAGACGGCAGGGATTCCGTTCACCTTTTCCGCACATCGCCCAAGGGCCCAAAAGCAAACGGGGCGGCTTCTCGCGAAGCCGTCCCGTTTTTCAACCGCGCCTGATCGGCGCGTCACGGATCAATCCAGCGAAATCCCGCCGGCCTTCACCAGATCGGCCCAGCGCTTGATTTCTTCGGGGTGGAAGGTCTTCATCTCGGTATAGGGCTTGCACCAAACCTCGAAACCGGCAGTCTTCAGCGTGCTGATCACGTCCGGATCCTTCAGGATCCGGGCCACGGCGTCGCTCCAGGCGCGGACGATGGGTTCGGGGGTATTGGCCGGGGCATACAGGCCCACCCACGAATACAGCGACAGGCCCTTCAGGCCCAGTTCGTCGAAGGTGGGCACATTGGGCAGCTCGGGGTCGCGCTGTTCGGCGCCGACGGCCAGCGGACGCAGCTTGCCGTCGTGGATGTAGCTGGCGGCGCTGCCGTAGGTGGCGGTGGAGAAATCGATCTGGCCGCTCAGCAGGTCGACCATCAGGGGCGCGGCGCCCTTGTAGGGGATGTGCGTGGCGTCCATGCCCGTGGCGCGGCGGATGGCGTCGCTGATGATGTGCGAGGACGAGCCGGCGCTGGGCGAACCGAAGGACAGGTGATGGTCCTTGCCCGCGGCGATCAGGTCCTGGTAGGTCTTGATGGGCGAGTCGCTGCGCACCACTATCACGTGCTTGGTGCGGGTGAGCATGGCGATCGGCGTTACGCCGTTGGTGATGTCGAACTGCGGCTTGGCGAACAGCGAGGCGTTGGTGGCGTGGGTCTGGTTGTTGCCCATCACCAGCGTGTAGCCGTCGGGTGCCGCGCGGGCGCCTTCGGCCGAACCGATCATGCCCGCGGCGCCGCCCCGGTTGTCGATGACGACGGACTGGCCCCACGCGGTGGTGATGCCCTTGGCGATCAGGCGGGCGACGACGTCGGTGGTGCCGCCGGCCGGGAAGGGCACGATCATCCGGATGGATTTGCTGGGATAGCCCGGCACGGGTTGTTCGGCGTGGGCGCCGGCGCCGGCCATCAGGCCGACCGCGGCAAACGCGGCCAGGGCGGCACGCAGGCCGCTGGTTTGCTGCTTGGGCATGGCAATCACTTTATTCCCCTAGGGTTTTTGCATCCGTCGCGGGCCGGCACCATGCCGGTCCGCAATGTGTTGAATCAGCGCAGCGCGTACGGCAGGGCGGCGCTCATCCAGGGTGCGGACGTCATATCCTTGACGTTGCGCACCAGGCTCCATACGCTGCATAGATTGGACGAAAGAATGGGCGTTCCGCCCTTGGCCTGCACCTGCGCCAGCGCTTCCAGCGTGCGCATGCCGGTGCCGCTCATCACCACCGCGCCGCCGGGTTCGGCCCTGGTATCGCGCAGGGCTTCGGCGACTTGCGCGGGCGTGACGGTATAGGCCACGAGCTTGTCCTCGAAGGCCCTGATGTGGTCGACCTGGAAACCGGCGCTCTGCCAGTAGGCCGCGGCCAGCGTGGTGAGCCAGTCGGGATAGGGCGAGAGCAGGCTCAGGCGTTCGACGCCCAGCGCCTTCAGGGCGTTGTAGAGCGCCATGCTGGCGGTTTCCACCGGAATGCCGGCGGCGTCCGACAGGCGCTTGCACAGGTCGATGTCGCCGTCGAACAGCAGGCGGTACTGCGGGCCGGTCATGGCCACGGCAATGGCATCGAGCTTGAGCGAGCCGAAGCCCTTGATGCATTCGGCGTAGGCCGGCACGTAGCCGCGGTTGCGCGCATCCAGGTCGCCGGGAATCACCGGCAAGCGCATGGCGTGCAGCGCCACGCCCGCGGGCACGAGCGCCGGGTATTCGATTTCCACCGTGGGGTTGGCCGGCGGGACCAGCACGCCCAGGCGGTATTCGGGGCTGGGCAGCATGGGCAATGCATTCTTCATGAGGAGTCTCGTTATGCGTGGCTGCGTTGCAGCGGGATCAGACCGACAGATCGACCATGTCCAGCATCGCGGACTTGTACAGGTAATCGCGGGCGTGGTCGGGCTCGTTGAGCAGCTTGCTCACGCGTTCGATCCACGTGCCTTCCTGCGACACCATGGAATCGGTGCGCGGCAGCAGCACCTCGGACACCACGCGCAGGCGCTCAGCCGCCGCGGCGTGCAGGCCGGCCGCGTCGCCGTCCTGTATGGCGCGCACCATGGCGCGCGCCAGGGTGTAGCTGTCATGAATGCCGCAGTTCATGTTCATGCCGCCGCGCGTGTTGGTCAGGTGCGCCGCGTCGCCGCAGAGGTAGACGTTGCCGGCGCGGTTCTGCGCGGCCATGGCCTTGCTGGCGCCGTACACGTCGCGGCCGACCAGCGTGGGCAGGGCGCGCATGGCGGGCGCCAGGGCGTGCAGGCGCTCGAAGATCCAGTCATCGGCCATCGCGGTCTCGTCGCTGGTGCCGGCGGGCACGCGCAGGATGATGCGCCAGCAGTCGGGCATGCGCAGGAAGCTGGCCGAGTGCGAGTCATTGACCAGGTAGGTGATGGCCGCCATGCCGGGCAGGATCCGATCCAGGCTCGCCGGTTCGGCGCGGGCGCGCAGCACGCGGCCCGGGTAGGGCCTGGCGTCGAAGGCGATGCCCGCGGCTTCGCGCACATTGCTGTGCGCGCCGTCGGTGCCCAGCAGGTAGCGGGCCTTGAGCTGCTTTTGCTGGCCGTCCTGCAGCACGGTCGCCGTCACGCCGCTGTCGTCATTGGCGTCGATGCCGACCAGCTCGGTGTTGAAATGGGCTTGCGCGCCGGGGAAGGTCTTGAATTTTTCCAGCAACAGCGGCGTCAGGCGCGACTGCTCGAGGTGCTTGCGGAAAGGATGCGTGGTCAGGCCCTGGAGCTGGTCGTACGACAAATTGCCGATCACGCCGCGCTCAGTCGTGCGGTACTGCTGCGAGCCCACGTGCTGCGCATGGCTTTCCATGATGCCGAACACGCCCAGGCGATCGATGATGGCCAGCGTGGGCGGGTGAAAGGTCGACGCCTTGGAGGCCTGGTTCAGCTGATCGCGCTTCTCCAGCAGGGCCACCTTCAAACCGGCTTGCGCCAGGACCACTGCGGCCACCAGGCCGACCGGGCCCGCGCCGGCGACGATCACATCCGTATTGCTCATGGTCAAATCCCATTTTCAAGGAAGTTCTTACATGGCAGCCAAGACCGCCTGGGGCATCACCGTCGCGCCCAGCGCGCGGGCGACCGTCTCGATATCTTCTTCATCCACGTCGCTGGTGATCAGCACCACGGCGCCGCATTGCGGCGCCGGCACCGGGCCGGACAAGGGCCTGGGCGTGCCGAACAGATGGCGCACGCCATGGATGGCGCAGACCTCGCCATCCTCGAACTCCAGGATGCCCTTGGCGCGCAGGAGGCGCTCGCCCAGCACGCGCTGCGCAGTCCCCACCCAGGCGGCATAGCGCGGCCAGCCCACCGGTCCGTTCACGCGCAGCACGTGGCTGGTGATGCCGTAGCGCAGCAGATGCGAGAACTTGCCCGCCGCCTGGCCCGCCACCGGCGCCACCGGCGCGTGCTCGCGCATTTCCAGCCCGCGCAGCAGGTCGATCTCGCTGTCGAGCGTGACCGGAAGCACATCGGCCTGCGGGTTGGCCTGCGCGATCAGGCCGCGCACGGCTTCGGTCTCGGCGGCCGAGGCCACGTCGGTCTTGGTCAGCACCACGCGGTCGGCCACGGCGAGCTGCACCGCGCACTCGCGGTACTCGCGCAGGCTGGCCGCGCCGTTGACCGCATCGACAACCGTGACGACGCCGGCAAAGCGGTACTGGCGCGACACCGTGGCCGAGGCGTTGATGGCGTTCATCAGGGGCAGGGGATCGGCCAGGCCGGACGTCTCCACCACCACCCGCGAAAACGCCGGGATGTCGCCGCGCAGCCGGCGGTAATACAAGTCTTCGAGGCTGTCCTGCAAGGGGCTGTTGCTGGCGCAGCACAGGCAGCCCGACTCCAGCAGCACCACGTCGCGGTCGTCGGATTTCTCCAGCAGCACATGGTCCAGGCCCACATCGCCGAACTCGTTGATGATGACGGCCGTGTCCGCGAAGGCCGGCTGATGGATCAGCCGGGCCAGCAGCGTGGTCTTGCCGCTGCCCAGAAAGCCCGTGAGCAAGTAGACCGGTAGCGGCGGGGCCTGGGACATGATGCGTGCCGGATCGCCCGAGGCTTAGGGACGGACGAACTGCGGCTGGTTGCGCAGGTATTCGACGACTTCGATGCTGGGGATCACGTCCGCGTACTTGCAGTTCAGGTCGAACAGGTTCACGGCATGGCTGGCCTGGAAGCGGTCGAAGGCGGCCTCTTCGGGGATGATGCACTTGAAGTTGTACGAGTAGGCGTCCACCGTGGTGGCGCGCAGGCAGCCCGACGAGGTGCAGCCCACCATGATCAGCGTGTCCACGTCCAGGAAATTCAGCTGGCTCATGAAGGTGGTGCCGAAGAAGCACGAGGGCTTCTGCTTGCTGATGAGGAAGTCCTGCGGGCGCGGCGCCAGCGGCTCCACCGTCTGCGTGGCGTGCGTGCCGGCGATCACCGTCTTTTCGCCGCCGCGGTGGTTCTTGCCCACTTGCACGCCGCTGTCGATCAGGTCGGGACGGCGGCCGCTTTCGGTGTAGAAAACGGGCATGTTCTTTTCGCGGGCCAGCTCGAGCAGGGGGATGATGTGCTCGACGGCGGCCCAGGCTTCGCGGCCGCAGTGCGTGCGGTAGGTCTTCAGGCCGTCGAGGATGTCCTCGGGCGTGTCGCCCGTGAAGTTGTACTGCACGTCGATGATGAACAGGGCGGGGCGTTTGCCGAAGCCGCCGCGCTTGCCGTAGCCGGCGAATTTCAGGACTTCCTGGTCGCGCTCGGTCAGGAAGTCGTCCCAAATGCGTTTGGTCTTGGTTTCGCTCATGATGGTCTCTTTGCGATGATCGGTAGGGGTCGTGTTTGCCGCGTTGATGCGTCGAATCAAAGGCGGCGGATGAAGCGGCCGCCGGGCTGCCGGCGGGCGTCATCGGTAATGCGGCCGTCCTGCATGATGGTGCGGCCGCGCACCAGGGTGCGTACCGGCCAACCCTTCAGGGTCATGCCTTCGTACGGCGAATAATCGGCATTCGATTCCAGTTCGGCGGGGTCGACGGTGCGTTGCAGATCGGGGTCGACGATCAGCAGGTCGGCGTCGCAGCCCACGCTGATGCTGCCCTTGGCGGGCATGTTGTAGAGGCGGGACGAGTTGTAGGACAACAGCTCGACGATCTTTTCCAGCGGCACGCCGCGCTTGTGGTAGCCCTCGTGCAGCATGATGGGCAGCATCATGCCGGTGCCGGGAAAGCCGTTGCTGGCCGTCCAGATGTCCTTGTCCTTGGTGACGCGCTTGCGCGGCACATGGTCCGAGCCCAGGGTGGTGATGGAACCGTCGATCACGCCTTCCCACATGGCCTCCACGTCGGCCTGGCTGCGCACCGGCGGGTTGACCTTGGCATAGGTGCCGGCGGGCGATTCGTCGTTCAGGAAGAGATAGTGCGGGCAGCCTTCCACGTAGATGGGCGCGGCCTTCTTGAGGCGATGGCGGCGGGCTTCGTCGAGCGCTTCCTTGCACGACAGGTGCACGATGTTCACCGGCGTCCTGGTGCGCGAGGCGAAATAGCACACGCGGTGCACGTTCTCGGCTTCCAGGAAGTCGGGGCTCTGTTCGTTCCAGGCCTTGAGATCGTCGCGGCCCGCGGCGCGCAGCGGCTCGCGCAGCACGGGGATCACCTCGACGTTCTCGCAGTGCACGCCCAGCACGGCGCCGGGGATGGCGGCCACTTGCTGCAAGGCCGCGTAGAGCAGGCCATCGTCGATGTCGGTAAAGCCCTTGGACAGGCCCGCCGCACCCTTGTACATCATGTACAGCTTGTACGACGACACGCCGAAGCGGCGCGAGATTTCTTCCAGCGTCTGCACGTGCAGATGGCTGGTAATGCCGAAGTGGAAGCCGAAGTCGATGCAGCTCTGGCTCTCGCCCAGGTCGCGCGCGGCGTCGGCGCTTTCGCGGATGTCCTTCGAGCGGTGGAAGCTCAGCACCGTGGTCGTGCCGCCGATGGCCGCGGTCTTGGATTCGGTGGCGAAGTCGGTCTCGGGCGATCCGAAGCCGAAATGCACGTGCGGATCGATCACGCCGGGCAGCACCCACAGGCCGCCGCAATCGATGGTGTCTTGCGCCGACAGGCCAGAAGCCTTGTCGGCGATGACGGCGATGCGGCCGTCCTTCACGCCGACCACGCCAGGGGTCAGGCCGCGTTGCGGCAACATCAGCCGCGCATTGGTCAGAAGCAGATCGAGAGACATGGAAACGTTGCCTATAAAAATGATTACGCCGCGGCGGGCCCCTCGGCCCGCGACAGGAAAGACTGCAGCACATGGGCCGGGATGCCGCCGGCGGCCATCAGCCCGCGCTCGGCCTCGGTCAGCACCTGGGGCTGGGCTTCGAAGCGGATCTCGCCCGACTTGCCCTGCGCGATCACCAGCACCGTGCCGCCCGAGCGCACGGCGTCTTCGACGCGCTCGAAGCAAAAGCTCTCGCTGCCGTCCAGGCCCAATTGGCGCCAGCCCTGGCCGGGCATGAAGGCCAGCGGCAGCACGCCCATGCCCACCAGGTTGGCGCGATGGATGCGTTCGTACGATTCGGCAATGACCGCGCGCACGCCCAGGAGCGCCGAACCCTTGGCGGCCCAGTCGCGGCTGCTGCCGGTGCCGTATTCGCGGCCGCCCAGGATGATGCTGGCCACGCCGGCCTGGCGGTATGCGGCCGCCGCGTCGAAAATCGTCATGCGCACGTCGTCGGGAAAATGGCGCGTATAGCCGCCTTCTTCCTGCGGCAGCAGGACGTTCTTGATGCGGATGTTGGCGAAGGTGCCGCGCGTCATCACTTCGAAGTTGCCGCGCCGGCCCACGAAGGTATTGAAATCCTTGGGCGCGACGCCCAGCGATTGCAGGTACTGCCCGGCCGGCGTCTCGGCGGGAATTTCGCCGCTGGGCGAGATGTGGTCGGTGGTCAGCGAGTCGCCGAAGGCCGCCAGCACGCGGGCCTGCTTGAGGCTGTCGGCCAACTTGGCGATGGCGTTGCCGCCCGAGGCGTCGTGGAAGAACGGCGGCTCGACCAGATAGCTGGATTTCGGATCCCAGGCAAAGCGCTCGCCCTGCGGCGCTTCGAGCGCCGTCCACGGACCCGCGCCGTCGCTTTCGCCGTCGTAGATCTCGTTGAAGAGGTCGTGGTCGTTGGCCAGCGGCAGCAGCTGCGCGATCTCGTCGGGAGTAGGCCACAGGTCGCGCAAGAAGACCGGCTTGCCCGCGGCGTCGTGCCCCACCGGCTCGGCGGCGAAGTCGATGTCGATCCGGCCGGCCAGCGCATAGATCACCACCATGGGCGGCGCGCCGATGTAGTTGGCGCGGATCAGCTTGTGGATGCGGCCTTCGAAATTGCGGTTGCCCGACAGCACCGAGGCCACGACCAGGTCGTTCCGGGTGATCTGCTCGGCCACGCCGGGATCGAGCGGACCCGACTTGCCGCCGCAGGTGGTACAGCCGTAGCCGATCACGGCAAAGCCCAGCGTTTCCAGGGGCGCCAGCAGGCCGGCGCGCTGCAGGTACTGCGTGACCACGCGCGAACCCGGCGCCATCGAGGTCTTCACCCACGACGGCACGCGCAGGCCATGTTCCATGGCCTTGCGAGCCACCAGGCCGGCGGCCAGCATGACCACCGGATTGGACGTGTTGGTGCAGGACGTGATGGCCGCCAGCACGATGTCGCCATGCTTGAGCCGATCTTTCGTCCCGGCCAGCGGCTTGGCGCCGAAGCCGCCTTCGGACAAGGGCTTGGCCAGGCGGCCGCGGAAGTCGCCGGAGATGGCGCCCAGCACCAGGCGGTCCTGCGGGCGGCGCGGGCCGGCCATGCTGGGCGCGGCTTCGCTCAAATCGATTTCCACGACGCGGTCGTACTCGGGCAGCGGCGCATCTTCGCCGCGCCAGAAGTGGTTGGCCTGGCAATAGGCCTTGACCAGCTCGACTTGCGCGTCGCTGCGGCCGGAGTCGCGCAGATAGCGCAGCGTCTGCTCGTCCACGGCAAAGAAGCCGCAGGTGGCGCCGTATTCGGGCGACATATTGGCGATGGTGGCGCGTTCCTGCACCGTCAGGCCCGCCACGGCGGGGCCGAAGTATTCGACCATGTCGCCCGCCACGCCGATTTCGCGCAGGCGCTGGGTGATCAGGAGCGCGGCATCGGTGGTGAGCGCCGGCGGCACGATGCTGCCCACCAGGCGCACGCCCACCACGTTCGGACGGGGGAAGGTATAGGCCTGGCCCAGCATGGCCGCTTCGGCATCGATGCCGCCCACGCCCCAAGCCAGCACGCCCAGGGCATTGACCGTCGGCGTATGTGAGTCGCCGCCGATGACGAAGTCCGGGAAGGCCCATTGCGCGCCGTTCTGCTCACGCGCGCTGACCACCGTGGCGATGCGTTCCAGGTTGACCTGGTGAATGATGCCCGTGCCGGGCGGAAAGACATGGACGCGGCGAAAGGCCTGCTGCGCCCACTTGAGGAAGCGGTAGCGCTCGCCGTTGCGCTGGAACTCGCGGCCCAGGTTCAGCATGACGGCCTGGCTGTCGCCCCAGTGGTCGACCTGCAGGGAATGATCCACAATCAGGTCGACGGGAATGCGGGCCTCGACGGCGCTGGCATCGCCGCCGGCGCGCGCCACGGCGTCGCGCAGGGCCGCCAGGTCCTGCAGCACGGGCAGGCCGCTGGAGTCTGGGAGAATGACCCGGCCTACATACAAAGGCAGGTCGGCGCCCTGGTCTTGCGCCAGCAGCGCGCGGATCTCGTTCTCGGCGACAGGCAGGCCCCACGCCTGGCTGCGCGCCAGGTTTTCCAGCAACACGCGATGGACGTAAGGCAGGGTTTCGACCGCGCGACCGAACCGGCGGGAAACATCGCTAATGTCCACATATTGATAGGCGCCGGCGGGGCAATCGAGGGTGCGTTGCATGGAAAAGCGGCTGGTCTGAGTTCGTTGATATTGATGAATGTAGGGTTTTATTTGTCAAAGTGTCAACACTGTCTAGGGAAAACCCCTAATTATCCGTAATTTTCCCGTTGATTTATTGACCATTTAGCTGAAACACCATTAAATTGTTAACACTATGGATATCCAAGAAAGCACCAAGGCCGATTTGGACGACAACGACGCCCCCCTGGCGGACGTGGTTTATCAACATCTGCTCGACGCGATTTACCAAGGCCAGCTTCCTCCCGGCAGCGTGGTCAACGAACTCGCCCTGGCGCAAGAGTTCGGCATCAGCCGCGGCCCGGTGCGCGAAGCCGTGCGCCGCCTGCAGGGCATCCAGCTGATCACCCGGCAACCCTACGCCAAATCGCGGGTGATTTCGCTGTCCACCGAATCGGCCATCGAATTGTTCGAGCTGCGCATGGCGCTCGAGGGCATGGCCTGCAGCCTGGCCACCCGGCGCATGAACGATGTCGACATCGAGCAACTACTGCACGAGCTCGAAAGCCATCACCACCCCAGGTCCGACCCCACGCCCAAGGTGTTCGACTTCCACGAGCGCATCGTCCGCGCCTGCGGCAACACCCGCATCATCAACGCGCTGTGCGGCGACCTGTACCACCTGCTGCGCATCTACCGCCGGCATTCGACCAGCGTCGTCATCGAGCGCAAGGAAGACGCCTACGAAGAACACTGGCAAATCCTGCACGCCATGAAAGCCCGCAATGCCGCGCTGGCCGAATCGCTGATGCGCTCGCACATCGGCCGGGCCACCGACAACCTTGCAAAACAATTGAGCACCTCGTCGCTGAGCAGGTGACGCGCCGCTCTTTCCAAAAGCCCTATCGAATTCGAATATTCAGGAGAACCCCATGAAGGCCACCAGTCAATTCCGCGCCCTGATCAAGTCGGGTGATTTCATCGTCTCCCCCGGCGTCTATGACGGCTACAGCATCCGCCTGGTCGAGGCCGCCGGCTTCAAGACGGCCTGCACCAGCGGCGCCGCCATTTCCAACGCGCTGCTGGGCATCCCCGACATCGGCGTGATGGGCCTGACCGAAAACGTCAACCACTGCCGCAACCTGGCCCGCAGCGTGTCCATCCCGCTGACGGCCGATGCCGACAACGGCTATGGCAACCCGGTCAATGTGTTCCACACCGTGCGCATGTTCGAAGAAGCCGGCGTGGCCGGCATCAACCTCGAAGACCAGGTCTCGCCCAAGCGCTGCGGCCACATGCCCGGCAAGGACGTCATCGACATCAAGGAAGCGGTCAAGAAGATCGAGGCCGCCTGCGAAGCCCGCCGCGACGACGACTTCGTCATTATCGCCCGCACCGACTCGCTGGCCATCGAAGGCATCGAAGGCGCCATCAAGCGTGCCAAGGCTTATGCGGCGGCCGGCGCCGACATGCTGTTTCCCGATGCCGTGCACAGCGAGGACGAAATCAAGCGCATCGTCGACGCCGCCGGCATTCCGGTTTCCATCAATATGGGCTTCGGCATCCGCAAGCGTCCCACCACGCCGCTGATTCCGCTGCCGCGCCTGAAGGAACTCGGCGTGCGCCGCATCAGCCTGCCGCGCATGTTGCCGGCCTCGGCCATCCACGCCATGCAGCAGGCGCTGGAAGTCATGAAGGAAGTCATCGCCACTGGCGAACCCGTGCACCGTCCCGACGTGGCCGTGGGTATCGAAGACATCATGAATCTGATGGGCTACGAAGCCATGCGCGCCCTCGAAAAGCGCCTGACCACGATCGAATAAGAACAAGCCAAGGCATCACGCCTGCTCTTTAGTTGTTTATCAATAAATTTATGAAAGGCCAATTAATGATTTCCGACGTTGTTTCCTCCCTCACCCGTCCGTCTCGCCGCCACGTCGGCAAAGCCCTGCTGGCGCTAGGCCTTGCCGCCGCGCTGCCCGGCATGGCCATGGCCGAGGATGCCTATCCTTCCCATCCCGTGACCATCGTGGTGCCTTTCCCGCCGGGCGGGGCAACCGACATCAGCGCGCGCATCGTGGCCGAAGGCCTGAGCAAGAAGTGGAACCAATCGGTCATCGTAGTCAACAAGCCCGGCGCCGGCGGCAACGTCGGTTCCGAATACGTGGCCCACACCAAGCCCGATGGCTACACGCTGCTGCTGGGCGTGACGGGTTCGCACGGCATCAATGTCTCGCTCTATCCGAACCTGCCCTACGACCCGATCAAGGACTTCACGCCCCTGACCATGGCCACCCTGTATCCCAACGCCATCGCCGTGAACCCGTCGGTGCCGGCCAAGAACCTGCAGGAACTGATCGCGCTGCTCAAGAAAGACGGCAACAAGTATTCCTATGGCTCGGATGGCAACGGCACCGCTTCGCACCTGGGCCTGGAAATCCTCAAGCAGCGCGGCCAATTTCCGATCACGCACGTGCCCTACAAGGGCAGCGCTCCCATGCTGACCGACCTGATGGCCGGCCAGATCCAGGTGGGCATCACCGGCCTGCCGGCCATCCTGCCGGGCGCGCAGAGCGGCAAGCTGCGCCTGATCGCCATCACCACCGCCGATCGCTTCCCCGGCTTGGACTATCCCACCGTGGCCGAACAGGGCTTTCCGGGCTATGCCGCCGCACCCTGGTCGGGTTTTTTCGCGCCCAAGGGCCTGAGCCCCGAACTGACGGCCAAGATCTCGGCCGATATGCGCGAAGTGATGAGCGATCCCGAAGCGCAGAAGAAGATCCTCACCGTGGGCAGCCAGTTCGTGCCTTCCACGCCCGAGGCTTTCCACGACTTCCTGGTCGACGAAATCAAGAAGTGGGGCGACGCCGTGAAGATATCCGGCGCCAAGATCGACTGACCTGCTGTTTTGTCCCACGGCGCGGCGCTTGCCGCCGCGCCGTGAATTTTCCAGCCCGGCGGAGCAAATCCGCCGGGCTGTTTTTTTCGGGCAGGACCTGCCTAGAGCGGGACCGGCGAGATCAGCGGCTGCCCGGCGAAGTACCGTGCCGCATTGTCGATGAAGCGCTGGTACGAGGCCGCTATCGCTTCCGGTGAATTGCCCGCCACGTGAGGCGTCAGCACGACATTCTCCAGCTCCAGCAGGGCTTGCGGCGGCTTGGGTTCGCTTTCGTAGACATCCAGTCCGGCGCCGGCGATGACGCCGCCCTTCAGCGCCGCCGCCAGGGCGGCCGTATCCACCACGCTGCCGCGCGCCACGTTGACCACAAAGCCCCGCGGACCCAGGGCTTCGAGCACCTCGGCATTGACCAGGTGCCTGGTAGTGGGGCCGCCCGGGGTCACCACGATCAGATAATCCGCCCAGGCCGCCAGTTCCTTGGCGCTGCCGAAATACGCATAGGGCTCGCCTTCGATCTGGCGGCGGTTGTGATAGCCGATTTCCAGGTCGAAACCCAGGCCGCGCTTGGCGATCTGGCGACCGATGATCCCCATGCCCAGGATGCCCATGCGCTTGCCCGATACATTGGACAGGGGCCCCAGGGCATCGCGCCAGCCGCCGGCTCGCGTGTAGGGATCGAGTTGGACAATGTGGCGCACGGCGGCCAACAACAGGCCCATGGCATGGTCGGCCACACAGTTGTCGTTGGTGCCCGCGCCGTTGCCGACGGTAATGCCGCGCTGCCGCATCGCCTCGAGATCGATGTTCTCGTAACCCGCACCGAGAGCGCAGACCAGCTCCACCTTGGGCAGCGCCGCCAGTTGTGCGGCAGTGCATCCCACCGTGCCGTTCGTCAGTATTGCCCGCACTTGGGCATGTTGCGCCAGTTGTTGCGGCGCCTGGTCCTTTTTATCAGGGACATGATGAATTTCGAAGTGATTGGCAAGGGAAGCCTTGTTCTCGTCGTCCAGGGGAACGAGCACCAGCAAATCGAGTTTCATGGCAAAAAAAGAGAAACAGCCCCGGCGGGGCAATCCGTCAGCATGTCAGGATCACGGCCTGCTGTCGATCCTGACTCGCCACGGTTACATGATTTTTTTCATTTCATGGCATCCGAATCCAGGTTTTTATCGCGTGGCCACACTATTCCAGCTTGTGGATAACCGGGGATAAGCGCTGAGACCGGGATGTGTGGACAGTCTGTGGGCCCAAGATGAACAACTAGCCCTTTTTCAGCTTGGCCGAAATGTTGTTCATCTTTGCCAGACACTCAAAAGCCTTTCCCTGCACAAGCAAAAAACCCCACAACCCATTGAAATATATGTAATTTTTTTGGTTGATGCAGTTATCCACAGACACTCATCCACCACCACCAAGTAGATATAGAAAAAAGCATTGGATAAAAGATAAGACACGCCAGGCTCGCGCAGCCACGGCAAGAAAACCAGCAAAACCTGCCTGCACCAGGATTGCCTGATTGGTGCTACAGTCCTGCCTCGACGTCGACTTTCCGTTCGGCAGGGCCTGAGGTCCTTGCCCCAGCTGTCTCAATAATCCCGTCTGGCTCCTTGGCTGGAAACAAAAAACCCGCCTGCAGGCGGGTCTGTGGTGCCAGAAGGGCAGGAATTTGCCGGTTCAGACCTTCTGCAGTTTTTCTATCGCGGCATCCAGCGTGCTTTCGCGCTTGGCGAAGCAGAAGCGCACCAGCTGGTGATTCGATTGCGGCGCATCCGGATCCCGGTAGAAGGCCGAAACCGGAATGACCGTCACGCCATGTTCGACGGTCAACCAGCGAGAGAAATCCGCCTCGCTCTGTCGGGAAATGTCACTGTAGTTCGCCAGCAGGAAGAACGTGCCAGGGTTGGGCAGAACCTTGAAACGGCTGTCGGCCAGACCCGTAGCCAGGCGGTCGCGCTTGGCCTGGTAGAAGGCAGGCAGTTCCAGGTAGGGCTTGGGGTCTTGCATGTATTCGGCCAAGGCGAACTGCATGGGCGAAGACACGGTAAAGACGATGAACTGGTGGATTTTGCGCAGTTCGGCGGTCAGTGCCTTGGGTGCGCAGCAATAGCCGACTTTCCAGCCCGTAGCGTGATAGGTCTTGCCGAACGAGGAAATAACGAAGGCATGGTCTGCCAGCAGGGGACGGGTAGCCAGGCTGCGATGCGGTTGACCGTCGAAGATGATGTGTTCGTAGGGCTCGTCGGACAATAGCAGCACGCCGGTGTCGCGAACGATGCTTTCCAGCGCATCCAGGTCCTGTTCCTGCAGGACGATTCCCGTGGGATTATGGGGAAAGTTCATCATGATCAGCCGGGTGCGAGGCGTCATGGCATCGCGCACACGCTGCCAATCCACCCGGAAGCAGGGATCCTCCCGGGTAGGAGCCTGCATGGGCACAGGGACTGGAATACCGCCTGCCAGGCGGATGGCTGGCAAATAGGAGTCGTAGCAGGGCTCGATCACCACGACTTCATCGCCGGTTCCAACCACAGCCAGCACAGTGGCCATCAGGGCTTCGGTTGCGCCACTGGTTACCGTGATCTCGGTATCGGGGTCATAGGCCCGGCCGTAGAGGGCCTGGACCTTGCGTGCAATGGCGTGCCGCAGGGGCGGCACGCCGGTCATGTAGGGATACTGGTTATGGCCTTCAGCCATGGCCTTCGCGACCAGCTGGCACAGGACGGGGTCTGGGTTGAAATCGGGAAAGCCCTGGCCCAGGTTGATGGCCTGGTGTTCCTGGGCGAGCCGGCTCATCACCGTGAAAATGGTCGTACCGACATCGGGAAGTTTAGATTGCAGCATGGAATTCAAATGAGGTTTTGTTATTGGCGATCGGGTTAATCAGTCGTGATAATAAGACGTGGGTTGCGCGATTAAGTTATTTGAATGCGCCCAATGGATATATGGAAAATAACCTAGGGAAAATATCTAGTGTTCCTTGGGTAACGGCTGAGTATGCTGCCTTATGCAGTTGATTCAAGCAGTGCGCAAGTCCGGTTTGCGTAGACATATTGGTTTTGGCGTCCTTGATTCATTTGCATCTCGTTTTATCAATCAAGGACGCTCTAGAAAATGGCAAAAGGCAAAGTCAAGTGGTTCAACGCTGACAAGGGCTATGGCTTCATTACCCCTGACAGCGGTGGTACGGATGTGTTCGCACATTTCTCGGCCATCCAGGGTCGTGGCTATCGCAGCCTGAACGAAGGCCAGGAAGTCGAATTCGAAGTCAAGGATGGTCCGAAAGGACCCCAGGCGGCCGAGATCAAGCCGCTCTGATCGCGGGAAATCCCGTTTCCTGCTTGCCAGCGTCGTCTGGCCACAACGCCCCAAGGCCCAAGCCTTTGGGGCGTTGTCATTTTCAGGCTTGGGAAAAACATGTGGATAAGGCCGGGATAAGGGTTGGATAAGTTGGGATAACTGGCCGTCGAAGCGCGTGGACTTTCTTGATTATTGCTCGTGCAAGGCCCGAAGCCCACCGGTTGTTCACATGATAGCCAGGAAGTCGGACCGATCGTTCCCGCTGCTGGCTTACTGGGTAAAAGGGAGTTTTCCTTGAAATGGGTAGGGCCTGTAGGTTGATTCTGGCTATTTATTCACAAAGATATCCCCATCTCTCTTTATGCGCCCGAATCCTTTGATGACCTTCATATTGCAATCCGGGGTAGGGTGTGGATAGCTCTGTCGGATAGCGGGCTCGCCGACAAGCTGTGGCCATGGTTTCACGTGAAACAGTGGGCTTACCAGCAATTTCGATGTTTCACGTGAAACACCAATGCGCCAGACTCTATAATGAAGCCCGAACGCTCTTTCTCTTTATCACTATGGATTTCCCACGCGAATTTGATGTGATCGTCGTTGGTGGCGGTCACGCAGGTACCGAAGCCGCTCTGGCTTCGGCGCGCACTGGCGCAACAACGCTCCTGCTCACGCACAATATCGAGACGCTTGGGCAGATGTCCTGCAACCCCTCGATAGGCGGCATTGGCAAAGGGCATCTGGTGAAAGAGGTGGACGCCCTGGGTGGCGCCATGGCCATCGCCACCGATGAAGCGGGAATCCAGTTTCGCATTCTTAATAGTTCCAAGGGTCCGGCTGTGCGTGCTACTCGCGCCCAGGCAGACCGGGTGCTATACCGCAAGGCGATTCGTGGCCGCCTGGAAAATCAGGCCAATCTTTGGTTGTTCCAGCAAGCCGTCGATGACCTGATGGTCGAGGGCGACAAGGTTGTCGGCGCCGTCACCCAGATTGGACTCAAGTTCCGGGCCCGTACCGTGGTGCTGACGGCAGGGACTTTCCTCAATGGCTTGATCCACGTCGGGTTGCAAAACTACTCGGGCGGCCGGGCAGGCGATCCGCCGGCCATTTCGCTGGGTGCCCGGTTGAAAGAACTCAAGCTGCCGCAAGGACGCTTGAAGACAGGGACTCCGCCGCGCATCGATGGTCGGACCATCGACTACAGCGCGCTTGAAGAACAGCCCGGCGACCTGAATCCCATCCCCGTGTTTTCTTTCATGGGCAACGCGGCCATGCATCCCCGGCAGCTGCCTTGCTGGATCACCCATACCAACAGCCGCACGCACGATATCATCCGCGGCGGGCTGGATCGCTCGCCCATGTATAGCGGCGTGATCGAAGGCGTGGGTCCGCGGTATTGCCCGTCCATCGAAGACAAGATCCATCGCTTTGCCGACAAGGACTCGCACCAGGTCTTCCTCGAGCCGGAAGGGCTGGACACGCATGAGGTTTATCCCAATGGTGTTTCCACCAGCCTGCCTTTCGATGTGCAGCTGGATCTGATCCATTCCTTGCCCGGCCTGGAGCAGGCGCATATCCTGCGCCCGGGCTATGCCATCGAATACGATTACTTCGATCCACGTGAACTCAAGTCCACGCTGGAAACCAAGGCCATCTCCGGTCTGTTTTTCGCCGGTCAGATCAACGGCACCACCGGCTATGAAGAAGCCGCGGCCCAAGGCTTGTTGGCCGGGGTGAATGCCGCGCTGCAGGCGCAAGGCAAGGAAGCCTGGACGCCCCGTCGCGATGAAGCCTACTTGGGCGTGCTGGTCGACGACCTGGTCACGCGGGGTGTCACCGAGCCCTATCGCATGTTCACTTCGCGCGCCGAATACCGCTTGAGCTTGCGTGAAGACAATGCCGACCTGCGCCTGACCGAAATCGGCCGCAAGCTGGGCCTGGTCGATGATGCCCGCTGGGATGCATTCAGCCGCAAGCGTGACGCCGTTGCCCAAGAACTGGAACGCCTCAAATCCACCTGGGTCAATCCACGCCTGATGCCGGCCGAGACGGCGGAGCCTTTGCTGGGCAAAGCGATAGAGCGTGAGTACTCACTATCAGATCTGCTGAAGCGTCCCAACGTCAGCTACGCCAAGCTCATGGCGGCCAGGCTGGGCGACGGCAGCCTGCTGGCAGGTCCGGGCCTGAGCGACGACGAGGTGTTGGCCGAACAGATCGAGATTCAGACCAAATACGCCGGCTACATCACGCGCCAGCAGGACGAGGTGCGCAAGCACGTCGAGCATGAGCAGCAGTCCATCCCCGCCGATATCGACTACGACGCGGTCACCAGCCTGTCCTTCGAGGTCCGCCAGAAACTCAAGGCGCACAAGCCCGAGACCATAGGGCAGGCCAGCCGCATTTCCGGCGTCACGCCCGCGGCCATTTCTCTGCTGCTCATTCATCTTAAGCGCCTGCATTACGGCGCGCGCAAGCAGGCGGCATGAATCAGGCCGTAGCGACTTCCGCCGATTTTGCGCGGCGGCTGACGGCAGCTTGCCAGCAGCTCGGACTGCGGGCTTCGGACGCGCAGCGCGACAAACTGCTGCGCTATGTCGAGCAGATGCAGCGCTGGAACCGCACCTACAATCTCACGGCCGTGCGCGACGCCGGCCAGATGCTGGTGCAGCACGTGTTCGACAGCCTGGCCGTGGCGCGGCCCATCGAAAACGAAACAGCGGACAACGAAACGGCGCCGCGGCCGCTCAGGATCATGGACGTGGGATCCGGCGGAGGACTGCCCGGCGTCGTGCTGGCCATCCTGCACGATCGATGGCGGGTCCAGTGCGTCGACGCCGTGGACAAGAAAATGGCCTTTGTGCGCCAGATAAGCGGCGCGCTGGCCCTGCCCAATCTGCAGGCCAGCCATGCGCGTGTCGAGACCTTGCCGCAAGCCGGCTGCGATGTCGTGGTTTCGCGTGCCTTTGCATCATTGCTGGACTTTGCTAACTTGGCAGGCTTGCATGTACATGAGAAAGGCAGCTTGCTTGCCATGAAAGGCAAAACCCCCGAAGACGAAATCGCCGCGCTGCATGCGCAAGGCGTCTGGCGGGTGCGGCGCATTGAAACGCTGCACGTGCCTGAACTCGATGCGCAACGCTGCCTGGTCTGGATGCGCCGCACCGGACAGGCCTGAAACCTCGAACGCAATTCAGCTTTACGCAGCAACCCCGACAGGAACCCCATGACTGCCTCCGCGTCCCAGAGCAAGCCGTCCGCACTCGTTTTTTGCATCGCCAACCAGAAGGGTGGCGTTGGCAAGACGACGACAGCCATCAACCTGGCTGCAGGCCTGGCCACGCAGGGGCAGCGCGTGCTGCTGGTCGACCTCGACCCGCAAGGCAATGCCACCATGGGCAGCGGCATCGACAAGAGCACGCTCAATGCCACGCTCTACCAGGTGCTGATCCACGAGGCGACCATCACCGATGCGCGCGTGCGCTCCGAAGTGGGCGGCTACGATGTGCTGCCGGCCAATCGCGACCTGGCCGGCGCCGAAATCGACCTGGTCGGAATGGAAGAGCGCGAACGCCAGCTCAAGCAGGCCATCAGCAGCGTCGCCGACCAGTACGATTTCATTCTTATCGACTGCCCGCCCACCTTGTCGCTCCTGACCCTGAATGGCTTGGTGGCGGCGCATGGCGTGATCATCCCCATGCAGTGCGAATACTTCGCGCTCGAAGGCCTGTCCGATCTCGTCAACACCATCAAGCGCGTGCATCGCAATATCAACGGCGAACTGCAGCTCATCGGCTTGCTGCGCGTGATGTTCGATCCGCGCATGACCTTGCAGCAGCAAGTGTCCGCGCAGCTCGAGTCGCACTTCGGCGACAAGGTCTTCAAGACGGTCGTGCCGCGCAATGTGCGCCTGGCCGAAGCGCCCAGCTACGGCATGCCCGGCGTGGTCTACGACCGCAGTTCGCGCGGCGCGCAGGCCTATATTGCTTTCGGCCTCGAGATGATCGAGCGCGTCAAGGCCATGAAGGTCGAGAGCTGACCATGCAGGAAAATCGCAAGACGCCCGGCGCGGTCGATGTGACCCGCATCGAAGAAGCCTCGCTGAACGCCACGGTCGTGCCCGAGCAGCAGCTCTATCACGGCTGGCTGGTCCGCTGGGCGCAGTCCTCGGCCAAGCGCGCGCGCAGCGTCAGCATCCTGTCGCCGTCCCCGGTGGCGCTGGACGAACGCCTGGCGTATGTGAACGGCATCTATGCGCGGCACGGCCTGCCCCTGCTTTTCCGGTTCACCGATGCCTGTCCCGACGCCGCGCTGGAGCCCGCCCTGCATGCGCGCGGCTTCAAGGCCTATGGCAACACGCTGGTCATGGCCGTGTCCATGCAGGCCGCGGCCGACGCCGCCGCCCGGCAAGGGCAGGGGGCCTTGCAATTGCGCGTCGCGGACACGCGGACGTTCGCGGCGCAAGTCGGACGGCTCAAGGGATCCAGCCCGGAATATATTGCCGAGCATGCCTTGCGGCTTGCCAGCGTGGCCATGCCCAAGCAGGCGCTGCTGGCCTATGACGGCACGGACTGCGTCGGAGCCGCGTTGGGCGTGTTCGATGGCGGCCTGATGGGCATTTTCGATGTCATCAGCGATGCCGCGCGGCGCCGGCAAGGCATAGCCGCTCAGCTGCTGCAGGCGCAGTTGCAAGAGGGCCTGCGGCAGGGCGCCCGGCAGGCCTATTTGCAGGTCGAGGCCGGCAATCAGGCCGCGCGGACGCTCTACGCCCGCTATGGCTTTACCGAACACCACCAATACTGGTACCGGTCGCTGGCCGGCGCCCAGCAATAAACAAGCCGTCAAAAACGGAAATCGAGAAAGAGGAATCGCATGGCGACGAAAAAACCCAAGGGCCTGGGCCGGGGCCTGGATGTATTGCTGGGCGCCGATGCGCCTGCCGTCGACAATCTGGGCAAGGCCGCCAGCCAGAAGGAAGGTCCGCCGTCGGTATTGCCCGTCAGCAAGCTGCGCGCGGGCAAATACCAGCCGCGCACCCGCATGGACGAAGGCGCGCTCGCCGAGCTGGCCGAATCCATACGCACCCAGGGCATCATGCAGCCCATCCTGGTCCGCGGCCTGGGCGAGGCCACGCCGGGCGAATACGAAATCATCGCCGGTGAACGGCGCTTCCGCGCCGCCCAGATGGCCGGCCTGAAGGAAGTGCCGGTCCTGGTGCGCGACGTTCCCGATGAAAACGCCGCGGTCATGGCCCTCATCGAGAACATCCAGCGCGAAGATCTCAATCCGCTGGAAGAGGCCCAGGGCGTGCGCCGGCTGCTGGACGAATTCGGCCTGACCCACGAGCAGGCCGCGCAGGCCATCGGCCGATCGCGCTCGGCCACCAGCAACCTGCTGCGCCTGCTCAATCTGGCCGCGGCCGTGCAGACCATGCTGCTGGCTGGCGATATCGACATGGGCCACGCCCGGTCGCTGTTGTCGGTCGATGCCGCCACGCAAATCCAGCTGGCCAACCAGGTCGTGGCCAAGCGGCTGTCGGTGCGCGAGGCCGAAAAACTCGTCGCCCGAACCCAAAAGGAGGCTGAAACCGCCACGGCTAAAAAGGGCAAGAGCGTCTCGCGCGATGTCACCCGCCTCGAAGAAGCCTTGTCCGATCATCTGGGCACGCGCGTGTCGCTCAAGATCGGCGCCAAGGAAAAAGGGCAAATCGTCATCGACTTCCATGGCTGGGAGCACCTGAACTCCCTGCTCGAGCGCCAGGGCCTGTCCGGAGTGCTCGATGCCTGACCAGGCCCGGGCCCTGCCGCGGATCGCGCTGCTCGCCACGGGCGGCACGATCGCGGGCGCGCAGGCCCAGGCCAATACGGCGACGTATAAGGCGGGCGCGCTGTCGGTTGCGAACCTGGTCGACGCCGTGCCCGCCCTGGCTGGCCTGGCCCGGATACAGGCCGAGCAAATTGCCAATATCGGCAGCCAGAACATGAGCCATGCCGTCTGGGCGGCGCTGGCAAGACGCATCGACGAGCTGGACGGCGACGATGCCGTGCACGGCATCGTCATCACGCATGGCACCGACACGCTCGAAGAAACCGCGTATTTCCTGAGCCTGGTGGCGCGCACGGAAAAACCGCTGGTGCTGGTGGGCGCCATGCGTCCCGCCACCGCGCTGGGGGCGGAAGGGCCGGCCAACCTGTACAACGCCGTGGCGCTGGCCGCCAGCGCGGCCGCGCGCGACCGAGGTCCGCTGGTGGTGATGAACGAGGACATCCACTACGCGCGCGAAGTCCAGAAGATCGCCAGCATGGGACTCTGCGCCTTTGCCTCGCCCAACCGGGGCAGGGCGGGCGTCATGCATGGCGGCCAGCCGCATTTCTATTCGCGGAACACCACGCGGCATACCCGCGACAGCGAATTCACCCTGGCCGCGCTCGAAACCGCCGGCTGGCCGCGCGTGGACATCGTCCATGCCCATGCCGGCATGGACGGCCTCGTCATCGATGCTCTGGCCGGCCATGCGGCGGGCATCGTGCTCGCTGGCGTGGGTGACGGCAATGCCGCCGACGCCGCGCTGGCGGCCTTGTCGCGCGCGGCCGCGGCCGGCGTGGCCGTGGTGCGCGCCAGCCGCACCGGCAGCGGCCTGGTGGCGCGCGGCGTCGAGGTCGACGATGCCGGCCTGGGGTTTGTCGCCGCCGGCGAACTCAATCCGCAGAAGGCCCGCGTGCTGCTGATGCTGGCCCTGTCGGCGAGCCGCGATCCCGCGCAGTGGCAGCGCTGCTTCGAGCAGTACTGACCCTAGTGCCCGGCCGGCGTATCGGCGCCGTCCTGCGCCTGGTCGGCGTCGCTGATCTCGGACAGGACGCGCCGGGCCACTTCCGCCAGCGACAGGCTGTTTTTCATGGCCGTCTGTTGCAACAGGGTGTGCGCGGCCTGCTCGCTGAGCTTGCGATGGTGCACCAGCAGCCACTTGGCCTGTTCGATGGTCTTGCGCTCGTCCAGCGCGCTGCGGGCCCGGGCCAGGTCGGCATCGTAGCGGTCCATGCGCAGGCGCTGCTCCCGCATGATGTCGAGCATGGCGCGCTCCGTGCCGCTGGCCAGTCCGTCCTGCAAGGGCGCGTCGATGGGGCGAGCCTGGACGTTGAACAGCTGGGTGGGCGTCTCGCTGCCGGCCTGGTCCGTAAAACGGCTCATGAGCAGGCGATGGTTGTCGAGCTCTTCGCGGGTGTCGGCGATGCGTTGGCGGCATAGCCGGGCCAGGCCTTGCGCAAGCAGCATCGCCACGGCGCGCATGGCATCGATGCGCGCCGTGGCGATGTCGTACCAGAGCTCGCTCAAGCCGCCGTCGATGGCCTGTTCCGGCGAAGTCTGCTGGGCCATGGCGCGCATGCGCTGCACGGGGGCGCTGTCGTACTGCGTCTGTTCCCAGCGCTGCAGCGCGTCCGGCGGGGCGTATTCGGCGAAGATGCCGAAACAGCGGCCCTGGCTTTCGGCCAGTTCCCGCATGCGGGCCTTCTGCGCGTCCGTGAAATAGCCCGCGGCATAGCCCACGACGCCCAGCGCGCGCTCCTGGCCGCTCAATTCCTTGCCCTGCATGAAATTGAACAGCGCCACCAGCGTGCGGGTCACGTCCGGGTCGAGCGCGGTGTCGGCCGCCTCGAACACCACGGCAAGCAGGCTGGCGATCAGGCGCGTGAACTGCGCGGTCGCCTCTTGCGACTCGATGCGGCGCTCGCGCACGCGCCAGCGCAGGTCCATGGCCTCGTCGAGCCGGTGCAAGGCATAGGCGATGCAATTGAAGAGGCGCGTCTTGCCCATGATGGGCAGGGCCTCGTCGGGCACCAGGCCGCCCAATAGGCCGCGGGTCTTGATCTCGGCCTGCAGGGCTTCTTCCTGCAAGGCTGCCAGGACCGGGGCCATTTGCGGCTGCGCATGGCGCAGGAACAGGTTGGAATAGCCCCGTTCTTTCTGCAAGGCATGCACCAGGTCGCCGACCAGGATGACCAGCTCGCAAGTCCTGGCGAGGTCTTCCATGTCGTGCAGTTCGCAGCGGCGCGCGGCAAGCAGGAAGCTCAGCGTGGCCGGCATGCGGTTCCTGGCCATGGCGATCGGCCTTGCCTGCCTAGCCCAGGCTGCGCTTGGCGCAGCCGGAGATGGAGAACTTGCTACCCATGAGCAGGGCTGAGGGGAACAGGTACATATTCACGACCGAATGTTCAAGACCCATGGCGTAGCCATCCAGTTGCACAGCATACCGCGTTGGCGGCGAATTCCGCTGGAGTGCGGTAAGGCATGGTGAATCCCCTTTTGCGTAGGAGAGTCCAAGCCTGGGTGAAGACGCCAGCGCAAAAAAATCAAAGGGCGAGTTCCACGGTATCGGCGTTGAGCCGTGCCTTCCAGGTGCGCAGGCGCTGCTCGGGATATTCCAGGCAGGCGCCGTCTTCCAGCCTGAAGTGCTGCTTGTAGAGCGGCGAGGCCACCACCAGGGAGCCGCCCAGGTGGCCGACGATGCCGCGGCCGATGACATTGGCGCCCGACTTCGGATCGCGGTTCTCGATGGCATAGAGCGTGGGGCCCTCGGCCTGCGGCAGGTAGAACAGGGCCACCTGCACGCCGTCGACCAGCGCCACCACGCCGGAGTTGGCGACCAGGTCGCGGCGCGAGCAAACCGCGCGCCAGGCCGGCTGGATGCCTGGGGTTTCGGCGCCGGGCATTACAGGAGCTCCTCGGCGATCGGAATGACCCTGGCCGGCCTGGGATCGGCGGGCCGGATCTGGCCGCGCTCCTGCACGAACCGGATGTCCGGGTCGCCACCCTGCGCATTGACGAAGGTGCGGAAACGCTTGAGCTTTTCCGGGTCTTGCAGCGCGTTGGCCCATTCGCATTCATAGCGGTCGACCACGGTCTGCATCTGCGCTTCGAGTTGCGCCGCCAGGCCCA
>DASWPO010000186.1:0-3825 GCA_036404015.1 Bordetella sp. | reverse complement strand
GCATGGCGCGGATAGCCGTCGGCATAGCCGCAGGCCACGACGCCCACGCGCATGCGCCGCTCGGCGCGGAAGGTGGCGCCATAACCGATGGCGCCGCCCGCGGACACCGACTGCACGCCGATGATCTCGGAGCTCAGCGTCATGGCGGGACGCAAGCCGTAGGACGCCGCGGGAACATCGGCGAACGGCGACGCGCCGTACAGGCAGACGCCCGGGCGCACCCATTGCGGCGACCCGTCGCGGCTTACCGAGGCTTCAGGATAACGCAGCGTGGCGGCCGAATTGCAAATGCTGACGCCGCCCGCCAGCCCCTGCGTGGCCTGCGTGAATACGCCCAGCGCGCCGGCGATGCCTTCCGGACCGTCGGCCGTGGCGAAGTGCGTCATCTTGATGACCGAACCCAGCACGCCGCGCCGCTGCAGGAGTTCAGCGCGAGCGTGCGCGGCCGCATAGGCGCTCGGCGCATAGCCCAGGCGATTCATGCCGGTGTTGAGCTTGAGCTGGATGTCGAGGCGCCGGGTGAGGCGCGCCGCCTCGATCATGTCGAACTGCTCGTCGCCGTGCACGGCCACCGTGAGGTGGTAGCGGTCGACGAGCTCGAGATCGGCGGCCTTGAAGAAGCCTTCGAGCAGCAGGATGGGACCGCCCCAGCCGGCCTCGCGGCAGCGCACGGCCTCGTCGAGGTCGAGCATGGCCAGGCCCTGCGCGGCCGAGAATCCGGCCACGGCCCGCTCGATGCCGTGGCCGTAGGCATTGGCCTTGATGACGGCCCAGATGGACGCGGCCTGGCCGCCCGCCGCCTGCGCGGCCTGGTCGAGATGACGGCGTACGACGGACAGGTTGTGGCGCAGGGCGGGAATGGAAATCGATGCGGAGATGGGACGCGGCATGGTGGAATTCCTGTGCCGCTAGTCTACCTGACATATGATTTCCCCATGGCTGTCGATCATTACGAGAATTTCCCTGTTGCATCGCTGTTGCTGCCCTGCAGGTTGCGCCCGGCCGTGCGCGCGATCTACCGCTACGCGCGCAGTGCCGACGATATCGCCGACGAAGGCGATGCCAGCGACGACGAGCGCTTGGCGGACCTGGCGCGCTACCGCCATGAACTGCAGCGCATCGGCACCGGCCAGGTGCCCGGCGACGGAAGCAGGCCCCTCCACGCCGCGCCCTTCGGGCTTGCTGCCTCCCAAGAGGGCGAGGCCGCCTTGGGGCGGCCCGGCGCCGACCTGGCGCCCGTTTTTACCCCCCTGGCCGCCGTCATCGCGCAGCACCAGCTGCCGCTCGTGCCGTTCTTCGACCTGCTCTCGGCCTTCGAGCAGGACGTCACCGTCAAGCGCTACGAGAGCTACGCGTCCCTGCTCGACTACTGCGCGCACTCGGCCAACCCCATCGGCCGGCTGATGCTGGCCCTGTACGGCGCCGCCACGCCCGACAACCTGCGCGATGCCGATGCGATCTGCACCGGCCTGCAACTGGTGAACTGCTGGCAGGACATCCGCGCGGACTGGCGCCGCGGCCGCGTCTACCTGCCGCAGGAAGACCTGCGCCGGCACGGCGTCGCCGAGGAAGACCTGGCCGTGGGCCGGCTCACCCCGCAATGGCGCGCCCTCATCGCCTTCGAGACGGAACGCGCCGCGGCGCTGCTACACTCTGGCGCAGCGCTCGCCGGCCGACTGCCGGGCCGCATCGCGCTGGAGCTGCGCCTGGTCATCCAGGGCGGCCTGCGCATCCTGCGACGCATCGAGCAAACCGATTACGACGTGTTCCTGAACCGGCCCGAACTGCGTGCCCAGGACTGGGCCGTCATGCTGTGGCGAGCACTACTCAGATATTGAAATGACCCCTGACGACTACTGCCAGGACAAGGCCGCCAAGAGCGGTTCGAGCTTCTACTACGCCTTCCTGTTCCTACCGTCCGAGCGCCGCCGCGCCATCACCGCGCTGTATGCCTTCTGCCGCGAGGCGGACGACGTGGTCGACGAAGCCCGCGAAGAATCCGTGGCCCGCATCAAGCTGGCCTGGTGGCGCACGCAGATCGACAAGATGTTCGACGGCGCGCCCGACCACCCCGTCACCCGCGCCCTGCAGCCGCACCTGCAGGCCTTCGGCATCACGCGCGAACGGCTGCTGGCCATCATCGACGGCATGGAAATGGACCTGGACCAGAGCCGCTACCTGGACTGGCCCGGCCTGCGCAAATACTGCTGGCTGGCGGCCGGCGTGGTGGGCGAACTGTCGGCGGGCATCTTCGGCTACACCGACCCGCGCTCGCTGGAATACGCGGGCAAGCTGGGCGTGGCCTTCCAGCTCACCCGCATCATCCGCGACGTGGGCGACGATGCCCGCCGCGGCCGCATCTACCTGCCCGTCGACGATCTGCAGCAGTTCCAGGTCAAGGCCGCCGACATACTCAACGGCGTGTATTCCGAACGCTTCACGGCGCTGATGCGCTTTCAGGCCGAACGCGCCCGCGGGCTCTACCGCGAAGCCGTCGGGCTGCTGCCCGAGGCCGACCGCCGCGCCCAGCGTCCGGGCCTGATCATGGCGGCCATCCATCACGACCTGCTGGCCGAGATCGAGCGCGACGGCTGGCAGGTGCTGCACCAGCGCATCTCGCTCACGCCCATGCGCAAGCTCTGGCTGGCCTGGAAAACCTGGGTGGGCGGCGGCCGCGGCCTGATACGCCGCCTGGCGCGCGCATGAAAGCCGCCGTCATTGGCGCCGGCTGGGCCGGCCTGGCCGCCGCCACGGCCCTGCACGAAGCCGGCGCGCACGTCACCGTGTTCGAGGCCGGCCGCACGCCGGGCGGCCGCGCGCGCCGCGTGGTGCAACCGGGCTTCGACTCGGTGCTGGACAACGGCCAGCACATCCTGCTGGGCGCCTATGCGCAAACCCTGGCGCTGATGCGGCGCCTGGGCCGCAACCCCGATACGCTCCTGATGCGCCGCCCCTTGCGGCTGGCCAGCCTGGACGGCCGCTTCCGGCTGTCGGCCCCGTCCCTGCCGCCGCCCTGGCATGGCGCCGCCGCGCTGCTGACCGCGCGCGGCCTGGGCTGGCGCGCCAAGCTGGCGGCGCTGCGCTTCGTGCGTTCCCTGCAGGCCAGCGGCTGGAACCCGCCCCCCGTCTGGACCGTGGCCGAACTGCTGCGCTACCGGCAACAGCCGGCCGACCTGGTCGACTGCCTCTGGACGCCGCTCTGCCTGTCCGCCTTGAACACGCCGCCCGAACAAGCCAGCGCCACGCTGTTCGCCCGCGTGCTCAAGGACACGCTGGCCGGCAAGCTGCGCGACAGCGACCTGCTGCTGCCCTGCGTGGACCTGTCGGCCCTGTGGCCGGATGCCGCCACGCTGCACCTGACCATGCGATACCACAGCACGGTGCGCCAATTGCATACCGATGCGGGCTCGGTGGAAATCAACGGCGAACGCTTCGAGGCGGCCGTGCTGGCCGTCCCGCCGGCGATCGTCGTCCGCCTGCTGGAACCCGCCCTGCAGGCGCAAGGCGCGCATGAACTGCTGCAGACCCTGCAGAGCTTCGACTACCAGCCCATCGCCACGCTGAACCTCAAGCTGGCGCAGCCCTGGCCCCTGCCCGAACCCATGCTGATGCTGCGCGAAGACCGCGCGCGCGGCCACCTGGGGCAATGGCTTTTCGACCGCTCGCGCCTTACCGGCCGCAGCCGCCAGGCCGAACTGGCCGTGGTGGCCAGCGCCGCGCAGACCCTGGCCGACACGCCCAAGGAAACGGCCATCGCCGCGCTGGTCGAACAGATCCGCGAACAGGCCGCGGACGGCGGCCTGCCCGCCCTGCCCGCTGTAGAGC
>DASWPO010000185.1:0-4229 GCA_036404015.1 Bordetella sp. | reverse complement strand
CCAGCTCGCCGTCCATCCAGGTTTCGATGCTGTGCACGGCGCCGGCGGCGTGCCAGGCGCGGTAGGCCTGCTGCATGGCGGGCAGTATCCAGGTGCCGGACTGGCCGTCGCGCGGCGCGGCGCAGCCGGCCAGCACGGCGTCGAAGGCGGTGTCGACCTTGACCGCGACCGCGGGGGCGGGGCCGGCCGATTCGGCCTCGATGCGGCGCAGGCGCTTGCGCAGCGAGTGCGAGGGGGCGAAGTCCGCGCAGGCCAGGACCATGCGCGGGTGCGTGCTCCACCAGAGGATGGGTTCGCCTTGCGCGTACCAGGGGAAGATGCCGCTGCGGTAGGCCAGGGTCAGGCGGGGGAGGGACAGGTCGGCGCCGGCGGCCAGCAGCCCGGGCGGGTCGTCGAGCGCCATGCCCACGGGCGGGAAGGGCGAGTCGAGGTCGAGCCAGGCGAGTTTCAAGGCGTCAGGCGGGACTCAGAGGGGCGTGTTCAGCGTGTATTGCCGAACGGGGAACACGCCCTTCCTGCTGTCTTCGACATAGTGGCGCAGGGTGGACGACACCGAATGGAAGGACAGGTCGCCCCAGGGAATCTCGGCCAGGTCGAAGTAGCGCGCCTCCAGGCTTTCGGGGCCGGGGTCGAGTTCGGGGCCCAAGGCATCGGCCAGGTAGAACAGGTGCACCTGGCCGATGTGCGGCAGGTCCACCATGGTGTAGAGCTGGCCGAGCTCGATGCGCGCGCCGGCCTCTTCCACCGTTTCGCGCTCGGCGCCCTGCACGGTGCTTTCATTGAGCTCCATGAAGCCGGCGGGCAGGGTCCAGGTGTCGTAGCGCGGCTCGATGGCGCGCTTGCACAGCAGCACCTTGCCCTGCCAGCGCGGCAGGGTGCCCACCACGATGCGCGGGTTCTGGTAGTGGATGGCGCCGCAATGGTCGCAGATGTCGCGTTCGCGGTTGTCGTCGTCGGGTATGCCGCGCCGGATGGGCGAGCCGCATTGGGAGCAGAACCGGGCAGTGCGGGGTGCCGGGAAATAGCGGATGGGCGCGGGAGCAGTCATGCGGAAGATTCTAACCGCCCGTCCGGGGCGACGGGTTGGTGTGAAATCCCAAATGGCCGGGCACGTCGGCGCGGGCCAGGCGGGCCAGCGGCGCGGGCGGGCCGCCGTCGAGCGAGAGGGCCGGCAAGGCGGCGCGCACGTCCTCCAGCCAGCCTTCCAGGACGAGCAGGACGGGCTCGCCCGCCGCGGTCCGCATGCGCTCCAGCAGCGGGGACAGTTCACGGTCCTCGACCATGCCGGGCCCCAGGTCGGTCTGGGCGTACAGATGGCCTTCTTCATCCAGCCACCAGTGTTCCAGCCGGCCCACGGCCAGGCCGGTATGGGTCTGCAGTCCCGGGCCGGCATCGGCCCTGCGCAGCAGATAGGGCGCGGCATCCAGCCGCGCGTAGGCGCGCTGCGGGCCGTTCTGCACATACCAGTCCGGGCCTTCCCGGGCATAGTTGCGGTTCATGAAGGCCAGCACGCCGGCATGGGCGATGGCCTCGCCCGGGCCGCCCGCCGCCGAGTCGCCCGCGGGGTGCAGCCGCCAGCGGCCGCGCGCGTCCAGCGAGAGCCAGCCGTAGGCTGCCGGCACATCGGGCCAGCGGGCCATGGCCTTGATCACGTCTTCGTCCATGCGGCCAATATAGCCGCAGACCTCACGCCCGATTAATTGGTTGACGCAACAACTATCAATTCCTATGATCGATGCACCGCCGCGCTCCGCTGGAGCCATGCCTGTGTGGCCCGCCCGGGTAGCGAGCAAAAAAATCCAAGGGGAATGCCATGATTGCTTTTCGACGGGGCCGCCGCATGCTGCGCGCGATGCCAGGGGCCTTGCTGGCGCTGGGCCTGGCCTGCGCTGCCGGGCAGGCGCTGGGCGCCGATACCTTTCCCGACCATGCCATCAAGCTGATCGTGCCCGTGCCGCCCGCCGGCGCGGCCGACACCAGCGCGCGCGCCATCGGCCAGTTCATCTCGGCCCGGCTCGGCCAGCAGATCATCATCGACAACCGTCCCGGCGCGGGCACCACGCTGGGCCTGAGAATGGCGGCCCACGCGCCGGCCGACGGCTACACGCTCACCCTGGTGGCGGTGTCGGGCATCGCCATCGCGACCGTCAGCTACAACGACCTGCCGGACATGCGCAAGGATTTCGTCACCGTGGCCGGCATCGTCGACGCGCCGCACATGCTGGTGGCCTCGGCGGCCCTGGGCGTGCACAGCGTGCCCGAACTCGTCGGGCTGCTCGCCAAGAATCCCAACCGCTACAACTATGCGTCGCAGGGCACCGGGTCGTTGTCGCACCTGGAGTCGGCGGTGTTCGTCGACGCCCGGCACCTGCAGGTGCAGCACATTCCGTACGCGGGCAGCTCGGCCGCCATGCCGGGGCTGATCAGCGGCACCACCGCGATGATGATGGACAGCGTGGCCTCCGTGCTGCCGCAGGCCCGCGCCGGCAAGCTCATCGTGCTGGGCACCACGGCGCGCCGCCGCGTGCCGCAGTTCCCCGATGCGCCCACCATGGGAGAGCTCGGCGTTCCGGGGCTGGTGGCCGACAATCCGTTCGTGATCCTGGCGCCCGCCGGCACGCCGCCGGAACGTGTCAAGGTGCTCACCGATGCGCTGGCCGCCGCGCTGGCCGATCCGCAGGTCGACAAGACGCTGGCCGATGCCGGCTTGGTGCCGCATTTCGTCGCGCCGGCCGACTTCGCCAAGATCTTCGACCAGGAATATGGCTTGTGGCCCGGCGTGGCGCGCAAGCTGACCGGCCCGGCTTCTTAATCGCCTTTTGTCCAGGATCGTTCCATGTCCGATGCTTTCCAGCCCGAATGGGCCTTCCCCTACACCTCGCAGCGCATGCCGGTGATCGCCGAGCATGTCGCCTGCACCGAACAGCCGCTGGCCACGCAGATCGCGTTGAGCATCATGGCGGCCGGCGGCAACGCGGTCGATGCCGCGATTGCCGCGGGCATCGCACTGGCCGTGGTCAACCCGTGCATGAATGGCATCGGCGGCGACATTTTCGCCATCGTCTGGGACGGCCAGCGCCTGCATGGCCTGAACGCGTCGGGCCGCTCGCCGGCCGCCTGGACGCCCGGGCATTTTGCCCACTACGACAAGATGCCCTATCGCGGCTGGGACACGGTCACCGTGCCGGGCACGGTCTCGGGCTGGGTGGCGCTGTCCAGGCGCTTCGGCAAGCTGCCGTTCGCCGAGCTGTTCAAACCCGCCATCCGCTACGCGCGCGAGGGCTATCTGGTCACGCCCATCGTCAGCCGGCAGTGGCAGGCGCAGATCGGGCAGATCATCGGCACGCCAGGCTTCGCCGAGGCCTTCGCGCCCAATGGCCGGGCGCCCCTGCCGGGCGAGCGCTTCATCTGCCCGGGCCAGGCCGACACGCTGGAGGCCATCGCCCGCACCCAGGGCGAGGATTTCTACCGTGGCGACCTGGCGGCGCGTCTCGTGCGCTATGCGCAGGAGACCGGCGGCACGATGACCGCCTCGGACCTGGCCGAGCACCAGGCCGACTGGGTCGAGCCGATCTCCATGGACTACGGCGAACTGGCGCTGCACGAGATCGGCCCCAGCGGGCAGGGTATCGGCGCACTGATGGCCCTGGGCATGCTCGACGCCGCGGGCGCCTCCAAGCAGGCGCTGGATTCGATCGACTACTTCCACTACCAGATCGAAGCCATGAAGCTGGCCTTCGCCGACATCAACCGCTATGTGGCCGACCCGGCCCATATGGACAAGGTCACGGCGGCGCATCTGCTCGACCGCGACTATTTGCGCAAGCGCGCAGGCGACATCGACCCGGCGCGCGCGCAGTTTCCCGGCCCCGGCACGCCGCACGACGGCGGCACCACCTACCTGACCACGGCCGATGCCGGGGGCATGATGGTGTCGTTCATCCAGTCCAATTTCAAGGGCTTCGGCTCGGGGCTGGTGGTGCCCGATTCCGGCATCGCGCTGCATAACCGGGGCTGGGGCTTCAACCTGATCCCGGGACACCCCAACCAGGTGGGCCCGCGCAAGCGCCCATTCCACACCATCATTCCGGGTTTCATCATGCGCGGCGGCCGGCCGCTGATGAGCTTTGGCGTGATGGGCGGCTCGCTGCAAGCCCAGGGCCACCTGCAGGTGACGGCGCGGCTGGCGCGCGGCCAGAACCCGCAGGCCATCATCGACGCGCCGCGCT
>DASWPO010000184.1:0-2747 GCA_036404015.1 Bordetella sp. | reverse complement strand
GTAAAGATGAAACGGCCGTCCATTGCTGATCTTCTCCGTGATGGGTCTGAATACCTTCACGCGCGGGTCCTGCCGTGCGAACGCGATCTGATCCGACGCGTCATCCAGCACGCTAATGCCGCGATGCGGAATCGTGCGATCCAGGCCCACGAGTTCCAGCCAGTTCACCGACGCCCTGGATGGCAGGGGCAGTTCCCGTTCCGCTTCGGCCCGTGGCGCATCGAAGTAGACAAGGAAAGCGGTTGGCGCAACCCTGGGGGTCGCGTCTAGCCCGGCGTAGAGATTCCGATGCCAATGCGTCATCAGCGGCTGCCAGTCGCCATTGGACTGACGGCCGCCCCGTTTCCGGTATATATCGCTGGTGAAGACCTCGGGCGACTCGATCTCGTGGATGGCGGTGAACGGAGCAATGACATCCACCACGGACTCGAAACGCTGCGATGCCAGAAAGCCCGGGCAGCTCTGCAAATTCGCGATGTTCTCCAGGTAGAACGCATGCCAGGCATCCAGCAGGTCCGGGTCCTCGAATGCCATTTCAGTGATGTAAATCATCGAGAAGAAATTCCTTTTCCAGTCGCCAAGGGAATTTCAGGATAGGTTTTTTCGAATGCGCAAAACAGACATGCAATGTCCAACAGTTAATGACACAATGTCATGAATGAAAATCGATTCCATACACTCCCTGCTGATATTCATGCACGTGGCGCAAGCTCAGAGCTTTGCCGGCGCGGCGCTGCGCTTGGGCATCACGCCATCGGGCGCAAGCAAGGCGGTAAGCCGGCTGGAAGCCAAGTTGGGGCTGCGCCTGTTTCAGCGGACGACCCGTCATCTGCAATTGACGGAAGATGGCACGGCGCTGCTGGAGAATTGCCGCGACTTGTTCTTTCAACTCGAGCACGCGGAAGAAAAGCTTGCCAACCGCAAGGGCAAGCCGGCCGGCCGCCTGCTGCTGCGCATGCCCGTCGCCTTCGGCCGGATCGTGATCGCGCCGCTGCTGAACGAACTCCTGGAGACGCACCCCGACCTGGTGATCGACATACATCTCAACGATGTTCGCAACGATGTGGTGGATGACGACTTCGACGTCTTGATCCGAATTGGTTCCGTGCCGCAATCGAGACTGGTGGCGCGCAAGCTGTACGACATGCACTATGTGACGGTCGCTTCGCCCGGCTACGTGAAGCGCCACGGCAAGCCCAACCGCCCCGAGGACTTATCCGCCCACCATTGCCTCGCGTATTTCGAACCCCTGGCCAGGACATATCGCCCTTGGGATTTCTCGGCGAACGGACGCGGTTCGTCGGTCACGGTACCGGGTTCGCTGAACATCAATAATGCGGAAGCGCTACTCGATGCGGCCGTTCGCGGAGAAGGCATCGCGACCGTTGCCCGGTTCATCGCGGCTGAGGCGTTGCGCCTGGGAAAGGTGACGCAACTCTTGCCGGGCTACGCGCGGCCCAGCCTGCCTATTTACTTGCTCTACCCCGAGCGCCGCTACCGCTCGCCCCGGGTGCACACTTTGGTGGAGTTTCTGCTGTCCCGTGTCTCAGCCGTGGATTGATGTGCCCTCCGCAAAACCTCGGCCCAGTGATGCCTGTGGACTCGCGCAATACCCTTATGCCACGCCCAAGGCCTGCAAGCGAGGCAGGACACGGCAGGCGTTCGCCGTGGTCGCGTGGACTATGTCCTCGCGCGCCATGCCGCGCAACTCGGCCAGCACCCCGGCGATCCGCGCCAGCTCATGCGGCGCATTGCGCCGATCCGGCGCTTGCAGCCACGCGGGCGGAATATCCGGCGCGTCGGTCTCCAGCACCAGGTGCGCCAGGCCGATGTCCGTGGCATGGCGCCGTATCTGCAGGGCCCGCGCATAGGTCATGGCGCCGCCCAGGCCCAGGGCGAAGCCCCGTTCGACGAAGGCCCGCGCCTGCTGGGCGCTGCCGTTGAAGGCATGCGCGATGCCGCCCGGCACGCCGGGCTGGCGGCGCAGGTATTTGAGCAGCATGTCCTGCGAGCGCCGCACGTGCAGCAGCACCGGCAGCTTGAATTCGGCCGCGATATCCAATTGCGCGGCATAGAAATGCTCCTGCCGCGCGCGTTCGGCGCCCTGTGAAATCTCGGGCACGAAGAAATCCAGCCCGATCTCGCCGATGGCCACGAAGCGCGGGTCGTCCAGGGCGTCGCGCACCAGCCCGCGCAGCAGGTCCAGGTCGCCCTCGCCGGCATGGCGCACATACATGGGATGGATGCCCAGCGCGTAGGTCCCGCCGGGAAAGGCATGCGCCAGGTCGCGCACGGCGGCGAAGTTCATGCGGCCCACGGCCGGGATCACGATGCCTTGCACGCCCGCCTCGCGGGCGCGCTGGATCATGGCCGCGCGGTCGCTGTCGAACTCGGCGGCATCCAGATGGCAGTGCGTGTCGATCAGCATGGCATCCGGCTCCGCCCGCGTTCAGCCGGCCACCAGTTTGCCGCGCGCCATGTGCAGCACGCGGTCGGCGCGCGCCGCCAGTTCCTGGTCGTGCGTCACGATGACGAAGGCCGTGCCCGACTCGCGGTTCACGCGCGTGAGGAGGCCCCACACATCGTGCGCCGTCTGCCTGTCCAGGTTGCCGGTGGGTTCGTCGGCCAGCACGCAGGCGGGACGGGTGACCAGGGCGCGCGCCAGCGCCACGCGCTGGCGTTCGCCGCCGGACAGCTGGCTGGGGAAGTGGCCCTCGCGCGCCGCCAGGCCCACAAGGGCCAGCACC
>DASWPO010000183.1:0-4283 GCA_036404015.1 Bordetella sp. | reverse complement strand
CCGGCGCGCCAGGCCGCGCTCAACGCGGGGCTGCCCAAGCAGGTGGCCTGCACCACCATCCATAAAGTGTGCGGTTCGGGCCTGAAGGCCGCCATGTTCGGCCACGACCTGCTGGTGGCCGGTTCGGCCGAGATCGTGGTGGCCGGCGGCCAGGAAAGCATGAGCAACGCGCCCTACCTGATGCTCAAGGGCCGCCAGGGCTACCGCTACGGCCACAGCACCATCTATGACCACATGGCGCTCGACGGCCTGGAAGACGCCTACCAGCGCGGCACCGCCATGGGCGTGTTCGCCGAGGATTGCGCCGCCAAGTACCACTTCACCCGCGAGGAGCAGGACGCCTTCTCCACCGAGTCGCTGCGCCGGGCGCGCGCGGCCACCGAGGACGGCAGCTTCAAGTGGGAAATCGCCCCGGTGACCGTGGCCGGCAGAAAGGGGGACACGGTGGTCGACACCGACGAAGCGCCCACCAAGGTCGACCCCGCCAAGATCCCCACGCTCAAGCCGGCCTTCAAGAAAGACGGCACGGTGACCGCGGCCACCTCGGCCTCGATCTCCGACGGCGCGGCCGCGGTGGTGATGATGCGCGCCTCGACCGCCGAGCAGCTCGGTCTGAAGCCCCTGGCCCGGGTGGTGGCCCATGCCCAGCACTCGCAGGAGCCCGAGTGGTTCACCACCGCGCCGGTGGGCGCGCTGAAGAACCTGTTCGCCAAGACGGGCTGGAAGGCGTCGGACGTGGACCTGTACGAGATCAACGAAGCGTTCGCCGTGGTGACCATGGCCGCGATGAAGGAGCTCGACCTGCCGCACGCCAAGGTCAATGTGAACGGCGGGGCCACCGCGCTGGGCCACCCCATCGGGGCTTCGGGCGCGCGGCTGTTGACCACGCTGGTCGGCGCGCTGAAGAAGACCGGCGGCAAGCGCGGCGTGGCCACGCTGTGCATCGGCGGCGGCGAAGCCGTGGCCATGGCCATCGAGATGGTGTGAGCGACTGAGATGTTGTGAGTCTGGCGCGCAGGCGCCGGGCAGGCGGTGCCCGGCCGGTAGGAGGCCGCCGAGCGCTTCCGAAGGAAGGGCGGGGGAAGTCCGGGGGCGTGTTTGAGCGGCCCGCAGGGACGCGAGTTCGCCCCCGGCCCGCCCTGACGAGGAAGGCGATGGCCGAGGCCCCGTTCAGGGGCCGAGTCAGCCTCCGTGGCCGGGCACCGCCTGCCCGGCGCCTGCGCGCCAGACGCCTTAAGAACCCAAAGCAGTAAACACGCAATACCAGCAGCCCGACAAGAACGAACCGAGACAACCTCAACGGGGTAATGCATGCCCATCATCGAGTCCCGCATCAACGCGCGGTCGCAGGATTTCATCGATAACGCTCGTGCCATGCAGGTCCAGATCGACGATCTGGCCGCGGTGACGGCCAAAACGGCATTGGGCGGCAGCGAAGCCGCCCGCGGCAAGCACACCGCCCGCGGCAAGCTCCTGCCGCGCGAGCGCGTCGAACGCCTCATCGACCCGGGCAGCCCCTTTCTCGAACTTTCGCCCCTGGCCGCGCACGGCATGTACGATGGTGAGGCGCCCGGCGCCGGCATCATCACCGGCATCGGCCGCATCGAGGGCACCGAATGCGTCATCGTCTGCAACGATGCCACCGTGAAAGGCGGCACCTACTACCCCCTGACGGTCAAGAAACACCTGCGCGCGCAAGAAATCGCCCAGCAGAACCGCCTGCCCTGCGTCTACCTGGTGGACTCCGGCGGCGCCAACCTGCCGCGCCAGGACGAAGTCTTTCCCGACCGCGACCACTTCGGCCGCATCTTCTACAACCAGGCCGTCATGTCCTCGATGGGCATCGCGCAGATCGCCGTCGTCATGGGCTCCTGCACCGCCGGCGGCGCCTATGTGCCCGCCATGAGCGACGAATCCATCATCGTCCGCAACCAGGGCACCATCTTCCTCGGCGGCCCGCCGCTGGTCAAAGCCGCCACCGGTGAAATCGTCAGCGCCGAAGACCTGGGCGGCGGCGACGTGCACACCCGGTTGTCGGGCGTGGTCGACCACCTCGCCGCCAACGACCTGCACGCCCTGCAGCTGGCGCGCCAGTCCGTCGCCCGCCTGAACCTCACCAAGCCGCAACCGCTGGCCCTGGCGCCCGTGCGCGAACCGCGCTTCGACCCGGCCGAGCTCAACGGCATCATCCCCGCCGACACCCGCAAGCCCTTCGACGTGCGCGAAATCATCGCGCGCCTGGTCGACGGCTCGGAATTCGACGAATTCAAGGCGCGCTTCGGCGCCACGCTGGTCACGGGCTTCGCCCACATCCACGGCATGCCGGTGGGCATCGTCGCCAACAACGGCATCCTGTTTTCCGAATCGGCGCAGAAAGGCGCGCACTTCATCGAACTGTGCGCGCAGCGCAAGATCCCGCTGGTGATCCTGCAGAACATCACCGGCTTCATGGTGGGCCGCAAGTACGAGAACGAAGGCATCGCGCGCCACGGCGCCAAGATGGTCACGGCCGTGGCCACCGCCGCCGTGCCCAAGTTCACCGTGCTCATCGGCGGTTCGTTCGGCGCGGGCAACTACGGCATGTGCGGCCGCGGCTTCTCGCCGCGCATGCTCTTCATGTGGCCCAACGCGCGCATCTCGGTGATGGGCGGCGAGCAGGCGGCCAGCGTGCTGGCCACCATACGCCGCGAGGGCATCGAGTCCAAGGGCGGGCAGTGGCCGGCGGAAGAAGAAGAAGCCTTCAAGGCCCCCATCCGCTCCCAGTACGAGCGCGAAGGGCATCCCTACTACGCCACGGCGCGCCTGTGGGACGACGGCATCATCGCGCCGTCGGACACGCGCCGCGTGCTGGGCCTGGCCCTGTCGGCCGCGCTCAACGCGCCCATCGAAGACACGCGCTTCGGCCTGTTCCGGATGTAGGACAAGACAAAATGTTTGATACCTTGTTGATCGCCAACCGCGGCGAAATCGCCTGCCGCGTCGCCGCCACCGCCCGCAAGCTGGGCATCCGCACGGTGGCCGTGTATTCCGACGCCGACGCGCAGGCCAAGCACGTGGCCGCCTGCGACACGGCCGTGCATATCGGCGGCCCCGAGCCGCGCGCCAGCTACCTGCGCGCCGACGCCATCCTGCAGGCGGCGCGCGACACGGGGGCGCAGGCCATCCACCCGGGCTACGGCTTCCTGTCCGAGAACGGGGACTTCGCCCGGGCCATTGCCGCCGCCGGCATGACCTTCGTCGGCCCGCCGGCCTCGGCCATCGCCGCCATGGGCAGCAAGTCGGCCGCCAAGACGCTGATGGAAAAGGCCGGCGTGCCGCTGGTGCCCGGCTATCACGGCGACAACCAGGACCCGCAGTTCCTCAAGGGCCAGGCCGACAAGATCGGCTACCCGGTGCTCATCAAGGCCAGCGCCGGCGGCGGCGGCAAGGGCATGCGCGTGGTCGAGTCGTCCGATGCCTTCATCGAAGCCCTGGCCTCCTGCCAGCGCGAAGCCAAGTCCAGCTTCGGCGACGACCGCGTGCTCATCGAACGCTATCTGCAGAAGCCGCGCCACATCGAGATCCAGGTGTTCGCCGATACGCTGGGCCATTGCGTGTACCTGTTCGAGCGCGACTGCTCGGTGCAGCGCCGCCACCAGAAAGTGATCGAAGAGGCCCCCGCGCCCGGCATGACACCCGAGCGCCGCCAGGCCATGGGCGAGGCCGCCGTGGCCGCGGCCCAGGCCGTGGGCTATGTGGGCGCCGGCACGGTGGAGTTCATCGCCGAACCCGACGGCCGCTTCTACTTCATGGAAATGAACACCCGCCTGCAGGTCGAGCATCCGGTCACCGAGATGATCACCGGCCTGGACCTGGTGGAGTGGCAATTGCGCGTGGCCTCGGGCGAACCCCTGCCGCTCTCCCAGGAAGACTTGCGCATCGACGGGCACGCCATCGAGGTGCGCCTGTACGCCGAGAACCCCGACACGGGCTTCCTGCCCTCCATCGGCACGCTGGCCTACCTGGAGTTGCCGGCGCACACGGCCTTTGCCAACGGCGCGGTGCGCGTGGACGGCGGCGTGCGCATGGGCGATGCCATTACCCCCTTCTACGACCCCATGGTGGCCAAGCTCATCGTGCACGGCGCCGACCGCGACCAGGCGCGGCGCCGCATGCTGGCCGCCCTGGCCGGAACGCGCGTGGTGGGCGTGCAGACCAATGTGGCCTTCCTGGGCCGGCTCATGCGCGACGAGGCCTTCGCCGCCGCCGATCTGGACACCGGGCTGATCGAACGCCGCCGCGCC
>DASWPO010000182.1:0-2598 GCA_036404015.1 Bordetella sp. | reverse complement strand
GGCGCGCGGCGTCCTGGCCGTCGGCGGCCACGCCATGCTTGATCAGCTCCATGATGGCGCCGTGGTCGCTGATGGTGATGCCCTTGAAGCCCCACTGCTTGCGCAGCAGGTCCTGCAGCAGCCATTTGTCGGCCGTGGCGGGCATGCCGTTGACGGAGTTGAGCGCCACCATCACGCCGGCCGCGCCGGCGTCCAGCGCCGCCTTGTAGGGCGGCAGGTAGTCCTGGAACATGCGCTGCGGGCTCATGTCGACCGTGTTGTAGTCGCGCCCGCCCTCGATGGCGCCGTACAGCGCGAAGTGCTTGACCGTGGCCATGATGTGGCCCGGCGCGGCGGGATCGTCGCCCTGATAGGCGTGCACCAGGGTGGCGCCGATCTTCGAGGTCAGGTAGGTGTCCTCGCCGAAACCCTCGGAGTTGCGCCCCCAGCGCGGATCGCGCGAGATGTCGACCATGGGCGAGAAGGTCAGGTTCAGGCCATCGGCGCTGGCCTCGATGGCCGAAATGCGGCCGGTCTTGGCGATGGCATCCAGGTCCCAGCTGGAGGCCAGGCCCATCCCGATGGGAAATATGGTGCGATGGCCGTGGATGACGTCGTACGAGAAAAACAGCGGGATCTTCAGGCGGCTCCGCATGGCCGCGTCCTGCAGCACGCGGATATCGGGCCGGATCACCGTATTGAAAATCGCCCCCACGTGGCCGTCGCGGATTTCCTGCAGCAGGGCCTCTTTATTGGGGTGGTCGCCCGCCTCCAGGCTGCGCAAGCGCAGTTGGCCGATCTTTTCCTGGACGGTCATGCGCTGCATGAGCTTGTCGATGTAAGCCTCGCGCTGGGCGGCGGCGGCCGGCGAGAGCTGGGCGGCTTGGGCGGGGCCGGCGACGAGCGCGCCGACCAGGCCGATCAGCAGCGCCATCAGGGGGTAGAACCGTTTCATATATCTGCGGATGTCTCGGGCAAACCGCATATTCTAGAAGATACGGCCCTGGAACCCGTCTATTTGATTGACACATATATTGTTCAACCCTAAATTGTTTGACGCTTCGACCAACATAACTCAGGGGAAGAACATGAACACCACGGCCACCGCCGTGTCCTGGTCCACACCGGGGCGCACCACCTATACCGTCCTGCTGGTCTGCTGGATGGCCATCTTGTTCGAAGGCTATGACGTCGGCGTCATGGGCGCCGTGCTGCCCGCCCTGGCCGACTACAAGGCCTGGGCGCTGACGCCGCTGCAGCTGGGCGTGCTGGGCAGCTACGCGCTGGCCGGCATGTTCGTGGGCTCGTTCGCCGTGGGCATGATGAGCGACATGCTGGGCCGCCGCCGCATGCTGCTGGCCTGCGTGACCCTGTTCTCCCTCACCATGGTGGGCGCGTCCTGGTCGCCGACGCCGACCTGGTTCGGCATCTTCCGCTTCGCGGGCGGCCTGTTCCTGGGCGGCGTGATCCCCGTGGCCGCGGCGCTGACCGTCGAGTACTCGCCGCCGGAACGCCGCGGCATCAACTACGGCCTCATGTATTCGGCCTATTCCCTCGGCATCCTGTGCGCCGCGGGCATCGCCATGTGGCTGATGCCGCACTACGGCTGGCGCACGGTGGTCGGCATAGGCGCCGTGCCGATCGTGCTGCTGCCCGTGATGGCGCTGCTGCTGCCCGAGTCCCTCGAGTACCTGCTGGCCAAGCAGGACAAAGCGGCCGCCCTCAAGCAGGCGCAGCGCCTGGGCATCACCTCGCTGGACGCCTTCCAGCCCGCCACCGCGCAAGCGCAGTCCACGCCGCGCGACATCATGGCCGCCATCTTCGCGCCGCGCCACCTGCGCGCCACGATCTGCTTCTGGGTATCGCTGTTCCTGGGCATCATGCTGGTCTACGGCCTGGGCACCTGGCTACCGCAGATCATGCGCAAGAATGGCTACGACCTGGGCTCGAGCCTGTCGTTCCTGATGGTGTTCAGCCTGGTCTCGGCCGTGGGCGGCGTGATCCTCGGCCAGTTCGCCGACAAGGCCGGCACGCGCCGCATGGTGGCGCTCTTCTACGTGCTGGGCGCCCTGGGCATCTACTGCCTGACCTACAAGAACACGCTGTTGCTGAACTACGTGCTGGTGGGCCTGGCCGGCCTGGGCAGCATCTCGGCCTCGCTCATCCTCACCGGCTACCTGGCCAATTATTATCCCTCGCACGCGCGGGGCGCGGCCACCGGCTGGGCGCTGAGCTTCGCCCGCATCGGCGCCATGAGCGGCCCTATCGTGGGCGGCTATATAGGCAGCCTGAACCTGCCGCTGGCGTGGAACTTCATCATATTCGCCGTGGCGGCCCTGGTCGCGGGCCTGTTCGTCATGCTGATTCCCAAACAGTACCAGGCCGCCTGACCAGGCCGCATGGCCCGCCGCGCGGCCGTCACAGGCCGCGCGCGCGCCGCAGCATCTTGATTCCGCGGCGCGTCACGGCCGAATACAGTTCGGCCGCCTTCAAGGCCCAGTCGACGCGGCGCTCGTAGGGCTGGATCTTGATGGGGAAATACGGCGACAGCTTCTGCACCACCTGCCGCAGCGGAATATTGGTATTGCTCTGCACCAGCGCGAACAACCCGTCGCTGTC
>DASWPO010000181.1:0-3473 GCA_036404015.1 Bordetella sp. | reverse complement strand
GCCATCAGCACGGCCTTCTCGGCGGTGCCGCCGATGCCGATGCCCAGCATGCCCGGGGGACACCAGCCCGCGCCCATGGTCGGCACGGTCTTGAGCACCCAGTCCACGATCGAGTCGCTGGGATTGAGCATGGCCATCTTGGACTTGTTCTCCGAACCGCCGCCCTTGGCCGCGATCTGGATGTCGACCTTGTCGCCGGGCACCAGCTCGATATTGAGCACGCAGGGGGTGTTGTCCTTGGTGTTCTTGCGCTCGAACTGGGGGTCGGCCAGCACCGAGGCGCGCAGCTTGTTGTCCGGGTTGAGGTAGCCGCGGCGCACGCCTTCGTCGCACAGGTCCTGCAGGGTGTGCCGGGTCTCGAAGCGCACGTCCATGCCGATCTTCATGAACACGTTGACGATGCCGGTGTCCTGGCAGATGGGGCGGCGGCCCTCGGCGCTCATGCGCGAGTTGGTCAGGATCTGCGCGATCGCGTCCTTGGCGGCGGGGCTTTCCTCGCGCTCGTAGGCGCGGGCCAGGTGACGGATGTAGTCCGCCGGGTGGTAGTAGCTGATGAACTGGATGCCATCGGCAATCGACTCGATGAGGTCGTCTTCTTTGATGATGGTGGTCATGGCGGTCAGGGGATGCGGAGGAAAAACCTCAATAATACGACGTGCGCCTGACGCGATGCCTAGTCCCGCAGGAGGCCGGGAGGCCCCGCAGGCGCCTGCGTGCCGGGGCAGCCCGAAGGGCCGAGGGCCCGTCGTCTTGGGCCCGAGCCCGGCGCTGCGAAGCCCGCGGGGTATTTCCGCCGGCCAATGGACGCCTCAAGAACCCAGCTCCCCCTGCGCCCAGTTAAAATGCCCGGCTTACCGCCCATCCAGCCGGCAAAACCAGGTTTTCAATGCTTACTTTTCAGCAAATCATCCTCACCCTCCAGGAATACTGGGCCAAGCAAGGCTGCGCCCTGCTGCAGCCCTACGACATGGAAGTCGGCGCGGGCACCTCGCACACCGCCACCTTCCTGCGCGCCATCGGCCCCGAGCCCTGGCGGGCCGCCTACGTGCAGCCCTCGCGCCGCCCCAAGGACGGCCGCTACGGCGAAAACCCCAACCGCCTGCAGCACTACTACCAGTACCAGGTGGTGCTCAAGCCCGCGCCGGCGAATATCCTGGAACTCTACCTGGGCAGCCTGGCGGCGCTGGGCTTCGATCTCAAGAAGAACGACATCCGCTTCGTCGAGGACGACTGGGAAAACCCCACCCTCGGCGCCTGGGGACTGGGCTGGGAAGTCTGGCTCAACGGGATGGAAGTCACGCAGTTCACCTATTTCCAGCAGGTCGGCGGCATCGACTGCAAGCCCATCACCGGCGAAATCACCTACGGGCTGGAGCGCCTGGCCATGTACCTGCAGGGCGTGGAGAACGTCTACGACCTGATATGGACCGAAGGCGCGCCATCGCCGGGCCGCGCCCAGGATGGCGCCGCCCCCTCCGGGGACAGCAAGCCAGAGGCGCAGCGCGGGGGCCGCCTCACCTATGGCGACGTCTACCTGCAGAACGAGAAAGAACAGTCGACCTACAACTTCGAGCACAGCGACGCCGACTTCCTGTTCACCGCCTTCGCCGCGCACGAGCGCCAGGCCCAGCACCTGATGGACGAGCAGCTCGCGCTGCCCGCCTACGAGCAGGTGCTCAAGGCCGCGCACAGCTTCAACCTGCTGGACGCGCGCGGCGCCATCAGCGTGACCGAGCGCGCCGCCTACATCGGCCGCATCCGCAATCTCGCGCGCAACGTGGCGCAGAGCTATCTCGACAGCCGCGCGCGCCTGGGTTTCCCGATGGCGCCGAAAACGTGGGCCGATGAAACGCTGGCCAAACTCGACAAGAAGGCGGCCTGAGACATGAGCAATCAGAACCTGCTGGTCGAACTGTTCGTCGAGGAACTGCCGCCCAAGGCGCTCAGGAAGCTGGGCGACGCCTTTGCCAGCGTGCTGGCCGAACAACTCAAGGCGCAAGGGCTGGCCGGCGCGGATGCCACGCTGACCGCCTACGCCTCGCCGCGCCGCCTGGGCGCGCACCTGACTGCCGTCGCCGCGCAGGCGGCCGACCGCGCCGTCTCGCAAAAGCTCATGCCCGTGAGCGTGGGCCTCGATGCCGCGGGCCGGCCCACGCCCGCGCTGCTCAAGAAACTGGCCGCCCTCGGCGCGGATGCCTCCGCCGTGGCCGGCCTCAAGCGCGCGCCCGACGGCAAGGCCGAAGCCCTGTTCTACGAAAGCACCGCCAAGGGCGCGACATTGGCCCACGGCCTGCAGAAGGCGCTGGATGAGGCGCTTGCCAAGCTGCCGATCCCGAAGGTCATGACCTACCAGCTGGCCGACGGCTGGACCGACGTGAAGTTCGTGCGCCCCGCCCACGGCCTGCTCGCGCTGCATGGCGCCCAGGTCGTGCCCGTCACGGCCCTGGGCCTCGCGTCCGGCAATACCACGCGCGGCCACCGCTTCGAGGCGGCTGCCGACCCGGTCGTCGTCAAGGAAGCCGACAGCTATGCCGACACGCTGGCGAAAGACGGCGCGGTGATCGCCGGCTTCGACGCGCGCCGCGCGGAAATCAGGCGGCAGCTCGACGCGGCGGCGGCCAAGGTCGGCGGCGGCGCCAAGCCGATCGACGACGACGCCCTGCTCGACGAAGTGACCGGGCTGGTCGAACGCCCCAACGTGCTGGTCTGCCAGTTCGAGCCGGAATTCCTCGCCGTGCCGCAGGAATGCCTCATCCTCACCATGAAGGCCAACCAGAAGTACTTCCCGCTGCTCGATGCGGCGGGCAAGCTCACGAACAAATTCCTCGTCGTCAGCAACATCAGCCCGGCCGACGCCAGCGCCGTGACCGGCGGCAACGAGCGCGTGGTGCGCCCGCGCCTGGCCGACGCCAAGTTCTTCTTCGACCAGGATCGCAAGAAGACGCTAGCGTCCCGCATGCCGGGCCTGGCGAAGGTGGTCTATCACAACAAGCTCGGCACGCAAGGCGAGCGCGTGGAGCGCGTGCGGTCGATCGCCAAGTCGATTGCCGGGGCGATCGGCGTCGATGCGCAGCAGGCCGACCAGGCCGCGCAGCTTGCCAAGGCCGACCTGCTGACCGACATGGTGGGCGAGTTCCCCGAGCTGCAAGGCACCATGGGCCGCTACTATGCCCTCAATGACGGCCTGGCGGCGGACGTCGCCGACGCGATCGAGGACCACTACAAGCCGCGCTTCGCGGGCGACGAACTGCCGCGCGGCCAGGTGGGCGTGGTCGTCGCGCTGGCCGACAAGCTCGAAACGCTGGCCGGGATGTTCGGCATCGGCAACCTGCCCAGCGGCGACAAGGACCCGTTCGCGCTGCGGCGGCACGCGCTGGGCGTGATCCGCATGCTGATCGAGAAAGACCTGCCGCTCGATCTCGACGCGCTGCTCGCCCGGTACGCGGCGCCGGCCTTCGGCGACAAGATCCAGG
>DASWPO010000180.1:0-15323 GCA_036404015.1 Bordetella sp. | reverse complement strand
CTGGGCCTGACGCTGCATTTCGTCCAGTCGAACTGGGAAGGGCAGTTGGTGGACTGGATACAGCAGGCGCGGGGCACGGCCGGCGGCATCGTCATCAACGCCGCCGGCCTGACGTATTCCTCGGTGCCGCTGCTCGATGCCCTGCTGTCCTTCCCCGGCAAGATTATCGAGGTGCACATGAGCAACATCTGGCGGCGCGAGCGCTTTCGACACCATTCCTACATTTCGAAGGCGGCCGACGGCGTCATCGCGGGCCTGGGCGGAAACGGCTATGAGCTGGCCATCGAGGCCATGTCGCGGCTAATGCGGGCCTGACCGTGGGCACGCTCGTCTTCTACAGCGCGTTCGACGACTTCGGCACCTGGAAGCGCGCGCTGCAGGCGCAGGCGCCCGCCTTGCGCGTGCTGCACTGGCAAGAGGCGGACGACCCCCAGGCCGTCGACTATGCGCTGGTGTGGAAACCGCCCGAGGGGTTTTTTCGCGGCATGACGCGGCTCAAGCTGATCGTCAATCTCGGCGCGGGCGTGGATTCGCTGGTGTCGCGCGCGGATTTGCCCGAGGGCGTGCCCATTACGCGCATCAGCGATCCGCAGATGGCCCGCATGATGGCCGGCTACGTGCTGTTCGCCACGCTGCGCCATGCGCGCGACATTCCTTATTTCGAGCAGGCGCAGCGGCGCGGCGAATGGGCCTATCGCCATCCGCGCAATCCCGAGGACATCCGCGTGGCCGTGCTCGGCCTGGGCGAGCTCGGCGCGCGCGCCGCGAGCGAGCTGCGGCGCCAGGGCCTGACCGTGCTGGGCTGGTCGCGCAGCCCGCGGCAAATCGAGGGTGTGCGCTGCCACGCCGGCATGGAAACGCTGGACACGGTGCTGGCGCAGGCCGACATCCTGGTGGTCATGCTGCCGCTCACGCCGCAGACGCGCGGCCTGCTGGACCGGGACCGGCTGTCGCGCCTGCCGCGCGGCGCGGCCGTCGTCAATGTGGCCCGCGGGGCGCTGGTCGACCAGGCGGCTTTGACTGAACTGCTGCAAGGCGGCCACATCGGTTCGGCGACGCTCGACGTCTTCGAGCGAGAGCCGTTGCCGGCGGACGACCCGCTCTGGCGCATGCCCAATGTGCTGATCACGCCGCATCTGGCGTCGGTGGCCATCCCCGCCTCGGCGGCCAGGCAGATCTCCAACAACCTGGCGCGTGTCGCCGCCGGGCAAGCGCCCGCCAACCGGATCAATCCGCGCCTGGGCTATTGAGCCGGGACGCTGGGTCATCGGGACGCTATCGGAAATTCCGAGACACGTCCCCGGAAAAGACAAATAGGTTTCACCATGCGCTTGGTGAATCATCAGGGCTTTCTTCACAGCCTCCTTCGACCGCCCCGGGCGGAAATAATATGAAACATACTCGTATCCGCACCTTCAACACCAAAGACACCTATCCCGAACAGAAGCTGGACAACGACTTGTGCCAGGTCGTCGTGGCGCGCGGGCAAATGGTTTTCCTGCGCGGGCAGATCGGGCAGAATCTGGACACGTCCGAGAACGTGTGCATCGGCGACGCCGCCGGGCAGGCCGAACAGGCCATGTCCAACATCGCCATGCTGCTGAAGGAAGCGGGCGGCGAACTGCAACACGTCTGCAAGATCACCCTCTACATCATCGACCCACGCTACCGCGAAGAGGTCTACCGCGTGGTCGGCCGTTGGCTCAAGGGCGTGTATCCGGTCTCGACCGGCATCGTGGTCTCGGCCCTGGGCCGCCCCGAGTGGCTGGTGGAAATCGACGCGACCGCCGTCATTCCCGACTGACATCCCCCCGAACCCGCGCCAGGCCAATTCCATGACGTTCTCCATCATCGCCCGCTGCCCCGGGACGGGCCAATTCGGCGCGGCCGTCGCCTCCTCGTCGCCAGCCGTCGCGTCCCGCTGCATCCGCGCCCGCAAGGGCGTCGGCGCGGCGGCCAGCCAGAACATCACCGATCCGGCCCTGGGAACGATGGCGCTCGACCTCATGGCAAGCGGGCTGGCCCCCGAGCAAACCCTCGCAGACCTGCAGCAGCGCCCGTTCATCGCCTACCGCCAGCTGATGGCCATCGACGCGCATCGGCTGCCGGCAGTTTTCACCGGGGACAGCGCGCTCGGCACGCTGGCAAGCGCCGTCGGCGAACATGCCGCCTGCGCCGGCAATATGCTCGCGTCCCGCGACGTTCCGGCCATCATGCTGTCGGCCTTCGAGCGGGCGAGCGGCCCTTTGGCCGAACGCCTCATGCAGGCCCTGCTCGCCGGCCAGGCGGCCGGCGGCGAAGAGGGGCCGGTTCACTCCGCGGGGGTGCTCGTCTACGGCGAACTGGACTGGCCCATCGTCGATTTGCGCCTCGATTGGATGGAGCGCGATCCCGTCCAGGCGCTCTACGCGGCCTGGAAAGTCTACGAGCCGCAAGTGCGCGACTACGTCACGCGCGCCCACGATCCGCGCTCGGCGCCGAGCTTCGGCGTGCCCGGCGACCTTTGACCGGCGCGCCGTGGGGCTTCGTGCGAAGATTGTCGCGTCAACCCCGGCGTCATGCCGGGGGCACTTCGAACCGGCCCCTTTTTCCTCATGCTCAATCGCATCTCGCTACGCCAAATGGAGTATTTCCTGGCTACCGCCCGGCATGGCAGCATCGCCATCGCGGCCAACCAGATACACATCTCGCCGCCGTCCATCTCCGCCGCCATCGCCCACATGGAGGCGGAACTGGGCGTGCAGCTGTTCGTCCGGCATCCGTCCAAAGGCTTGACGCTGACCGCCGTCGGCACGCGCGTGATGCAGGAATGCGAAGACCTGCTGGAACGCGCCTCGAAGCTGTACGACATCGCCTCGGATTCCAGCGACACCATCCAGGGCGTGCTGCGCGTCGGCTGCTTCCAGCCCTTGACTCCGATGATCGCGCCGGAAGTCGTCTTCGGCTTCAAGCGGGCGTTCGAGAAAGTCGACCTGCACATGGTCGAGGGCGACCAGCAGGAGTTGATGCAGAGGCTGCACAACGCCGAACTCGACGTGGCGCTCACCTACGATCTGCAGCTGGAAGAGGACATCCAGTTCGAAGTCCTGAGCCAACTGCCGCCGCATGTCATCGTGAACGAGCTGCACCCCCTGGCCCAGCAGGTCGCGACCACCTTGCAGGACTTGGCCTCGCAGCCCATGGTGCTGCTCGACCTGCCCATGAGCCGGGACTATTTCATCTCGCTCTTCACCGAGGCGGGCCTCGAGCCGCTGATCGCGGCGCGCTTCCGTTCGGAGGACGTCATCCGTTCCATGGTGGCCAACGGCATCGGCTATGCGCTGTTCAACGTCCGGCCGAAATCGAACCAGTCCCTGGACGGCAAGCGCTTCGTCCGCGTGCGCCTGGCGGGCAAGCACCGCCCCATGCTGCTGGGGCTCGCCACCTACGCGCCGGTGAAGCAGTCGCGCCTGGCCCAGGTCTTCATGCAGCGCTGCCGCGCCTATATCTCGGACCAATACATTCCCGGGATGAGCGCGCCCAGTTTCTTCGACCCTCACATCGCCGTTCCCCCGGACCCGGAACCTTGAATCGCCTCGGCCTGCTGCGCGAATTGGCCGCCTTTCCTCCTGTTTGCAAGCGCCTGGCGATTCTGTGCCTGCAATGTCCATCAGCCTTCGCATCAACCGCGCATGAGTCGCTCGCGGCAGTCGTGGATCGATGCTTTCATCGGCCGCACCGTCGCTCGGCGGACCGGATATGTCGCCGCGCCGCCCGCCGAACCTGGGTGGCGTGAGACTTCCCGCAACCCCTGGGGCATGAAAAAAGCCCTTAGAGACGGGCTTTGGCCAGGGGGCCGAGTATCGGCCTTTGCGTGGGCAATTGTGGTGACACGCTACTCAATATTTTGCGCCTGCTCGCGCATCTGCTCGATGAGCAGCTTCAAATCCATGGCGGCGCGGGTGACTTCCAGGCTGCCGGCCTTCGAACCCAGGGTATTGGCCTCGCGGTTCATTTCCTGGAAGAGGAAGTCCAGCCGCTTGCCGGCGCTGCCGCCGCTGCGCTTGCCGCCCGCCGCCTTGCCTTTGCCGTCGTCGGACAGCAGGTGCTGCAGCTCCTCGAGGTGCGAGCGCAGGCGCGAGAGCTCCTCGGCCACGTCGATGCGCAGGGCGAACAAGGTGGCTTCCTGCGCCAGCCGTTCGGACAGTTCCGGGCCGCTGATGTGGGCAAAACCGCCCGGCGCGGCGGCGTCCACCGATTCGCGCAGCTTGGTGGCCAGTTTTTCCTTGTGATCGGCCAGCAGTTGGGGCAGCAGGGCCTCGACGCTGGTCACGATGCGCGCCACGCCATCGGCGCATTCGCGCATCATGCCGGCCAGTCGCGCGCCTTCGCGGGCCCGGGCTTCCTGCATCTGTTCCAGCGCCTGCCTGGCGGCTCGCAGGCAGGCCGCGCCCCAGACCTGGGGATCGAGCGCGTCGTTGCTGCGCTGGCCCGGCCAGTTGTAGAGCTCGACCAGGCGCGGCGCGGCCACGTCGAGGATCACCTGGCGGGCCGCTTCGAGCTGCGTGGCCAGGCGCTCCAGCCAGGCCGGGTCGAGCTCGGCCAGTTCCGTGCCGCTGTTGCGCGTGTACGAGGCGCGCACCTCGACCTTGCCGCGCTCCAGATTGGCGGTGAGCAGTTCGCGCAGCGGCGTCTCGATATGCCGCAATTCGTCGGGCAGCCGGAAGTACAGGTCCAGATAACGGCTGTTGACGCTGCGCAATTCCAATGCGACCGAGCCCTGGTCGAGATCGGCCCGGGCGTTGCCGAAGGCGGTCATGCTGCGAATCATGGAATGCGTCCTGAAAAAGAAACCGAGTATTGAATGAGTCATGTTCTGGTCGAGGGTCTGTGATGCCCTGAGCCGAGGACCCCGGAGCAATCCGAAGCGCAGGGGGCATTTCGGCCCCCGAGCATCGGAATTGCGCAGGGCAGCCTCGGCGTCTCAAGAACTCCAAAGGAACCCAAAGCTCCAGAACCCGACAAGCTCGTCCGAGAATACCACCCCGTACAATTTCATCATTCGACCTAATTATCAGGAACTTCATATGTCCACCTCCACACGCCCCTCCGGCCGCCAGCCCGACGAACTGCGTCCTTTTTCACTGGAACGCGGCTTCACCCGCTACGCCGAAGGCTCCGTCCTGGTGAAGGCGGGGCACACTCACGTGCTGTGCACGGCCAGCGTGCTCGACAAGGTGCCGCCCTTTCTCAAGGGCCAGGGGCAGGGGTGGGTGACGGCCGAGTACGGCATGCTGCCGCGCGCCACGCATACCCGCGGCGATCGCGAAGCGGCGCGCGGCAAGCAAAGCGGCCGCACGCAGGAAATCCAGCGCCTGATCGGCCGCAGCCTGCGCGCCGTCATCGACCTCAAGGCCCTGGGCGAACGCACCCTGCACCTGGATTGCGATGTCCTGCAGGCCGACGGCGGCACGCGCTGCGCCAGCATCACCGGCGCCTGGGTGGCGGCCGCCGATGCCGTGGCGCTGCTGATCACGCGCGGCGACCTGCAGGCCAGCCCCCTGCGCGACGCCGTGGCGGCCGTGTCGGTCGGCCTGGTCGAAGGCCGGCCCGTGCTCGACCTGGACTACCAGGAAGACTCGGCCTGCCAGGCCGATGTCAATGTGGTCATGACCGGCGAGGGCGCCTTTGTGGAAGTGCAGGGCACCGGCGAAGAAGCCACCTTCACCCGCGCCCAGCTCGACGCCATGCTGGGCCTGGCCGAACGCGGCATTGCGCGGCTGGTGGCCGCGCAGCGGGCCGCGCTGGCCTGACCGCGCGCCTGGGCCGTGCAGCCCCGGGCATGCAACCCTGCCCAACCCTGCGCCTGACTTGCTGGCGGCGGGTTTTTATACAGCCCGTGTCAAGAAACTGCCAAAGTCGATTTCTACAATGCATGCCATGGCGCGCGCGGGGCGCGGACCCAATATGCGGCAAGGTTGTAGAAAATGCGCAAAGGCTTCAAGGTAAGCACGGCCCTGTCGGTCACGCTGCTGGTGTTCGTGGTCTGTTTCGCGCTTGCGGCCGCGGCCGCGATCCTGATCCTGCGCAACGACCGCCAGACCATCGAACTGCTGGGCAAGTCCAACATCGAGCGCGCCAGCGATCTCAGCGATCTCAACAGCCGCCTGTTCCAGGCGCGCGCGGACCTGGCCGAGGCCAAGACCTATATGGAAAGCGGCCTGCAGGAGCCGCGCGACGCCGCGCTCAAGCACGCCGACACCCTGCTGGCGGCGGCGCGGGACAGCGGCAAGCGCCTGATGGCCAACCCTGAGAACGATCCCGTGGGGCGCCCCTTGTTCGAGCGCGTCATGAACACCGGGCAAGCGCTCAACGAGCAGATCCTGACTCCCCTGCACAAGGCCATCGGCGGCTGGAACGGCATCGAGGCCAACCGCCTTGCGGGCCAGCTGCTGCCCGATGCCGGCCAGCGCTACGTGGAGGCCGTCGATGCCTTCCAGGCCTATGCCCGCGCGCAGGGCCGCGATGCCGTGGCCGACGCCAGCAGCGCGCAATCGCGCGCCATGCTGGGCGCGCTGGCCGCCCTGGCGCTGATCGCCTTGCTGGCCCTGGCCATCCGCCTCGTGTTCCACCGCGCCATCCTGAAACCGCTCAACGCGGCCGGCCAGCACTTCGACCGCATCGCCGACGGCGACCTGACGGGCAGGGTGGCCGAGCGCAGCAAGAATGAGATCGGCGTGCTCTATGCCGCCATGGCCCGCATGCAGGCCGGCCTGGGCCAGGCCGTCGCCTCGGTGCGCCAAGGCGTCGAAAAAATCCACGCCGGCACGGCCGGCATCGCCGAGGCGGGCAACGACATGTCGGCGCGCAGCATCCGGCAGGCCGGCGCCTTGCAGGAAGCCTCGGCCAGCCTGGCCCAGTTGGCCGACACCGTGACGCACAACGCCGACGAAGCCGGCCAGGCCAGCCGCCAGGTGCAGGAGGTCGCCAGCCTGGCGCGCCAGGGCGGCCAGGCCGTCGAAGCCGCCGTGGCCAGCATGCGGGGCATCGCCACGGCCTCGAAGCGCATCGCCGAAATCGTCGGCGTCGTGGACAGCATCGCCTTCCAGACCAATCTGCTGGCCCTGAACGCCGCGGTCGAGGCGGCCCGCGCCGGCACGCAGGGCAAGGGCTTTGCCGTCGTGGCGGGCGAGGTGCGCACGCTGGCGCAGCGCAGCGCCCAGGCCGCCCGCGAAATCAAGGGGCTCATCGGCGACGCCAGCCAGCGCGTCGACATGGGCGTGCGGGAAGTCGGCCAGGCCGGCGCCACCATCGGCCGCGTCGTCCAGTCGGTCGACAGCATCACGGCCATCATGTCCCATATCTCGCAAGCCAGCCTGCGCCAGGCCGAAGACCTCGCCACCGTCAACCGCACGGTGGAAACGCTGGAGCGCCATACACAGGAAGATTCGGCCATGGTCGAGCGCACGGCCAGCCAGGCCGACGAGCTGGCCGGCCAGGCCCAGAGCCTGCGGCAAGCCGTCGCCGCCTTCAAGCTCGAAAAACACGCGCAAGCCGACCCCGACGGCCTGCCGGCGCCGGCAGGCATGGCCTATCTCGGGCTGCCCGCCGCAACGTAATCGTCCACCAGCAGGGACGCGCGCTCTTTCTTGACGCGGCGCTTGAGCTCGGCGATGGCGGTCGCGATGTCCTGCGGCAGGGCGTTGCGGCATTGCTCGGGGTGCACCACCATGGCAGCCACGCCCAGCGTGACGAACGGAAAGAAGCGCGGCACGCCGTACCGGTCCTGCAGCTCGATGCCGCCCTGGTTGCGGTCGTTCTCGTCATAGAGTTCGACGGCCCGCCGATTGAACTCGCCGATCAGGCGCTCGAGCCTGCCGCGCCAGTCGCCGCTGCGCATCAGCATCACGAAATCGTCGCCGCCCACATGGCCGACGAAGTTCTGCTGCGCCTGGCAATGCTGCTTGATGACCTCGGCGCACAATTGGATCATGGCGTCGCCGCGCCAATAGCCGTGCATATCGTTGAAGGACTTGAAGTGGTCCAGATCGCCGTAGCAGACGATGAACCGTTCGCTGCCGGCCATCAGCAGCTGCACTTGCCGGCTGATGGGAATATTGCCGGGCAGGGACGTCAGCGGGTTGGCGTAGCGCGCGGTTTCCAGGCGCAGTTCGGTCACGGCGCGCACCAGCGATTCGCCCGTGCCCAGGCCCGCATAGCGGCCTGCCTTGGTGAGGATGAACCCGTCGCGCAGGTAGCGCTGGTCTTCCGATGCCAGCACCGGCGCCAGGCGGTCGATGGCCGTCCCGACGTCGAGCAGGACGGGCTGGGTGGTCATGAAGACCGTGCAGGGGTTGCGCCCGAAAAGCTCGCGCGTATAGCGCATGGCGTACTTTTCGGAGAACGCGTGCCGGTTGATCAGCCCCACCGGCCGCTGCGCCTGGTCCACCACGGCCACCGCGTGCAGGTCCGGAAAGTCCAGGAACAGCTTGTAGATGTCGTCATTGGTATGGTGGTTCCGATGCGCCGCCGGCGCCTCGATGAGCAGCGTCTCGACGCTGCCGCCCTCGGCCAGGGCCCGCCGCGAACGGTCCAGGCTCAGCAGCGCCTGGACCGGCTCGGGCAGTTCGGGTTGCGGCTGGTTTTCCACGAGGCCCAGGTGCCAGCCCTGCGCATAGCGTATGCCCAGGTCGCGCACCGTGGCGAGATCGGCGGCCGTTTCGATGCCTTCGGCCAGGATCGGCGTGCCCAGCGACTGGGCGACCGACATGAGCGCGCGCATCAGTTGCTGGCGCGATGCGCTGTTGCTGATGCGCTGGAAAAAATAGCGGTCGACCTTGATGAGGTCGGGCTGCAATTCCACCCATAGCTGCAGGTTGGTGTTGCCCGTGCCGTAGTCGTCCAGCGCCAGGCCGATGCCATGCTCGCGCAGGCGCGCGCGGGCCCGCAGCAGGCTGTCCATGTCGTCGCCCGCCGCGTCGTGCTCGGTGAGTTCGATGATGAGGTTTTCGGGCGGCAGACCGCTGTCGTCGAGCAGGTGCCGGGGCAGGTCGGCGCCCCATCGATGCCAGCAGGCCAGCACGGCGTTGATCGAGAGGTTGAGAAACAGCTTGCCCCGCGCGCCGCTTTTCACGAATCCCTGCAGGCTGGCCCGCAGGCAGGCCAATTCCAGCGCGACCTGCTGCCCCTGCCTGCGCGCCGTGTCGAACAGCGCCGAAGGCATGTGCAGCGGGCTGTCCTGCGGTCCGCGCGTCAAGCTCTCGTAGCCGTGGATGCTGCCGTGGAACAGGTCGGCGACGAGTTGGTAATGCGCAGACAACTGATCTTCGCGCACAATGCGCGCGAGCTCGGCCGCCAGGGCAGACGGCGTGGCGTGGATCTCGGGCATGAGGGCGGGACCCTATGAAGCAACCCTGCATTTTCGCTCAAATTCGTTGCGAAATTGTGGCCTGGTCACACACGCCAGGCCGGCGGCGGCGGGGCTTATACAATTCCACCCCATGGACACCCCGAATTTCCCCCTGCGCCAGGTCGTGCTGGCTTCCAACAACCCGGGCAAGCTGCGCGAGTTCGCCGCCCTGTTCGCGCCCCTGGGCATCGAACTCGTCCCGCAATCCCGGCTGGGCGTGAGCGAAGCCGAGGAGCCGCACGTCACCTTCGTGGAAAACGCGCTGGCCAAGGCCCGCCATGCCAGCCGGCATACCGGGCTGCCCGCTTTGGCCGACGACTCGGGCCTGTGCGTGGCCGCGCTGGGCGGGGCGCCCGGCGTCTATTCCGCCCGCTACGCGCAGCGCCAGGGGGGAGAAAAGAGTGATACTGCTAACAACGCGCTGCTGGTGCGCGAGCTGGCCGGCCAGTCCGACCGGCGCGCCTGGTACGTGGCCTTGCTGGTGCTGGTGCGATCGGAGAACGACCCGCGGCCCTTGATCGGGGAAGGCGTCTGGCAGGGCGAGATCGTCGATGCGCCGCAAGGCGACCATGGCTTCGGCTACGACCCGCACTTCTACCTGCCGGCCCAGGGCATGACCGCCGCCGCCATGCCGGCCGAAGAAAAAAACCGCATCAGCCACCGCGCCCAAGCGCTGCAAGAATTGCTGGTGAAATTGCAAATGGCTTAAGCCACGAACCCCGGAGCAATCCGAAGCGCAGGGGGCCTTTCAGCCCCCGAGCATCGGAATTTCGCAGGGCAGCCCTGGCGACTTAAGAACTCAATGTCCCGCACCTTCACTCTCCATCCCGACGGCCAGGCAACCCGCAATCGCGTCGTCATGCCGCCGGGCGAATCGACGCTGACCAGCCTGCCGCCGCTGTCCATCTACGTGCACGTGCCCTGGTGCGTGCGCAAATGCCCGTATTGCGACTTCAACTCGCACGCGGCCAGCGACATTCCCGAACGCGCGTATCTCGACGCCTTGCGCGCCGATCTCGAACAGGCGCTGCCTTCGGTCTGGGGCCGCCAGGTCGTTTCGGTCTTCCTGGGCGGCGGCACGCCCAGCCTGTTGTCGGCGGCGGGCCTGGACGAACTGCTGGCCATGCTGCGCTCGCACCTGCGCCTCTTGCCCGACGCCGAGATCACCATGGAAGCCAATCCGGGCACGGCCGAGGCCGGCCGCTTTCGCGACTATGCCGCCAGCGGCGTGACGCGGCTGTCGCTGGGCATCCAGAGCTTCGACGACGCCCAATTGCAGAAGCTGGGCCGCATCCACGATGCCGGGCAGGCCAGGGCGGCCATCGCCATGGCGCAGCAGGCCGTGGGCCGGGTCAATCTGGACCTGATGTTCGCCTTGCCGGGCCAGACCCCCGAGGCCTGCCTGGCCGATGCGCGCGAGGCCCTGTCCTTCGGCACCGAGCACCTGTCGCTCTATCACCTGACGATGGAGCCCAATACGGTATTTGCCAAATATCCGCCGCAGGACCTGCCCGACGACGACACCGCGGCCGCCATGCAGGACGCCGTGGAAGCCGAACTGGCGGCCGCCGGCCTGCAGCGCTACGAAGTCTCGGCCTACGCCAGGCCCGGGGCGCGCTGCCGGCACAATCTCAATTATTGGGAATTCGGCGACTACCTGGGCCTGGGGCCGGGCGCGCACGGCAAGATCTCGTTCCATGACCGCATCGTGCGCGAGGCCCGCGCCCGCCAGCCCGAATCCTGGATGGAACGGGCAGGGCGGGGCGACGGCAGCCATATTGCCGAAACCCGCACGCTTGGGCCCCTTGACCTTCCTTTTGAATTCATGCTCAATGCCTTGCGGCTCAAGGACGGGGTGGCGGCAAGCCTCTTTGCCGAGCGCACCGGGCTGTCCCTGGCTGCCATTGCGCACCAATTGGAAGCAGGCGTTTCCCGGGGCTTGCTGGACGCCGATCCGACCCGATTGCAGGCCAGCGCCCTGGGATGGCGCTTCTTGAACGACCTGCAAGAAACTTTTCTGCCCGAATAATTGCCCCGGTTTGGTGCATTATGCACTATCAAATGCACCAATAAATTGCATCATTTTTTTGACTTTTCACTTCGTCTGCGGGGATACCCCAAGACCAGCATTGGCACGTATATTGCTTACAGTCTCATGCCGGTCGGGAGGATGCCCCCACGACATTTTTACCATTGGAGATGACATGGCAAGCCCTAAAGATGTATTGAAGACAATCGCTGACAACGAGGTCAAGTTCGTTGACTTCCGCTTTACCGACACCATAGGCAAAGAACAACACGTTTCGGTGCCTGTCAGCGTTATCGACGAAGACAAGCTGCTGACCGGCCAGGCCTTCGACGGTTCTTCGATCGCCGGCTGGAAAGGCATCGAAGCTTCGGACATGATCCTCATCCCCGATCTGGAGACCGCCAACCTGGATCCGTTCCGCGAAGAGCCCACCCTCATCCTGACCTGCGACGTCATCGAACCTTCCGACGGCAAGGGCTACGAACGCGACCCCCGCTCCCTGGCCAAGCGCGCCGAGGCCTACCTGAAGTCCTCGGGCCTGGGCGACACCGCCTACTTCGGCCCCGAACCCGAATTTTTCGTCTTCGACAGCGTGAAGTGGGGCGACGGCATGTCGGGCTGCTTCGTCACGGTCAACTCCGAAGAAGCGCCCTGGTCCTCCGGCCTGGACTTCGAAGGCGGCAACCTGGGCCATCGTCCCAAGGTCAAGGGCGGCTATTTCCCCGTGCCGCCGGTCGACTCCTTCCAGGACCTGCGCTCGGAAATGTGCCTGGTGCTCGAAGCCATGGGCGTGCCGGTCGAAGTGCACCACCACGAAGTGGCCGCTCCCGGCCAGCTCGAGATCGGCACCAAGTTCAACACCCTGGTCCGCCGCGCCGACTGGAACCAGATCCTGAAGTACGTCGTGCACAACGTCTCGGACGCCTACGGCAAGACCGCCACCTTCATGCCCAAGCCCATCGTCGGCGACAACGGCTCCGGCATGCACGTCCACCAGTCGATCTGGAAGGACGGCCAGAACCTGTTCGCGGGCAACGGCTACGCCGGCCTGTCCGAATTCGCGCTGTACTACATCGGCGGCATCATCAAGCACGCCAAGGCGCTCAACGCCATCACCAACCCGACCACCAACTCGTACAAGCGCCTGGTGCCGCACTACGAAGCCCCGGTCAAGCTGGCCTACTCGGCCCGCAACCGTTCGGCCTCGATCCGCATCCCCTACGTGGGCAACCCCAAGGGCCGCCGCATCGAAACGCGCTTCCCCGACCCGATGGCCAACCCCTACCTGGCTTTCTCGGCGCTGATGATGGCCGGCCTGGACGGCGTGCAGAACAAGATCCTGCCGGGCGATCCCGCCGACAAGAACCTGTACGATCTGCCTCCCGAAGAAGACGCCAAGATCCCGACCGTGTGCGCCTCGCTCGACCAGGCGCTGGAATCCCTCGACAAGGACCGCGAGTTCCTGACGCGCGGCGGCGTATTCACCAACGGCATGCTCGACGCCTACATCGCACTCAAGGAAGCCGACGTGCAGCGCTTGCGCACGGTGACTCACCCGATCGAGTTCGACATGTACTACAGCCTGTAATGCGCTAGTCTGGCAGGGTGGAGCGCCTCGCGCCTTCAACCTGCCGGCAAACGCTGGCGATGCATTTGCCGTTTCGCGGAGTGGGTTTCCGTGCCCGTTCCTGAAACTGCCCTGGTACTTTCGAATGATGAATGTTGATGCTTTTGATCTGCTCGCGACGTCCGTCTTTCTCGTGGACGCCCAGGGCCATATCGAATATGCCAATGCCGCGGCCGAGGACCTGTTCGGCCGCTCCCGCAAGCAATTGTGCGGCCAGGAGGTCGCCCGTCTCTACGACGACCCGGCATCGCTGAAATCCTCCATCGACCGGGCCGCCACCGGCAACTTCGCCGACGTGCGCCAACTGTCGTCCATGCGGCGCGGCTCGGAGTCGGTCGAGGTCACCGTGACCACGGTGGCCCTGTCGGGCCAGCCCTGGCCGGTCATGATCGAAACCCGTGAAATCGAACAGCGCATGGTCGTCGACCGCAGCCAGCGCCTGGTCGAAGAAATCGAATCCCATCGCGAACTGCTGCGCAACCTGGCCCACGAGGTGAAGAACCCGCTGGGCGGCCTGCGCGGCGCCGCGCAATTGCTGGAGGCCGAGCTGCCCAGCCCGGCCCTGGCCGAATACACGCAAGTCATCATTTCCGAGGCGGACCGCCTGCAGGCCCTGGTCGACCGCCTGAGCGGTCCCAAGCGCCAGCCGCTCAATGCCAAGCCGGTCAATATCCACGAGATCTGCGAGCGCGTCTGCGCGCTGATCCAGGCCGAGTTCCGCGACGGCGTGGCCCTGCTGCGCGACTACGACGCCTCGGCGCCCGACCTGCTGGGCGATTCCGCGCGCCTCATGCAGGCCGTGCTCAACGTGGCGCGCAACGCCGCGCAGGAACTGGTGCTGCAGAAACCCGGCGTCGACGTGCCGCCGCCGCAGATCACCCTGCGCACCCGCGTCGCCCGCCAGGTCATGCTGGCGCATCGCCGCCATCGGCTGGCGCTGGTGCTGTCCATCATCGACAACGGCCCGGGCGTGCCCGAGCACATCCGCGACCGCATTTTCCATCCGCTGGTCACCGCCCGGCCAGGCGGGACCGGCCTGGGCCTCAGCCTGGCCCAGGACTTCATACAGCAACACGGCGGCCTGATCGAATTCGAATCGCGCCCGCGCCATACCGAATTCCGCTTGGTTCTCCCCTTGGAGCAATCCCATTGATTAAGCCTGTCTGGATCGTCGACGACGATCAAGCCATACGCTGGGTGCTTGAAAAGGCGCTGTCGCGGGCGGGCGTGGCCACGCGCAGCTTCTTCCAGGCCTCGGACGTGCTCGAGGCCATGGACCGGGACAGCCCCTCGGCGCTGGTGTCCGACATCCGCATGCCCGGGGGCAACGGCCTGGAGCTCCTGCGCCAGATCAAGGAACGCCATCCCGCCTTGCCGGTCATCGTCATGACGGCCTTCGCCGATCTCGACAGCACCGTCGCGGCCTTCCAGGGCGGCGCCTTCGACTACCTGGCCAAGCCTTTCGACGTGAACGAAGCCGTGGCGCTGATCCAGCGCGCCATGGAAGAGTCCGTGGGAGAAACCCCCGCGCCCGAAAACACGGTCGACGGCCAGCAGGGCGGCGAACGCTGGATGATGACGCAGTCGTCCTCGGCCGCCATGCAGGAAGTCTTTCGCGCCATCGGACGGCTGTCGCAGTCCCAGGTCACCGTGATGATCACGGGCGAGTCCGGCAGCGGCAAGGAACTGGTCGCCCGCGCACTGCATCGGCACAGCGCGCGAGCGTCCGGCCCCTTCGTCGCCATCAACACCGCGGCCATCCCGCGCGACCTGCTTGAATCGGAACTGTTTGGCCATGAGCGAGGCGCCTTCACCGGCGCGCAAAGCATGCGGCGGGGGCGGTTCGAACAGGCCGATGGCGGCACGCTCTTCCTCGATGAAATCGGCGACATGCCCGCCGAATTGCAGACGCGTCTGTTGCGCGTGTTGTCCGACGGCAGTTTCTATCGCGTGGGCGGACACAGTCCCGTGCATGCCAATGTACGGGTCATCGCAGCCACCCATCAGCCGCTGGAAGAGCGCGTCAAGCAGGGCCTGTTCCGCGAAGACCTTTTCCACCGGCTGAACGTGATCCGGCTGCGCCTGCCGCCGTTGCGCGAACGCTCGGAAGACATCCCGCTGCTGGCGCGGCACTTTCTTGCACGCAGCGCGCGCGACCTGGGCGTGGACACCAAACGGTTCACCCCGGCGGCGTTGGCGGCATTGGCTCGCTTCCCGTTTCCGGGCAATGTTCGCCAGTTGGAAAACGTTTGCCACTGGCTGACGGTGATGGCGCCTGC
>DASWPO010000179.1:0-9887 GCA_036404015.1 Bordetella sp. | reverse complement strand
CGGCCGCGCCGGCCGCGGTGTGGGTAGCGAAGGCCAGGCTCGCCAGGGCGGCGCAAAGCCCGATGCGATAGGGCAGGTGCATGTCTTTGTCTCCTCGATGGGATGTTGTTTTCCGCGCTTCAGGGTGTCGGGTGCCCGGCGCGGTATCTTTAGTATCCTATGGTATACCAAAATAAAGAAACTGCCACGCCTGGCGATGCCGTGCCTCATCCTCATGGATGCATGGATGCATGGAGGTAAGGCGGCGAGACCTGGCCTTGTTACCAGCGTAGCAATGCCGGCCCAAGCGCCGCGCCCACAAAGGCCGGGATCAGCATGCCGGCCAGATACCAGACCGCCCAGAACGCCACGCCCATTTCCGGGCAGTGCAGGCAGTAAGCCATCGTGGCGACGGAACTGGCCAGCAGTCCCGCCACCGCTCCAGCCGTACGCAAGTGTGTGGGAGCCAGGCCTTTCATGGCCCGGAATAGGGCGATAAACGCCGGGATGGACAACAGCGTGATATTGAATGGGCAGGTGCGCCATGTGGTGCCGAGAATCATGGGCAGGCGTTCCGGCGCCGGCGCGGCGACCAGCGTCACCGCCGCGGCAATCCAGATGACGGCTACCGGTGCGGCCAGCAACTGCCAGCCGCGTCCCACGGGCATGCCGGGACGCGACAGGCGGGCAGCCGTCAGCAGTGCGGCCGCGGCCACGCAGGCGGGGAAAGCCATCTTGGCCCAGAACAAGGGCGTGACCAGCATCGCACGGATATCGGGCCGTATCCCGAACAGCCCGAGCATCAGCAGTACCGCGCCCAGTCCGCCGAGCAGCAGCGCCCGGCGGTAGCGCCGGGCCAGGGCGCCAGGGTCCACGGGAGCGACATTGGCGGCCAGCAGGGAAATCATGTCGTCCGTCTTCATAGCGTGCCTCGTATCTTCGCGGCCAGCGCCTTGAGTCCGCGGTGTACGCCCACCTTGACCGCCGATTCCGACAGGCCGGTGAGCTGGGCCGTCTCGGCCACGGATAATCCTTGCAATTTGACGTGCAGGATGGGCAGGCGGTGCCGATCCGGCAACTGCGCCAGCAGTTTGTCGACATCGCGCCGGGCTTGCGTGGCTTCTTCGTCGGATTCCGCGAAGATCTCGTGCTGATCGTCCAGCGGTTCGTGCAGCGCTTCGCGGCGCGACCGGTGGCGCAGGTAGTCGGCCACCTTGTAGCGCGCGATGGCATGCGCCCAGGCAGTCAACGGCTGCTCGGGAAGATAGGTATGGCGTCCGTTATGCACAGCGATCAATATCTCCTGGACGATATCCTCGATGTCGTCCGGCAGGCGGTAGAGCCGCTTGCGCAAAAAAGCCCGCAGGTGCGCGCCCAACGCTTGCAGGAAGGCATGATAGGCTTGCGCGTCGCCGTCCAACCCAGCCAGGAGCAGGGCTCTCAGCCTGATTTCGGCGGACTCCAGCGATCCATTCTGCGATGCACGGGTCATGGGTGATTCCGGCTGCGAGGCTCGAAAATTCTTGGGGAATTCTACGCGGCCGGCCACCACTGCAGATAGTTCGAGGCAAGTCTGGCATCGATGCCCATGGCGGTGACGGCCGCGGGCACATGCCAGGTCCTGGGCCCTCATTCCCGTGGCTGATTCATAGTCTGGGCGACCGGTCTCCCAGAAGATGATCGAAGGAGAGGCGGCCCGGGCCCCATGCCGCGATTCCCAGCGCCATGGCGGCCCAGGTCAAATGGATGGGCCAGCCTTCCGGCACGGTCAGCTCGATGATGCATGTCATCAGCAGCACGCCAACGGCCGCGAAGCGCGTTCCCAGGCCCAGTACCAGCAGCACGGGAAATATCACTTCGCCGCAGCCGGACAGGAAGGCAAATACGGCGGGAGCGGGAAAGGGATAGGGGCCGCCCGGCAGGTGCAGCTGGAACTCGTCGGTGAACAGGGTTATCGCCGTGTCGTTGAGCTGCAGGAAGCCCTGCCATTTAAGGATGCCCGACTTCCAGAAAGGCACGGCCAGCGCGAGACGCAGCGCAAGCTGGACGAACCACGGTTGCGCCAGCCGCTCGATCCGCCGCCTGGCGGCGGCAAGCGCCGTGCAGCATGCGCCCGGGAGGGTGTGCCGCTTATCTTGTGTGGCGGACATTCTGGTCAATCTCCTTGTTGGAGGGAGGTAAATACACCCGCCGAGAGAATTCCCGCCAGATTGGCCGGAAGATCGAAGGACGGGGCCGCGTCGAACGCGGCGGCTGCCGCCGCGCCCAGCGGCGCGCCCGCGATGAGGCCGATGAGGAAGGCCGCGCCGCCCGCGGGCAGGCGCGACACCACGACATCCTGCCCGGGCCGGGTGATCAGGGCATCTTCCGCCGCGCTTGAAAAGAGCGGCGACACCGCGCCTTCGGTCTTGTTCATCGTGAAGATCGCAACCGCGGGATAGTCCGATCGAACGACCCGTGTGGCGGGGTGCGGCCTGAAACGCACGCCGGCCAGTGCTGCCGGGTCGACGGCCGCGAGCGCTTGCGCTGCCAGGACCGGCAGATCGGCAGCATGATAGGCATCCAGCCAGGCCCGTTCGATGCGGGCCGTGTCCGCCAGCCATGGCATGTCGCGCGCGTATTCATAGGATTCGATAAAGGCGGGGAAGTCCCGCCCGTACTCTAAGAGCAGCGGGGACGCGGGCGGTGTGGCGCGGACATGGAAGCGGGCCATCGCCCGGAAGAATTCGATGCCGGTGATGCGCTGGACCGCGGGATAGATGGCCGCCAGCGCATCGGTCAGGCTGACGGTCACGTTGTTCCGGTACACGTTATATCGCCGGACCACGCCTTTTCCACGGCGGGCGACCACGCCTTGCGGCACCGCGAGCGCCGGATCCGTCAGGCCCGGCGTAAATGCCGCGGCGTATTCGTGCTCGGCGGGACGCTGTTCAGGCCGCATGATCGAGGCTCTCCATCGGCGCAGCCTCATCTGCCCGCATGATCCGGCGAGCCATCAGCGCCTGGGCCCGCAACAGGCGCCAGTCGGGTAGGTCGCTGTCCCATTCGATCAGTGTCGGCCTGGGCCCGGTGCGCGCGATGACATGCCTGTAGAGATCCCAGACGGCATCGGCGACGGCGCGGTCGTGACTATCTATGAGCAGGCGTTCGTTTTCGTCGTCGCGCTGTTCGTCGTGCCCGGCCAGATGGATTTCGCCGATTTGTCCGAGGGGAAAATCGGCAAGGTAGGCGTGCGCCGAATAGCCATGATTGACCGCCGAAACGAACACGTTGTTGATGTCGAGCAGCAGGCCGCAGCCGGTGCGCCTTGCTATCGCCCGGATGAAATCGGTCTCGCTCATCGTCGACGCCGAGAACGCAACGTAGGTCGATGGATTTTCAAGCAGCAGCGGACGCCGGATCGCCTCCTGGACCTGATCGATGTGCTCGCAAACCCTGTCCAGCGTGCCTTGGGTATAGGGCAGCGGCAGCAGGTCATTGAAGAACGTCCCGCCATGAGAGGACCAGGCAAGGTGTTCCGATACCAGCACCGGCTCGTAGCGCAGCACCAGATCGCGAAAGCGTTCCAGGTGCCGGCCGTCCAGTGCGTCCGGGCCGCCGATGGACATGCACACGCCGTGCAGGGAGACCGGATAGCGCTCCCGGATAGCCGCAAGCATCCGGTGCGGCGGGCCGCCGGCGCCCATGTAATTCTCGGCGTGGACTTCGAAGAAGCCACCCTGCAACGGATCCGCGAGAATCGCGGCCAGGTGTTCATGCTTGAAACTGGTTCCGGCAAGCACGTGCGCAACCGGCGCGGTTCGGCGGGGACGGCCGGGTACATGGATCGTCGTCGTCCCGGCATAGGCGTTCATGGCCATCCCCGTTTCCGCCTCTGTGGGATCAGGATTTGATCGGGGTGAGCGAACCATGGCCGCCCCCCGGGACCTGGATGCTGGCGCAGGTGCCGCCTTGGACGAACTTCCACGAATTGCCCTGGAAATCCATGGTGGAGGTGCCCTGGCAAGTGGTGCCGGGACCTGCGGCGCAGTCGTTCTGGCCCTTCAGGGCGACGCCATAGCACTTTTCCTTGTGCGCGGCGAGGGCGGCGCTGGCTTCAGCCTGCGTCAGGGGCGCCGCGTGGGCGGCCGAGGCGAAAATGCTGGCGACGGCGCTGGCGAGCAGGGCGGACGTGACGGTGGTTTTTGCGGACATTGAGTCTCTCCAGTAATTGCGAACGAAGGTATCCACGACGGATACATAAGCTAATTCGCCTGGACTGGAGATCGGGTTACAGCGGACCTGGTTTTTTTGTGCGCCCGGAGTCGTTCGAACGTGGGTCGCCCGCGCAAGGCAAGGCTTTCGCGGGTATTTTGTGTTTTGCCGGTCAGCGGATATTGGGCAGGGCCAGCAGTTCGGCGCGCACGGCATCCCAGAACGCCGCGGCGACGACCGACAGGCTGCTGTCGGCGCGGCGGATCAGGCTGATGCGCCGGCCGATGCGGGGGGCCACCAGCGGGAGCACGCGCAGCTTGCCGGCCTGGGACAGCCCGACGGCCAGCCCCGGCAGCACGCCGACCGCGCCGCCGTCCTGCAGCAGGCCCAGCATCGACGACAGATACTCCACCTCGTCCACCCAGGGCGGCGCGATGCCGACCGCGGCAAGGCCCTGGTCGATGAGCTGCCGGTTGGAGTTGCTGGCGCTCATGCCGACCACGCGTAGCCCCTGCAATTCACGCCACGACACGGACTCGCGCCGGCCCGCCAGCGGATGCCGGGGCGGGAAGGCGACCACGTAGGCGTCCTCGACGCAGAACTGCTCCGTGATTTCCGGCGGATAGCCGGCCATGGCGCACACGCCGAACTCGGCCTCGCGCGACAGGACAGCCTGCAGCACGCGCTCGTTCGTGTCGTCCCGCAGGTGCAGGCCCACGCCGGGATAATCGGCGCGCAGGCGCTGCAGCGCGGGCGGGATGATCGTGTGCGAAGCGCTGATGAGCACGGCCACCACGATGTGGCCGGACTCGCCCCGCGCCTTCGACCCGGTGACGGTCATGGCGTCGTCGAGCTGCTCCAGCAAGGGCCCGATCCGGCCGACGAGTTCGCGCCCCAGGGCCGTCAGCGCGACATGGCGCGTGGATCGCTCCACCAGCAGCCCTCCCACCGCCTCTTCCAGCCGGGCAATGCGGCGGCTGAACGCGGACTGGGTGATGTTCTGCCACTGCGCCGCCTTGATGAAGCTGCTCGTCTGGTGCAGGGCGACCAATGCGCGCAGCTCGCTGAGGGGGTAATTTATTCTCTGCATGCATCAATGAGCGCACAAAATTCAATATACAGAATATAGCAGTGGCCAGAAAATGCTGACCGGCCCGCGTCCGTTCCCGCCAGCGTCCCCGCGCCGGAACTCGCAGGTAGGCAAATAGGAGACAGCACGATGTTGGTCAACGATCCGGGCGCCGCGCCGCAGCGCGACGAGAAGCCCATCCGGCTGCGGCGCATGCGCAGCTTCTTCGTGGGCGGCGGCCTGCGCCGCGTGGCCGGCCAGCCGGTGCAAAGCTTCCGCCTCACGCAAGGCGGCGCGCCGCGCGCCATCGACGTCAACGGCGACCACATCACCGGCCAGATGTACGTCCAGGAATACCTGCTGGAGGAGCCCCGCCATCCCTGGCCCATCCTGCTCTGGCACGGCGGCGGCATGAGCGGCGTCAACTGGGAGACCACGCCGGACGGCCGGCCCGGCTGGCTGAATTATTTCCTGCATGCGGGCTTCGATGTCTACGTCAGCGACGCGATGGAGCGCGGGCGCTCGTCCTGGTCCCCCACCTATCCCCTGCCGCCCATCTTCCGCACGCTCAAGGATGGTTGGGACATATTCCGCATGGGCCCGGTCGAGGGCTATGCCACGGACCCCGCCAGCCGCAAGCCGTTCCCGGGGCAGCAATTTCCCATGGAGGCCTACGACACCTTCGCCACGCAGTGGGTGCCGCGCTGGGCCGAGCACGAGGCCGAGACGTCGGCGGCGTACGACGCGCTGCTGGAGGCGGTGGGCCGCTGCGTCGTCATTGGGCACAGCCAGGGCGGCGGCTTCGCGTTCGAGGCCATCCGGCGGCGGCCCCGCGACGTGGCCGCGGTCGTGCTGCTGGAACCCAGCGGCGCGCCGCAGAAAACGGAGGGCATGGATGCCGGCCTGCCGCCGCACCTGGTCGTCTGGGGCGACTTCTTCGCCGAGCACGCGGGCTGGCGCGCCAACCGCGCCGTGGTCGACCGCTACGGCCAGGCCCTGCGGGAACACGGCGTCGAGGTCGACCAGCTCGACCTGCCGGCCATGGGCATCCATGGCAATTCGCACTTCCCCATGATGGACCGCAATGCCGGCGACATCGCGGCCCTGGTGGAGCGCTGGATCGTGCAGCACGCCCGCCGTCCCTAGCCGCCGCCCCAAACACGACAAACAACAAACAAGACCGAGGAGACAAACCATGCAACCGATCCTGAACCGGCTGGCCGCCCTGTGCGCCGCCTTCTTCCTGTGCGCGGCGCCCGCCGGCGCCGCCAGCACGTGGCCGTCCGGGCCCATCCGCCTGGTCGTGCCGTACGGCGCGGGCGGTTCGCTGGACGTCATCGCCCGCGTCCTGGCCACGGGCCTGACCGCCGAACTGGGCCGCGGCGTCATCGTGGAAAACGCGCCCGGCGGCGACGGCACGGTGGGCGTGCACCGGACCCTCCTGGCGCGGCCCGACGGCTACACCTTCCTGGTGGCCATTTCGTCCAACGTCACGCTGCCGCCCCTGATCAACGCCAGCGTCGACTACCACGTCTCGGACCTGGCGGCCGTCGCCAAGGTGGGCACCAGCGGCATCGTGCTCGCCGGCCGGCCGGACCTGAAAGCCAACACGCTGCCCGAGCTCGCGGCCCTGAGCAAGACCGTCAAGGGCGGGCTGACCTACGGCACGCTGGGCGTGGGGTCGATGCAGCATCTTTCCATGCTGGGAGTCAGCACCCAGGCGGGCATCGACGCGCTGCTCGTGCCCTACAACGCCGCCGCGCAGATCGCCTCCGACGTCATGGGGGGCCACCTGGATCTCATCTCGGCGGGCCTGCCGTCGCTGGTGCCGCTGATCCAGCAGGGCAAGCTCAAGGCCTACGCCGTCATGAGCCACGACCGGGACATTGGCGACCCCGATATTCCCGCCTTGGGGGAAATCCCCGGGCTGGAAAACCTGAATTTCGACCTGTGGACCGGCGTGTTCGCGCCCAAGAAAACCCCGCAGCCCATCGTGCAGGCCATGAACCAGGCCATCGCCAAAGTGCTGGCCAAGCAGGAAGTCATCGAGCAGTACCGCTCCCTGGGCGTCAAGACGGCGCAGCCCATGACGCCCGAGGCCTTCTCCGACTTCGTGCTCAGCGACGAAAAGCAGATGCGCGAGCTGGTGCAGAAGGCCGGCATCGGCCGCGACAGCGCCAAATAGAAGCGCCGCCGCGCGGTCCGGATCGGGATGGAGCGCGGCCTGGGCACGCGCATACAATGGCCTGGTCATGCCGCGCGGGCGCACCGCGCCCGCGGCGTTCCACCGACGAGGAGTCCGCCATGCAGGTCGACATGAAAGGGCGCACCGCCATCATCACCGGCGGCAGCAAGGGTTTGGGCCTGGCCATCGCCCGGCGCTACGCCGAGTCCGGCGCCAATGTCTTCATCGTGGCGCGCGATGCCGCGGTGCTGGAGCAGGCCCGCGCCGGCCTGGCGCAACTGGCGCCGCAGCGCGTCGGCGCCGAACCGGCCGACGTGGCCACCGCCGCCGGCGTCGAGGCCGCCTACGCCGCGGCCATGGCCCGGTTCGGCCAGGTGGACATCGTGGTGAACAACGCCGGCATCTCGCGCGCCGGCGCGTTCGAGGAGGTCACCGACGAAGCCTGGCAGGCCGACCTGGACCTGAAGCTGTTCGCCGCGATCCGCTTCGTCCGCCTGGCCTGGCCGCAGATGAAGGCGCGCCGCTGGGGCCGCGTCATCAATGTGCTGAACATCGGCGCCAAGGCGCCGTCGGCCAAGTCCGTGCCCACCTCCGTGTCGCGCGCCGCCGGCATGGCGCTGACCAAGGCGCTGGCCGGCGAGGGCGCGCCCTTCAATATCCTGGTCAATGCCCTGCTGGTCGGCCGCATCGAAAGCGACCAATGGGTGCGCCGCGCCCAGGCCACCGGGCAGTCTTTGGAGACGGTGCTGGAGGAAATGGGCCGCAGCATTCCGATGGGCCGGGTGGGTACGGCTGACGAGTTTGCCTCGGCGGCCTGCTTCCTGGCGTCGGACGGGGCTTCGTACATCACCGGGACGGCGCTGAACGTGGACGGCGGGGCTTCGCCGGTGGTGTAGCGCGGTCCGGATTCCAGCAGCGGGCCTGCGGGTAGCGCAGGGAGTTGGTGTAGTCCGCGCCGGAGCCGACCACGGCGGTCGGGGTGCCGGCGGCGCCCCATGTGCACGGGGCCGCTCTCGTTCGTGACAACCAGCCGCATCGGTCAACTTGGGCTGCTTGGCGCCGGAGATCAATCGAGCGGTATCTTTTGACGACAGTAAGGACTAGCCATGCGCCACCTCGTTCGGTCGATTCTGTCTTGCCTTCTCGCCGCTGCGACAGTGACGTTGGTCGTCATTCCGGTCGTCTCGCTCGCCTGCACGCGTGTCGTCTATCTTGGCGACAATGGCGATGTCATCACGGCCCGATCGATGGACTGGAAGCTCGACATCACCACCAATCTCTACATCCTGCCGCGCGGCGTTTCCCGTACCGGCGAGGCCGGCCCTAATTCACTCAAATGGACCGCCAAATACGGCAGCGTGGTCGCGACCGGCTACGACGTCTCCACCACCGATGGCATGAACGAGAAGGGCCTCGCTGCCGAACTTCTCTGGCTCGTCGAATCGCAATACCCGGCTTTCGACAAAAGCTCCAAGCCCGGACTCACCATCGCCGCGTGGGCACAGTACGTCCTGGACAATTTCGCAACGGTTTCGGAGGCCGTGGCCGCGCTCGAAAAACAGCCTTTCACCATCGTCACGGACAGTGTTCCCGGAGAACAGCGTCTCGCCACGCTGCACCTCGCCATGTCGGATGCCACTGGCGACAGCGCCATCGTTGAGTACGTCAATGGCAAGCAGGTCATCCACCACGGCAGGCAGTATCAGGTGATGACCAACTCGCCCGTTTTCGACCAGCAACTTGCCCTTAACGAGTACTGGAAAGGGATCGGCGGCGCAACGTGGTTGCCCGGTACGAACCGCTCGGCCGACCGATTCGCTCGCGCTTCGTTCTACATCAATGCCATTCCGAAAAGCGAAGACCCCGTGGTGGCACTTGCCAGCGTCTTTAGCGTGATCCGCAACGTGTCCGTGCCGTTCGGCATCACCACTGCGGATGAGCCGAATATCTCGTCCACCCGCTGGCGCACCGTCGCCGATCACAAGCGCTTGCTCTACTTCTTCGAGTCAGCCTTGACGCCCAACACGTTCTGGGTCGACCTGAAGAAGGTTGACTTCTCATCAGGCGCGCCCGTAAAGCGCCTCGATCTCGGCAAGGATCAGCGCAATACTTTCAACGGCGAAGTCTCGGGTGACTTCCGACCTGCGCCGCCGTTTCCATTCCTGGGACTAGGTGCCGGCGACTGACGCCATAGGCCCCCGGGCGTCCGGGTTTTGCGCTTGTCTGCGAAGTGGTAGTCCCGGCGCCAGTATTTTCCGCCGTTGGGATTGACCGGAAAGTACACGCCAGGTGCCGGGCCGCAACCTTCGACAGACGGTATCTGTTGGTGCCGGCATGTTTGGGACGACAAAAAACCCACAGAGCCTTATTTTCTGCGGGTTTTGAGACTATCTTGGACTTACTGATACAGCTTATGGTGCCCGAGGCCGGAATCGAACCGGCACGCCTTGCGGCGGGGGA
>DASWPO010000178.1:0-1731 GCA_036404015.1 Bordetella sp. | reverse complement strand
CAATGGAAATGAATTGATCGCAGCGGAGGTCCACGAAGTGGATCGTGGAGTATGTATAGACCTTTCCGGCGGATTTTCAATGCTTCCTACCACCGACCTGCAAAAATCCGGCGGATTCCCTTATCGCAGCGGCTGCCGGTGCCGGCCGGACGGACCGCACCTGCGGGCGCGGAAACGTACCGGATCGCGTCGTCATTATTGTCGTTCGATGCCATCATACCTTGGAATACCTTGGCGAACCCGTCGTGAATTGACACAGCAACGTACGGTATTTCGACCGGATTTGAATTCGACCGTTTCAACGCCGAACGCGCCGACCAGACCCACCAGAAATTCCGCGATAATTTTGAGTTGCGCACCTCAATGCCTGCTGGCAGTGTCCCCTCGCCCAGCCTGAGAGCCGGGCCAGCCTCGGAGCGGGCAAGGGGGGAAGACGTGAACAAAATTCTCAACGTCGCAGTCGGTGCCGTGGCCCTTCTCGCGGCCACCGGGGCGCAGGCCGCCGATACCATCAAGTGGCTGCATGTGGAGGTGAACCCCACGCAGATCGCCATCTGGAACGAGGCCGGCCATGCCTTCGAGGCCACCCATCCCGGCGTGAAGGTGGAGCCGCAATATCTCGAGAACGAGGCCTACAAATCCAAGCTGACCACGCTGCTGCAATCCCGCGACAAGCCGGCGATGTTCTACAGCTGGGCCGGCGGCGTGCTGAGCGCGCAGGTCCAGGCAGGGGTGATCGAGGACCTCACCGACAAGCTGCGCGGCTACAGCGACACGCTGACGCCCACGGCGCTGGCCGCCTTCACCGTCAACGGCCGCATCTACGGCGTGCCGCAGGCCATCACCGAGGTCGGCTTCCTCTACAACAAGGCGCTGTTCGCCAAGGCCGGCCTGGATGCCGACAAGATCAAGAGCTGGGATGACTTCCTGGCCGCGGTGAAGACGCTGAAGGCCGCCGGCATCACGCCGCTGACGGCGGGCGGCGCCGACAAATGGCCGCTCAGCTTCTTCTGGTCCTACCTGTCGCTGCGCCAGGGCGGCAAGGCCGTGTTCGACGCCGCGATGAAGGACCAGAACGGCGGTTTCGCCGGTCCCGACTTCGTCAAGGCCGGCGAGTATTTCAAGCAGCTCGTCGATCTGCAGCCGTTCCAGAACGGCTTCCTCGGCGCCAAGCACCTGCCCGCCATCGGCCTGTTCGCCGACGGCAAGGCGGCGATGACGCTGGCCATCAACGTCATCTACAACCAGCAGGCCGCCATCGCCGCCGACAAGAAGGGCCTGGCCCCCGACCAGATCGGCTGGCTGGACTTCCCGACCCTGCCCGGCGGCAAGGGGCTGGCGACGGACACGCTGGGCGGCGTCGTCGGCTGGGTGGTCAGCAAGGACGCGCCGCCGGCCACCGCGGATTTCATCAAGTCCTTCGTCTCGCCCGAGGTGCAGGCCAAGCTGACCGCCGCCGGCTTCATCGTGCCCGTGGTCAAGGGCGCCGACCAGTCGCTGAACAGCCCGTTCATGCGGCGCATCGGCGAGGAGCTGGCGCATTCGACCTACCACCAGAATTTCTACGACCAGGTGCTTGGCCCATCGGTCGGCCGCACGGTGAACGATGTGGTGGCGGAGCTGGCCGGCGGCACGATGACGCCGGACGCCGCCGCCAAGGAAGTGGAAGCCGCCTGGAAACAGGGAAACTAGGCACCGGATGGCATCGCATTCCTCTGTCGTGGCCGGCCG
>DASWPO010000177.1:0-2331 GCA_036404015.1 Bordetella sp. | reverse complement strand
GTTCGGCGGCCGCCTGCACGCCCATCAGGCGCGGCGCGCGCTGGGTGCCGCCCGCGCCGGGCAGCAGGCCCAGGGTCACCTCGGGCAAACCCAGCTTGGCGGCCGGCAAGGCCAGGCGGTAGTGTGCGGACATGGCCACTTCCAGGCCGCCACCCAGGGCCGGACCCTGGATGGCCGCGACCACGGGCTTGGCGCATGCCTCGATGCGGTTGCACACCTCGGGCAGCGAGGGCGGCAGCGGCGGCTTGCCGAATTCGCGGATGTCGGCGCCCGCGATGAAGGCCTTGCCCATGCCCACGATGAGCACGGCCTTGACGGCCGCATCGGCGTCGGCCTGCGCCATGGCGTCCAGCAGGCCGCGGCGCACGGCCACGCCCAGCGCGTTGACGGGGGGATTGTCGATGGTGACCAGCAGCACATCGCCTTCGAGGCGGGTGGCGACCACGGAATCAGGGCTTGAAGCAGACATGCTGCGCGTCTCCGATGTTGTGCCGGCTGCGCCGGCGAACCGCGCAGCCTTGAGTTTTGGGGAACAGACTAAAGATTTTGCCTGCGACAAATAAACTTTACAATCCAATCAAATGTTGACAATCTGTCTAATATTTTTTGACAAATGTCCATGGATCTCACTTCCCTGACCCTGCTGGTGGAAATCATCGACAGCGGCAACCTGAGCCAGGCCGCGCGCAAGCTCAAGATGACGCGGGCAAATGTCAGTTATCACCTCGCCCAGCTGGAAAAGGCCGCCGGGGTGCAGCTCGTGCACCGGACCACGCGCCGCGTCGAGCCCACCGAAGTGGGGCTGAGCCTGTACAAGCACGGCCTGGCCATCCGCAACGAAATGCGCGCCGCCCAGGAAGCCATTGCCAACCTGAGCCAGGGCCTGCAGGGCCGCGTGGGCCTGAGCGTGCCCAGCGGCTACGGCCAGCTGGTGATGAGCGACTGGCTGATCGAGTTCAAGCGCCTCTACCCCGGCATCGTGCTCGACGTGCTCTTCGAGAACCGCGCCGACAATCTGCGCGACGAAGTGGACATCGCCATCCGCGTGATTCCCGAGCCGCCGCCATCGCTGGTGGCGCGCAGCCTGGGCGACGTGCGCTACCTGGCCTGCGCCTCGCGGGAATTCGCGCGGCGGCATGGCCTGCCGCGCACCCTGCCGGCGCTGCGCGACACGCCCCTGATCACCTCCGGCGTCGTGGGGCGGCAACTGCGCCTCTCCGCCTACCGGGGCGACGAACGCCAGGAGGTCATGCTCGAGCCCACGCTGATCTCGGAACACTTCCCCTTCCTGCGCCAGGGCATCCTGGCCGGACTGGGCGTGGGCCTGGTGCCCGACTACGTGGTGCGCGACCAGGTCGCCTGCGGCGAGGTCGTGACCACGCTGGACGAGTACCGCCTCAGCATCTTCGGCACGCATATGTACCTGCTGTACATGCCCAACCGGCACCAGACCCGGGCCGTGCGCACCTGCATCGACTTTCTGCTGGAGAAGGCCGGCCAAGCGCGCGATCAAACCCACAAGGAAAACCAGACCAAGACCCTCTGACTGCTTAGCCGGTTTATCTTATTCCTCCAGGCTTGTCGCATCCAAGTCGATGGCAATGCGCGCCGCCGTGTCCCGCAGCAGTTGCGCGATGCGACCGCGGCGCGGCTCCAGCAGCCGTGCCGCGATCGCCGACACGCTGACAGCGGCGACCAGCGATCCCTGCGTCGAGCGCACTGCAAGCCCCATTGCATGCACCCCGCCGGAAAGATGATTTTCCGTGTAGGTATAGCCACGCGTGACCGCGGCGGTCATGTCATGACGCAACGACTGCAGGCCCGCGTGCGGATAACCCGCCAGCTTGCTGGCGTTGCGCTGCAAAATAGCATCGATCTCCTCGGCAGGCAAAGCGACCAGCAACGCCAGACCGCCCGCGCCGATCCCCAGCGGCCGACGGCTACCGATATAGGTGGCGTAGGCCTGTGCGCGGTGCGTGCCGGCGGCTCGGAAGGCGCAGACCGAATCATCGCCGCAACGCACGGTCAGATAGGCTGTATCGCCCGTTTCTTGCGCCAGCGCCTCGATGTGCGGCGACGCCTGGCGGATCAGCGGCTGTTGCCGCGCGGCCGATAAACCCATATAGACGAGCTCTGAGCCGAGTTTCCAGGTCTTGCCGCCGTCGTGCGCCTCAACCAAGCGCTCGGCCGCCATGGCCGCCAGCAACCGCGTGGTGGTCGACAGCGTCAGCCCGGTGGCTCGCGCAATGTCAGTCAGACGCATGCGGGCACTACGCGCCGAGGCCAGTGCACGGATGATGGCAGTGGTCCGACTCAGGCTTTGCACCTGGC
>DASWPO010000176.1:0-3848 GCA_036404015.1 Bordetella sp. | reverse complement strand
GGCCGCGTAGGGGATCACCTGGAAGTAGATGTCGGCGATGATGGGCACGCCCTGCACGTGATAGTCGGTGTTGGCCGTGAGCTGGATGTACGAGCCCTTGACCCACTCCTTGAACTTGTACGGGCCGTTGCCGATCGGGGTGTTGTTGGCCGGGTTGGAGAGGAAGTCCGTGTTTTCGTAGACGTGCTTGGGCACCATGGGCATGGAGCCGGTCTCGAAGATGCCCATGAACGAGTCGAAGGGGTACTTCAGCTTGAATTCCACCGTCATCGGGTCCAGCGCCTTGATGGTGTCGACGGCGGCCAGGTTGTTGCGCAGCCGCGCATGCGTCTTGCGCAGGAACACGTCGGCCGAGAACACCACGTCGTCGGCCGTGAAGGGCTGGCCATCGTGCCACTTGACGTTGGGCTTGAGCTTGAAGGTGTAGGTCAGCTTGTCGGGGCTGACGCTCCACTCGGTGGCCAGCAGGGGCTGGGGGGCGAGCTTCTCGTCGTAGCGCAGCAGGCCCTCGTAGATGTTGCCGGAGATCATCTGGGTGGGGCCGTTCTGGATGATGCCCAGCATCAGGCCGGGCGGCTCGGGTTGCACGATGACGTTCAGCGTGCCGCCGGCGCGGCCCTGGGCCAGCACATGCAGGGGCACTCCGGCGATGCTCAGGCCGAGGCCGGCCGTTCCCATCTGGATGAATTGGCGACGTTTCATTGCTTGATGCTCCTTGTTCAGGGCGAATGACGACAACAGGAAGGCCGACGCGGCCGTGCGGAGCACGGGCCGTGATCGGGGAGGCGGCGAGGGAGGAGACTCAGTCCCGGTAGGACGAAACGGTGGGTTCCAGGCGCTGCAGGTAGGCTTTCCACTCGCGTTCGTGCGGGTCCTTGCCGATGGTCTTGCAGTGCTTTACCCAGCCCGTGTATTGGTTGGCGGTCAGTTCGCAGACCTCGACGGGCACGGGATGGATGGGCTGGCCGCTGGCCTGGATGGACATCTGCACGCGGCAGGCGCGTTCGAGGTTCATCATCAGGATGAAGGCCTCGGCCACCGAGTCGCCGCAGGTCAGCAGGCCGTGGTTGCGCAGGATCATGGCCTTGGCGTCAGGGCCGAGGTCGGCGACCAGGCGCTCGCGTTCATCGAGGTTGAGCGCGATGCCCTCGAACTCGTGGTAGACGACCCGGTTGTAGAACTGCAGCGCCCACTGGTTGCAGGGTTGCAGGCCGCATTGCAGCGAGGACACGGCGACGCCGGCCACGGTGTGGGTGTGCAGCACGCATTCGGCGTCGTGCCGCGCCATGTGCACGGCGCTGTGGATGGTGAAGCCGGCGGGATTGACCGAGTAGTCGGTCGGTTCGAGGATGCGGCCCTCGGTGTCGATCTTCACCAGCGACGAGGCGGTGATGTCCTTGAACAGCATGCCGAACGGGTTGATCAGGAACTGGTCCAGCGTGCCGGGCACGCGCGCCGAGATGTGGGTGTAGATGCTGTCGTCGAGCCCGAAGTGGGCCACCAGGCGGTATGCGGCGGCGAGATCCTCGCGCACGCGGCGTTCCGCGTCGGACGGGACGGAGGGAGACGGCTTGAGTGCATGCAGCGCCATGGAGGCATCCCTTTCTGGATCGTGGAAAAATTGCGTTGCCTGGTACGCCTTCGCGGTCGGCGGAGCGTATCTCTGTCAACTGTCGACAGGTGTGACTAGGCTATTTCCACCCCGGAAAGGTGTAAATCAGGGTATGCCCGCAACTTCGGGGTTTGTCCGGAGATCGGATCAGGAGGCGTCGGCCAGCGTACGCGCCAGCGGCGGGTTCGCGGTGAAGTAGCGGTCGATGCCGCTCATCAGCGCCACGGCGACTTTTTCCTGGTGGCTGTCGGTGCGCAGCAGGGCCTCTTCGCGCGGGTTGCTGATGAAGGCGGTCTCGACCAGCACGGAGGGAATGTCGGGGGCCTTGAGCACGGCGAAGCCGGCCTGTTCGACTTCGTTGCTGTGCAGGCGGTTGATCTTGCCCAGTTCGTCGAGGAAGGCGGTGCCGACCTTGAGCGAGTCGTTGATCTGCGCGGTGGTGGAGAGGTCGAGCAGCACCTTGGCCACCTGGGCGTCGTGCGAGCCGAGGTTGACGCCGCCGATGAGGTCGGCGCTGTTCTCGCGATTGGCCATCCAGCGGGCCTGCGTGCTGGAGGCGCCGTGTTCGGACAGGGCGAACACCGACGAGCCGCTGGCGGTGGGCTTGATGAAGGCGTCCGCGTGGATGGAGATGAACAGGTCGGCGCGCACGCGGCGGGCCTTTTCCACGCGCACGTTCAGGGGCACGAAGTAGTCGTCGTCGCGCGTGAGGTAGGCGCGCATGGCGGGCTGGTTGTCGATCATCGCCTTGAGGCGGCGCGCGATGCGCAGCACCACGTCTTTTTCACGCAGGCCGGTGGCGCCGATGGCGCCCGGGTCTTCGCCGCCGTGGCCGGGATCGAGCGCGATGGTCAGCATGCGCTTGCGGTTGGCCTGGCGCGTGGGGGGCGCGGGCGGGGCGTCCTGCTTCCCGGCGCCATGCACGATCACGTTCAATGGCGCGCCAGGCGGCACGGGCGGGGCTTCCTGCCCCTTGGCCATCGGCATCGGCGCAGGGTCGGCGGAACGGGCCGCGGGGTTGTTGGCGATCTGGTCGAGCACGCGCGCCAGCGGGTCGTCGACGTCGGGGGCGACGGGCCTGTTGACCATCGCCATCAGCGGGTCCTGCGCCACCTTGGGGTACAGGTCGAGCACCAGGCGGTACTGGTAGTCGGCCACGGGCTTGAGCGTGAAGACCTGCGGCGCCACGGCCTGCTTGAGGTCGAACACCAGGCGCACGACGTTGGGGCGGTTCTGCGCCACGCGCAGGCCGCGGATGTAGGGGTCGTCGGGACGGACCTTGGAAACCAGGTCGTTGAGCGTGCTGCTGGCCGTCAGGCCCTGGATGTCGACGACCAGGCGATTCGGGTTTTCGAGCGTGAAGTGCTCGGCCTTGAGCTCGCTGTCGAGCTCGAGCGTGACGCGGGTGTATTCGTCGGCGGGCCAGGTGCGCACCGCCAGGATGGTGGCCGCCTGCGCCAGGCGCGGCAGCACGGGCAGCACGAGCAGCGTCGTGGCGACGCTGATCAGGCGCCGGCGGGTGGCGGCGCTGGCGGGGAGGACTTCGGCAGGGCGAGCGCGTTCAACCATGTTTGACCTCGGGCGGTGTGGGCGGCGAGGGTTGCGTCACGACCACGCTGCGCGTAGGAGAGTGTGATCAGCAGGTCGGGCGGGGCCAGCAAGCTGCCGGCACGCTCGGGCCATTCGATCAATACCACTGCATCGTCGCGCAGCAAATCGCGAAACCCGGCATCCAACCATTCGCGCGAATCGCTAAATCTATAAAAATCAAAGTGATAGAAGTATAAGTTAGAAACTTCATAAGATTCAAGCAGCGCGTAGCTGGGACTTTTGATCCGGCCCTGGATGCCGCATGCGCGCAACAGTGCCCGGGTGAAGGCGGTCTTCCCCGCGCCCAGGTCGCCCTGGAGGTGGATGCGTCCCCCGGCCGGGAGGCCCGCCGCGCCGCTGACCAGGGGCGCGAGCCGGCCGGCCAGGCCGTCGGTGGCCGCCTCGTCGGGCAGGTGCAGGGAAAGCAGGGCGAGCGGTTCGGACATGTCGGCAGGGGTGGTAAAACGACTGGGCGTGCCGCGATGCTATAGGAACGGCGCGGCTTCTGCTACGCTTGTATTGATATCGATTCTTATTTGTAAATGTCCGGAATCGTTCCGGCCATGCCCTGGACGGCCTTGTTGCCGGCGGGGCGCCGACACGGAGTTGCATCGCCATGAAGACCCGCATCGAAAAAGACACCTTC
>DASWPO010000175.1:0-3712 GCA_036404015.1 Bordetella sp. | reverse complement strand
GAAGAAGCCGCCGGCGTCCTTCATGCGTTGCGCCAGCGCTTCGTCCAGGCGGGCGGCGTCGGCGCTGTGCAGCACCAGGCGCACGGCGTAGAGGGTCGCGCTCTTGAAGTCCAGGGCCAGATCGTCGCTCACTTCAAGCCCCCCACGAGTCGCGCAAGGTCACGATGCGGTTGAGCACCGGCGTTTCGGGCGTGGAGTCGACGCGGTCGGCGGTGAAATAGCCCAGGCGCTCGAACTGCCAGGTGGCGCCGGGCGCGGCCACGGTGCCGGGTTCCAGCCAGGCCTGCACGGTCTTCCTGGAGTTGGGGTTGAGGCAGGCGAGGAAGTCCTTGTCGCCGGCATCGGGCATCGGGTCGGCGAAGAGGCGGTCGTACAGGTGCACGGTGGCCGGCACGGCATGCGCGGCGCTGACCCAGGTGATGGTGCCCTTGACCTTGACGCTGTCGGCGCCGGACGTGCCGCTGCGGGTTTCGGGCAGGTACTCGGCCTGCACCTCGATGACATTGCCGTCGGCGTCCTTGGTGCAGCCGGTGCACTTGACGACGTAGCCGTACTTCAGGCGCACCAGGTTGCCGGGGAAGAGGCGGAAGTACTTCTTGGGCGCTTCTTCGCGGAAGTCGTCGCGTTCGATCCAGAGCTCGCGCGAGAAGAGGAATTCGCGGTTGCCGGCGGCCGGGTCATGCGGGTTGCGCGCGGCATGGCAGGTTTCCGACTGGCCCTCGGGGTAGTTGGCGATGACCAGCTTGAGCGGGTCGAGCACCGCCACCGAGCGCTGCGCGACGGGGTCGAGGTCGTCGCGCACGGCCTGCTCGAGCAGGCTGTAGTCGATGCGCGAGTCGGACTTGGACACGGCCGTGCGGTCGCAGAACAGGCGGATGGCCGAGGATGTGTAGCCGCGCCGGCGCAGGCCGAAAATGGTGGGCATGCGGGGGTCGTCCCAGCCGTCGACGTGGCCTTCCTTGACCAGCTGCAGCAGCTTGCGCTTGCTGGTGACCACATAGGTCATGTTCAGCCGGGCGAACTCGTACTGGCGGGGCAGGGGCCGGGCCAGCTTGCCGAGATCGGCCAGGCGGGCCAGGATCCAGTCGTAGAAGGGGCGCTGGTCTTCGAACTCCAGCGTGCAGATGCTGTGCGTGATGCCTTCGAGCGCGTCCTCGATGGGATGCGCGAAGGTGTACATGGGGTAGATGCACCACTTGTCGCCCGTGCGGTGGTGGTGGGCGTGGCGCACGCGGTAGATGACGGGGTCGCGCAGATTGATGTTGGGCGAGGCCATGTCGATCCTGGCGCGCAGCACCAGGCTGCCGTCGGGGTGCCTGCCGTCGCGCATTTCGCGCAGCAGGGCCAGCGACTCGGCGGCCGGGCGGTCGCGCCAGGGCGAGTTCGCGCCCGGCTCGGTGAGGGTGCCGCGGTTGGCGCGGATCGCGTCGGCGCTCTGGCCGTCCACATAGGCGTGGCCGGCGTCGATCAGCGCCTCGGCGAACTCGTACATCCAGTCGAAGTAGTCGCTGGCGAAGTACTTGTTGTCGTTGCCGTCGGCCTTCCAGTCGAAGCCCAGCCAGCTCACGGCCTCGGCGATGGCGTCGACGTATTCCTGGTCTTCCTTCTCGGGGTTGGTGTCGTCGAAGCGCAGGTGGCAGACCCCGCCGAATTCGCGCGCCAGGCCGAAGTTCACGCAGATGCTCTTGGCGTGGCCGATGTGCAGGTAGCCGTTGGGCTCGGGCGGGAAGCGGGTGCGGATCCTGGCCGGGTCGGGCGCGCCCTGGCTCTGCGCGGCGGCCGGGCCGGGCTTGCCGGACCAGCGCTTGCCCTGGTAGCGGTCGGCCGCCAGGTCGGCCTCGATGATGGGGCGCAGGAAATTGCTGGCCGCGTGGTTTGCTGGGGGAGCGGCCGCAGCCGGAGCTTCGGTAGGCGCAGGAGTGCCGAGGGTGGTCATGCGTATATAGTGAAAAACAGCAACAAAGCGTCAATTTTGCCACGTCCACGCCCCGAAAACCGCCGAGAACCCCCCAGGAAACCACAGAGATTGACCTTCTTGGCGACATAACAGGCTCTACACTAGCGCCCATCATGGATATCACCCCGCTCCTGCTGGCCCGGATCCAGTTCCTGGCCAGCTTCAGTTTCCTGGCGTTGTTCATGGCCCTGGCCCTCGCGCTGTCCTGGATACTGTTGTTTTTCAAGCTCAGCGCCCGGCTGACCGGCCATGCCGGTTGGACGGCGGCCTACCGTTTCTGGGTGCGCGTCTTCGCCCTGTCCTTCGTGCTGAGCCTGGCGGCCTGCCTGCCGGTGCTGATCCAGCTCGGCAGCATCTGGAGCGGGCTCATGGACAAGATCGGCAACGTCGCCGGACCGCTCCTGGGCTATGCCGTGCTATCGGTGTTCGTGCTGAAGTCGTGCTTCCTGGGCGTGATGCTGTTCGGCCAGCGCCGCGTGTCCGACACCATCCACACCCTGGCCGTCTTCATGGTGGCCCTGGGGATGCTCCTGGCCGTGGCCTGGCTGGTCGCGGTGCACTCCTGGATGCAGACGCCCGACGGCGCCGCCGTGGTGGACGGCCGCTACCAGGTCTATGACTGGTTCGAGGTGATCTTCAATCCCTCTTTCGGCTGGAGCCTGTTGCTGACGGTGCTGGGCGCGGCGCTGGCCGCGGCCTTCCTGATGATGGGCGTGACGGCCCTGCAGGCCCGGCGCCGCCCGTCCGGCGACGGCGAGCGCAATGCCTTCAAGACGGCGCTGGTCGTGGCGGTGCTGGCCTCGCTGCTGCAGGCCCTGGCGGCCGTGGGCATCGGCGACGTGGTCAGCCGCTACCAGCCGGTCAAGGCCGCCACGCTGGCCGGCTACTGGCACAGCGGCGACGAGCCCGAACTGATCCTGCTGGGCTGGCCCGACGCGCAGACGCAGACCAACCGGGTCCTGGTGTCCATCCACGGGATGGGCGGCCGCTGGCTGGGCCGCGACGCGCAGGGCTACCTGGGGCTGGATAAATTCACCGGCCCGCGCCCGCCGGTGGCCCTGTCGTTCTGGCTGTTGCGCGGCTCGGCGCTGCTGGGCATGCTGATGGCGGCCGTGTCGGTGCTGACCCTGATGCGCACCATGTGGCGGCGCATGGACCTGGCGGTGCTGAGCGCCTGGTGGCACAAGGTGCTGGTGGGCATGACGTTCTCGGGCTGCCTGTCGGTGGTGCTGGGCTGGGGCGTGTCGCTGGTGGGGCTGCTGCCCTTCGTGGTCAACCGCAGCATCAATCTGATCGACGTGCTGGGTCCGGTGAGCACGGGCACGCTCGTCTACGGGCTGGTGGGCTACGCGGCCTTGTACGCGGTGCTGATCGTCGCGTTTCTGGGCATGCTGCTGCATGCGGTGCGCTACGGCGTGGTGCCGGTGCGCAAGACCACGGGGGGAGCGGCATGATCGACGCATTGGCCGCTTCGCTGGGCCTGGCGCCCGGCGATCCCGCGTTCTGGATGCCCCTGGTGTTCATGGCGATCCTGCTGCTGCTGATCGCAGCGGGCATCGTGTTCGACGGCTTCGACATCGGCGTGGGCCTCTTGCTGCAGCTGGCGCCGACGGAGTCGCGTCCGCAGATGCTGGCCATGCTGAGCGCCTGGCGCGATGCCAACGAATTCTGGCCCCTGCTGGGCGTGGGCCTGTTCTGCGCGGCGTTTCCGTTTGCCTGGGGGCCGGTGCTGGGCAAGCTGTACGGGCCGCTGGC
>DASWPO010000174.1:0-6797 GCA_036404015.1 Bordetella sp. | reverse complement strand
ATCGCCGGGGCGGACGCGGCCGAGCTGGCCAGCGAGCGGGCGGCCCGGGCCGTCTTGCAGGACCTGGGAATGGCGTGGTCCGAAGCGCGCGCGGCCGAACTGGAGCGCAGGCTGGCCGGCATCGCCGCCACGCGCCGCGCGCTGGAGCGCGCCTTCCCCTTTCCCCGGGACTGGGCCGCCGGCCTGGACGATGACACCCAGGTCTGCCGCTGCGAGGAAATCACGGTAGGCACCTTGCGTTCGACCGCCGCGCAGGGCGTCGATGAACTCAACCGGCTCAAGGCGCTGACGCGCATCGGCATGGGGCGCTGCCAGGGCCGCATGTGCGGCGTCGCGGCGGCCGAATTGCTGGCGCAGGCCTGGGGCGTCGAACCAGCCGGCGTGGGACGGCTGCGCGCGCAGCCGCCGGTCAAGCCCATCCCCATCGCCCTGGAGCAGGCATCGTGAACGCCGCCATCGAAACGGATGTGGCCGTCATCGGCGGCGGCATCGTCGGCAGCAGCGCGGCCCTGTTCCTGCGCCGCCGCGGCCTGGCCGCGACCCTGATCGAGGCGGCCTTGTGCGGCGCCAAGGCCAGCGGCGTCAACTATGGCGGCGTGCGCCGGCAGGGGCGCGCGCCCGCGCAGATGCCGCTGGCGCAGCGCGCGCACGCCATCTGGGGGCAGCTGGCCGATTTCATCGGCACCGATGGCGAATACGTGCGTTCGGGCCACCTCAAGCTGGCGCGCAGCCAGGCGGATCTGGAGGCGCTCGAACAGTACCGGCAGTCCACGCGCGGCTACGGCATGAACCTGCAGATGCTGGACCGCGCCGCCGTGCACCGCCGCTTTCCCTGGCTGGGCGACAGCGTGGCGGGCGGGTCGATGTGTCCTGAAGACGGCCACGCCAATCCCCGCCTGGTATCGCCCGCCTTCGCCCGGGCCGCGCGCGGGCTGGGCGCCGAGGTGCGCGAGCAGACGCGCGTGGCGTCGGTGGAATTCGACGGGACGGGCTTCGACGTGCTGACCGACACGGGCCCGCGGATCCGCGCCCGCTACGTGCTCAATTGCGCGGGCGCCTGGGCCTGGAAATTTGCCGAGCACTTCGGCGAACCCGTGCCCGAGACGTCCATCCATCCCCTGATGATGGTGACCGAGCCCTTGCCCGTTTTCATGGCGCCCAGCCTGGGCATGCAGGGCGGCGGTATTTATGCGCGCCAGGTCGCGCGCGGCAACTGCATCATCGGCGGCGGCCGCGGCGTGCCCGACCAGGGCGACTATGCCCGGCCCGAGCGCGGCGCGGTGGCGGCGTTGCTGGCCAATACGGCCGACCTCATTCCGGCCCTGCGCCAGGCGCAGGTCATCCGCTTCTGGTCCGGCGTCGAGGGCAGCATGCCGGACCACAACCCCGTGCTCGGGCCCAGCGCCCGGGTGCCGGGCCTGTTCCACGCCTTCGGTTTTTCCGGCGCGGGCTTCCAGATCGGCCCCGCCGCGGGCGAGGTGCTGGCGGACCTGGTCGCCGAGGGCGGGACATCCATACCCATCGATGCGTTTTGCATCTAGCGATACGCGGGCGCCGCTCATGCCGCCGTGTCTCGTCATGAACTGCGTGAGTCAACACTGGAGTGATGATGAAGATCAGTCGCAAATGTGGCGCGGCCCTGCTGGCCGGCGCAACCTTGTCGGGCATGCTGTCGGCGCCTGCCTGGGCGCAGCAGAAGACCCTGTATGTCGGGATGAACGGCGGCGACATGGAGCGCGCCTTCACGCAGCACGTCTTCCCGCCCTTCGAGCAGGAGAACAACGTCAAGATCGTGGTGGTGCCGGGCACCTCCACGGAGGTGCTGGCCAAGGCCCAGGCCTACAAGAACAGCCCGCAGATGCACGTCATGTTCCTGGACGACGGCGTCATGGTGCGCGCCGTGTCCATGGGCCTGTGCCAGAAAATGACCGACGGTCCCGAGCTCAAGCAGATCTATCCGGCCGCCATCCTCAAGGACGGCATGGCCGCCGGCATCGACGCCGGCATGACGGGCCTGGCCTACAACACCAAGCTGTTCGCGGACAAGGGCTGGGCGCCGCCCACCTCGTGGATGGACCTGGCCGATCCCAAGTACAAGGGCGAGGTGGTGTTCCAGTCGGCGGCCACCAGCACCTTCGGCCTGCATGCCTTCATGATGTTCAACCGCATCCAGGGCGGCTCCGAGAAGAACACCGAGCCGGGCTTCCAGAAGTGGGCCGGCACCATCGGCCCCAATGTGGTCGAGTACATCCCCAACACGGCCAAGCTGGCCGAGATGATCCAGAGCGGCGAGGCGGGCATTTTTCCGCTCACGCCCACGGCGGTGGCCCGCTTCAAGCAGCGCGGCCTGCCGGTCGAGTACGTGCAGCCCAAGGAGGGGTCGGTGGTGCTGATGGTGGGCGAATGCGTGATCGCCAACAATACCGAGCCCGACCTGTCGCAGAAGCTGGCGCATTACCTGCTGTCGCCCAAGGCGCAGGCCTTGATGCTGGAGTTCAGCGGCCAGTCGCCGGCGAACCGCGAAACCCCGCCGCCGGCCGGCCAGGAGGCTTTCCTGGGGCAACTACGCGGCTACATGCAGACCGCTAACCAAGTAGACTGGGACGCCATCAACGCCACGCGCACCGACTTCAACGCGCGCTGGAACCGTACCGTCGAACGCTAATCGTGAATCGTGAATCAGCAGGGAGTGTCATGCGCCTGATTGTGAAATCGGGGGGCCCCGGGGCCCATGTCGAGTGGAAGGACTTGTTCGCCCAGGTGGCGCCCGGGATCGAAGTCCTGGATTGGTATAACCCGCCGGCCGACCCCGGCGGCATCGAGTACGCCATGGTCTGGGATCCCGACCCGGGCCGGCTGGCGGCCCTGCCCGATCTCAAGCTCATCATCAGCTCCGGCGCGGGCATCGACCACATCCTGGCCGACCCGCAGCTGCCGGCGCATCTGCCCATCGCGCGCATGGTGCTCGAGGTCACGTCCATCGAGATGAGCGAGTTCGTGCTGATGTCGGCGCTGATGCTGGTGCGCGACATGAAGCGCGCCACCGTCAGCCAGGCGCGCAGGCACTGGGACACCTTTCCCGCGCCGCGCCGCTCGACCACGACGCGCGTGGGCATCATGGGCCTGGGCAGCCTGGGCGCGCATGCCGCCGGCATGCTCATGCGCGTGGGCTTTCCCGTATCGGGCTGGTCGCGCCGGCCGGCCGACCTGCCCGGCGTGACCTGCTACGCCGGTCCCGAACAGCTCGACGCCTTCCTGGCGGGCACGGACATCCTGGTCTGCCTGCTGCCGGCCACCGAAGCCACGCGCGGCATTCTCGACGCCGATACCTTCGCGCGCCTGCCGCGCGGGGCCTCCGTCATCAACGCGGCGCGCGGCGCGCACGTGGTCGTGCCCGACCTGCTGGCGGCGCTCGACAGCGGCCAGCTCAACCAGGCCGTGCTGGACGTGTTCGAACCCGAACCCCTGGCCGCCGACTCGCCGCTCTGGACGCATCCCGGCGTGATCGTCACGCCGCACATCGCCTCCACGCCGGGCCGCCGCGACCGCGCCATGCACGCGGCCGATCTCATCCGCAAGCAAAGGCAGGGCGAGCCGCTGCCCAATCTCTACGACCGCGCGGCGGGCTACTGAGCCTGGGCGCGCAGCATGTCGATCAGCTGCCGCAGGCCCGGGTGGGTCTGGCGGCGGCTGGCGTAGTACATCGATAGCGGCGGGCCGCTCACGGCCCATTCCGGCAGCACCACCTCCAGGCGGGCGTCGGCCAGTTCCTGGCGCACGCGCGCTTGCAGGCAATAGGCCAGCCCCACGCCGTTGAGCGCGGCGTCGACGGCCAAGTCGGTTTCGTTGGCGGTCAGCGAGCCCGGCACGTCGATCTCGACGGCCTGGCCGCCGCTGCCCAGTTCCCATTTGTAGAGCGAGTTGTCGCCCAGGCGTATGCGCACGCAGTCGTGCTGCAGCAGGTCGTCGGGGGATCGCGGGCGGCCGCGCCGGGCCAGATAGGCCGGCGAACCCACGACGACCCAGCGCAGCGGGCCGGTCAGCGGCATGGCGATCATGTCGCGCGGCACGGTATTGCCATAGCGGATGCCGGCGTCGTAGCCTTCGGCGACAATATCCACCATGCGGTCTTCGACGGTGATCTCCAGCGCCAGCTCGGGGTAGGCGGCAAAGAAGTCCGGCAGCACCGGGTTGACCAGCAGGCGGGAAGCATCGCGCGGCACGTTCAGCCGCAGCCGGCCCTTGGGCGTGGCGCGAAAGTGCTCCATCGCGTCCAGCGCCTGGGTGATCTGCGCGAAGCCGTGCTCCAGTTGTTCGGCCAGGGCCGTGCCGGCAGCGCTGGGCGCCACCGAGCGGCTGGTCCGATTGAGCAGCCTGACCCCCAGCCGCGCCTCCAGGTTGCGCATGGCATGGCTCAGCGCCGAGGGCGTGACGCCCAGCTCGGCTGCCGCCTGGCGGAAACTGCGCCGGCGGCAGATGGTGAGAAAGACATTGAGGTCGGCCAGTTCGGCGCGGTCCAGGGCGGGCATGGCGGCGTCTCGTTTCGCGGATGTATGCGGGGATCTCAATGGATTGATGAGCTTATCTCATCAAGATATGAGATAGATTAATTCACCTGACCATTCCGTCATTAAATTCCGAATTAGTAAGGAGCAAACCATGACTGTGGAAACCCTGCGTATCGAAGGCATTTCCGCGCCGGTATCGCGCGTGGGCCTGGGCACCTGGGCCATGGGCGGCTGGATGTGGGGCGGCACCGACGAGGCCGCCGCCATCGCCACCCTGCGCGGCGCGGTCGAGCAAGGCATCAACCTGATCGACACGGCGCCCGTGTACGGCTTCGGCCGTTCCGAGGAGATCGTCGGCCGCGCGCTGGAAGGCGGCCTGCGCGACCAGGCGGTGATCGCCACCAAAGCCGCCCTGGAGTGGAGCGACGCCGGCGTGCGCCGCAATTCCACCGCCGCCCGCATCCGCCAGGAAGTCGAGGACTCGCTGCGCAGCCTGCGCACCGACCGCATCGACCTCTACCAGGTGCACTGGCCCGACACGCTGGTGCCCTTCGAGGAAACCGCCGCCGAGCTGGAGAAGCTGCGCCAGGCCGGCAAGATCCTGGCCATCGGCGTCAGCAATTATTCGCCGCAGCAGATGGACGCTTTCTCGCAAGCCGCGCCGCTGGTCGCCGTGCAGCCGCCCTACAACCTGTTCGAGCGCGCCATCGAGGCCGACGTGCTGCCCTATGCCAAGCAGCACGGCCTGACCGTGCTGGCCTACGGCGCCTTGTGCCGCGGCCTGCTGTCGGGCCGCATGAACGCCGCCACGCAGTTCGAGGGCGACGACCTGCGCAAGGTCGATCCCAAGTTCCAGCAGCCGCGCTTCGGCCAGTACCTGTCCGCCGTGCAGGCCCTGGCCGAGCTGGCGCGCGAGCGCCACGGCAAGTCGGTGCTGGCGCTGGCCATCCGCTGGGTGCTGGACCAGGGTCCCACGGTGGCCTTGTGGGGCGCGCGCCGTCCCGACCAGCTCGAAGGCATCGACGACGTGTTCGGCTGGAAGCTCACCGCCCAGGACCTGGCCGACATCGATGTCCTGCTGGCCACGCATGTCACCGACCCCGTCGGGCCGGAGTTCATGGCGCCGCCGTTGCGCCAGGCATAAGCGCTACCGTAAAAATCCTCATTATCGTGAGGATTTTTACGGAACAATTACTTAAAACAACAAAATCCTCATGATTATGAGGATTTATTGTTTTCCAGGCCTGCTTATGATGAAATTCTCACGATCGTGAGGATTTTATGAAGCGGGAACTGACACAAGCCAGGGATCTTGGGCCCATCGTGCGGGCAGTGCGCAAGGTGCAAGGCATCCGCCAGGACGACGCGGCGGGCAGCATCGGCGTCAGCGAGAATTTTCTCGGCAAGATCGAGCGCGGTGGAGAAGCCGTGCAGTGGGGCAAGCTCTTCCACGTACTGCACGGCCTGGGGATCAAGGTCATCCTGGACATCCCGGACGAAGCGGCGCAGCGGCTGCCTCCCGCGGCATCGGCTGACGAAGGCTCGCCGTGGCCGTAACCCGGAGGGCATTGGTCGCCAGCATCGGCGACCAGGCTGTGGGCGAGCTGCGCGACCAGGGTGGCCTGTGGTCCTTCCAGTACACGCCGGCCTGGTTGAACAGCCCGCATCGCTACGCGCTCAGCCCGCACCTGCCTCTGCGTGCCGAGCCCTTGCTCGACGGCGCCAGCGTCCGGCCGGTGCAATGGTATTTCGACAACCTGCTGCCCGAGGAAGGGCGGCGTACCCTGCTGGCGTCCAACGCCAAGCTCGACGCCGCGGACGCATTCGGCCTGTTGACCGACTACGGCGCGGAATCGGCCGGCTCGTTGACGCTGATGCCGCCGGACGAGCAGGAGGCTCCCGCGGGCGGCCTGCGTCCGCTGCCCGACGCCGCACTTTCCCTGCGCATCCAGCAGTTGCCGCGCATATCGCTCGCGCAAGGCGCGGCCAAGCGCATGTCGCTGGCGGGCGCCCAGCACAAGCTGGCCGTCATTTTGCAGGACGATGTCTTGTCCGAGCCGCAAGGGAGCCGGCCGTCCACGCATATCCTCAAGCCTGAGCACGCAGGCCCAGACTACCCGCACTCTGTCGTCAACGAATGGTTCATCATGCGGCTGGCCGACAGGGTCGGCCTGGATGTGCCTGGCGTGCAGCGCCGCTATGTGCCCGAGCCAGTCTATCTCATCGAACGGTTCGATCGCGTCTCGCGTGAGGGCCAGGTGCGGCGCTTGCACGCGATCGACGCCTGCC
>DASWPO010000173.1:0-1699 GCA_036404015.1 Bordetella sp. | reverse complement strand
GCCTTCCAGACCAATATCCTGGCGCTGAACGCGGCGGTGGAAGCGGCGCGCGCCGGCGAGCAGGGCAAGGGCTTCGCGGTGGTGGCGGGCGAGGTGCGTTCGCTGGCGCAGCGCAGCGCCCAGGCCGCCAAGGAAATCAAGGTCCTCATCGAAGACTCGGTGGGCAAGGTCAATGTGGGTTCCGAACAGGTGGAGCGGGCCGGCAACACCATGCAGGAGATCGTGACTTCGGTGAAGCGGGTGACCGACATCATGGGCGAGATCTCGGCGGCCTCGGAAGAGCAGTCCGGCGGCATCGATCAGGTCAACCGCGCGGTGTCGCAGATGGACGAGGTCACGCAGCAGAACGCGGCGCTGGTCGAACAGGCCGCCGCGGCGGCCGGGTCGCTGGAAGAGCAGGCCAGGCACCTGGCCGAGGCCGTGTCCGTGTTCAAGATCAACTCGGGTGAAGTGATCGACGTGCAAGCCAGGCAGCTGGCCAGTCCGCGCGCGGCGGCGACGCGCGCCGTGACTTCGCCAACTGCCCAGCCGCGGGTGGCCGCCGCGCCGTCCGCCGCGCCGCGCCTGCCGTCGGCCAAGCCGCCCGTGGGCGGCAAGCCCGTGGCCAAGAAGCCGTCCGCCGCGCCGGCGGCGCCGGCAGCCCCGCGCGCCCGCAAGGCGGTAGCGGCGGGTTCGGATGATTGGGAATCCTTCTAAACGTTTTTGATGTTTCGAGGTAGGGTCATGCAGGGTTTGAAGGCGTTCGCCGCCGCAATGCTCCTGGTGCTGGCGGGGTGCGCCACCCATGGGCACAATTTTGATTCCAGCAAGCTCTCGGCGCTGACGCCGGGGCAGACCACCCTGGCGCAGGCGGCCTATGTGCTGGAGGCCCCGCCGGACAATATCTATCCGCAAAGCGACGGCACGACGCTGGCGTTTTGGCAGTTCCACATCAGCTTCCTGAACGATGGCTTGTACAGCCGCAAGGAGGCGATGCTGCAGTTCGGCCCGGACGGACGCTTGATGCGCCTGGTCGACAGTACCAACCTGCTGCTCGAGCCTTGGGAGCGGCGGAAACTGCTGGGCGTGGCGCCGCCGCCTGCCGCCCAGCCTGCGCCGGCCGTGGCCGCAGGCGCGGATTCGGCCGGACCGCAGACTTACGCAATTCCAGTTCCGGCAGCGTCCGCGCCATAGTCGTTCGCGTTGCATGGCATCGCATGCAAGGACGAGTCGTGTTTTAAAACAGTGCGGCCTATGAACCGTACGGAGAGAGGGAAGAGCCATTATGAGTACAGAATCGAACAGCAAGGGATCCAGGTCCCGCAGCAAGTCATCCTCCGCCCGGGGCGCGTCGTCGGGTTTCAGCCTGCGCAATGTGCGCGTGGGAACCCTGCTGTTGCTGGTCATGGCCTTGTTTTTCGTGCTGGTGGCAAGCGTGGGCGGCATGGCCGCCTATTTCCTGCAGGAGAACTACAAGTCGGTGCAGGCGGTCGGCGAGCTGACCGCCCGGGCGCGCGAAGTGGCCACCATCAACAGCGACATGCTGCGGGCACGGGTGGGGTTGATGGTGGCCGCGCGCTATTACCAGGAGGCCGGCTGGGGTGGTGGCGATGCCGCCACGGCTTCCGCGAAGAAGTCCATGGACGAGGCGGTGGCCACGCTCGACGGCGTGCGCAGCCACTTCAACGATTTCCAGAAAAACATGCTGGAGGACGATGCC
>DASWPO010000172.1:0-9164 GCA_036404015.1 Bordetella sp. | reverse complement strand
CAGGGGCGCGGGCTGGATCAGCCAGAACCAGTGGAAATACGCCTGGGCGAAGGCGCGCGTGGTGCCCTCGTACATGTCCAGGGTCGGCGCGATGTCCAGCAGCATCATGCGCGTCACCCGGTCGGCGTGATCCAGGGCCAGGCGATGCGCCACCCGCGCGCCGCGATCGTGCGCCAGCACGGCGAAGCGCGCGTGGCCCAGGCCGCGCATCAGGTCGGCCATGTCTTGCGCCATGGCGCGCTTGGCGTGGGCGGCATGGCCGGGCGAGGCCGCCGGCTTGTCGCTGTCGCCGTAGCCGCGCAGGTCGACCGCCACGCAGGTGTGCCGGCGCGCCAGCCCGGGCCAGACCTTGTGCCAGATCGCATGCGTCTGCGGATGCCCGTGCAGGAGCAGCAGGGGCGGCCCTTCGCCCCCGATGCGCGCGGCCAGGCGAATGCCGTTGGCCTCGATGCGGCGCAGCGGCAGGTCGAACAGATTGTGCATGAAACCCTCCCAGGCAAGGCCCTCATCGTAGCCCGCGCAGGCCCGGACGGCGCGCAGGAAAAAACCCCCGGCATGCCGGGGGTTTGCGGGGCGGGACGGGCAGGCTGCCAGCCTGCCGGCGGCTTACTTGCCCACGGCGGCCTTCAGTGCCTGCGCCTTGTCCGTGGCTTCCCACGTGAACTCGGGCTCGGGGCGGCCGAAGTGGCCATAGGCGGCCGTCTTGGCGTAGATGGGGCGCAGCAGGTCGAGCATGTTGATGATGCCCTTGGGACGCAGGTCGAAATGCTCGCGCACCAGCTTGGCGATCTGGTCATCGGAAATGATGCCCGTGCCTTCGGTGTAGACCGTGATGTTGATGGGCTCGGCCACGCCGATGGCGTAGGACAGCTGGATCTGGCACTGCTTGGCCAGGCCCGCGGCCACCACGTTCTTGGCCACGTAGCGCGCCGCGTAGGCGGCCGAGCGGTCGACCTTGGAGGGGTCCTTGCCCGAGAACGCGCCGCCGCCGTGCGGGCAGGCGCCGCCGTAGGTGTCGACGATGATCTTGCGGCCGGTCAGGCCGCAGTCGCCCTGCGGGCCGCCCACGACGAAGCGGCCGGTGGGGTTGATCAGGTAGCGCGTGTCGTTGATCCACTCCTTGGGCAGCACGGGCTTGATGATCTCTTCGATCACGGCCTCGATGAAGCTGGCCTTCATCTTGGTCTGCGTTTCGGACTGGTCGGGGCTGTGCTGGGTCGACAGCACGACGGTGTCGATGCTGTGCGGCTTGCCGTCGACGTAGCGCATGGTGATCTGCGACTTGGCGTCGGGGCGCAGGAAGGGCAGGCGGCCGTCCTTGCGCAGCTGGGCCTGGCGCTCGACCAGGCGGTGCGCGTAGTAGATCGGCGCGGGCATCAGGTCGGGGGTCTCGTCGCAGGCGTAGCCGAACATCAGGCCCTGGTCGCCGGCGCCGGTGTTCAGGTAGTCGTCGCTGGCGTGGTCCACGCCCTGGGCGATGTCGTTGGACTGCTTGTCGTAGGCCACCAGCACCGCGCAACCCCGGTAGTCGATGCCGTAGTCGGTGTTGTCGTAGCCGATGCGCTTGATGGTGTCGCGCGCGACCTGGATGTAGTCGACGTGCGCATTGGTGGTGATTTCACCGGCGAGCACCACCAGACCGGTGTTGGTCAGCGTCTCGGCGGCAACGCGGGACTTGGGGTCCTGCTCGAAGATGGCGTCCAGGATCGCGTCGGAAATCTGATCGGCGACCTTGTCGGGATGGCCTTCGGAGACGGATTCGGAAGTGAAGAGAAAATCGTTAGCCACAGAAATGTCCTTTAGGTTGAAACAGAGGCGCGCTGCGCCCCTGAACCCCAACCTCGAGTGGCCTTGTACAAGCCCGGCTCCAGGGTGACTTCTGGGCGCGACGCTTTAGCGGATTTGGCCGGCCCGGAGTGCATCCCAGGCCGCCGTCGCTCCGCAAGTTGTCGGTTAACTCGGCGACTTGGCCCTATTCTAGGCGAAAATACCGTCGTCTTGCAGATCCGGCCCCGGTAAGCCCTCGCCTACTCCGGCCCGGCCGCATAAGCATTGCAACTTTCTTCCTATCGCCGCCTTCATGCTGCTCATCCTGGTCCGGCTGCTCGCCGCCCTGCCCCTGCCCGTGCTGCACACGCTTGGCCGCCTGGCCGGCCGGCTGGTCTACGCCTGCCCCAGCAGGTACCGCCGGCGCCTGCGGGCCAATGCCGCCCAGGCCGGCTATCCCGACGCGGCCTTCGCCCGCCGCGCCGCCGGCGAGATCGGCGCCATGATCCTGGAAACCCCCCGGATCTGGTTCCGCCACGAAGCCAGCCTGGCCATGGTCGTGTCCGACGACGAGCAACTCGTGCAGCAGGCCCGCGCCGAAGGCAAGGGCCTGCTGTTCCTCACGCCGCACCTGGGCAGCTTCGAGATCTGCGCGCGCTACATCACCCGCGACATCCCCGGCACGGTCATGTTCCGCCCGCCTCGCAAGGCCATCCTGGCCCCTTTGTTCGATAGCGCCCGCAACACCGCCAACGTGCATGCCGTGCCCGCCACGCAGCAGGGGGTGCGCGAATTCGTGCGCGCCTTGCGCCGCGGCGAACTGGTGGGGATGCTGCCCGACCAGGTCCCCGGCCCGAGCGAAGGCGTCTGGGCTCCCTTCTTCGGCCGCATGGCCTACACCATCACCCTGCCCGTCAAGCTGGCCGTGCAGACCGGCGCGACCATCATCGTGACAACCGGCGAGCGCCTGCCCGGCGGGCGCGGCTGGCGCATGCACTATGTGCGCGTTCCAGCCCCCCTGCCCGAAGACGCCACGGCCCAGGCCGCGCTCCTCAACGAGGCGATGGAAGCCCTCATCCGCCGGTTCCCCCACCAATACCTGTGGGGCTACAACCGCTACAAGACGCCGCCCGGCGCGCCGCCGGCGCCCGATGCGGACGCCTTCCCCTCCACCTGAATCACCGATGGACAAATTCAAGACCTGGCTACTGGTTGGATTGCTGCGCTGGTTCGCCCGCATGGGTCACCCCGCGCGCCAACGCGCCGGCCGCGTCGCCGCCTGGCTGGCGTTCCGGCTGGCCGGGCGGCGCGTGCGCATCGCGCGGCGCAACCTTGAACTGTGCTTTCCCGAAGCGTCCGCGCAGACCCGCGAACGCTGGGTCCGCGAGCACTTCCGCGCCCTGGGCCAGTCCATCGTCGACCGCGGCGTGCTCTGGTACGGCAGCCCCGACGCCATCCGCGACATGGTCAGCCTGGAAGGCTGCGAATACATCACCGACACGCTCAAGCAGGGCAAGCCGGTGCTCATCCTGGCGCCGCATTTCATCACGCTGGATGCCACCGGCACGCGCCTGACCATGGAGATGACCGGCAAATACCCCGAGGGGGCCTCCATGTACACCCCGCAGCGCGACCCCGTGATCGACGCCGTCACGCGCCGGGGCCGGGCGCGCTTCAACACCATCCACCTGGTGAGCCGCCACAACGGCGTGCGCGAACTGGTGCGCCACCTGCGCAACGGCCTGCCCGTGTACTACCTGCCCGACATGGACTTCGGCGCCGAAGGCTCGGCCTTCGTGCCCTTTTTCGGCATCCCCACCGCCACGCTGACGGCGACCGCCCAACTGGCCCGCAAGGCCGCCGTCGTCCCCGCCATCGGCTATTGGAACCCCGCCACCGGCCGCTACCATATCGAAGTGCATCCCCCGCTGGCCGACTTCCCCGGCGCAGGCACGCTGGAGGAAGCCACCGCCCGCCTGAACCGGGAACTCGAAACCTGGATCCGCCGCTGCCCCAGCCAGTACTACTGGGTGCACCGCCGCTTCAAGACCCGGCCGGAAGGCGAACCATCGTTGTATTGAGACTACGGTTGTGAAACTACGCGAGCAGCGTCGCCTCGGGCCTGGGAGGGGGATCCCGGCCCTTTGAGGCGGGGGCAGCCCCCGAAGGGGGCCGAGGGCGCGTCGTCTTGCGCCCGAGCCCTGCCGATCGGGCCGGGATCCCCCTCCCAGGCCCGAGGCGACGCTGCGTCTCAAGAACCCAATGAGTTTGCGCGATAATCGAACAATGATCTGGAACTTCACCAAAATGCACGGCGCCGGCAACGACTTCGTCGTCCTCGACGGCGTGCGCCAAACCCTGGACATGACGCCCGAGCGCGCCCGCGCCCTGGCCGACCGTCATTTCGGCATCGGCGCCGACCAGATCCTGCTGGTCGAACCCGCCACGCGCCCCGACGCCGACTTCCGCTACCGCATCTTCAACGCCGACGGCAGCGAGGTCGAGCACTGCGGCAACGGCGCGCGCTGCTTCGTGCGCTTCGTCCACGAGCAGGGCCTCTCCGACCGCAACCCCCTGCGCGCCGAGATCATGACCGGCGTCATCGTGCTCGACGAGGGCGACGACGCCCAGGTCACCGTCGACATGGGCAGCACCCGCTTCGATCCCGAGTCCCTGCCCTTCGACACCGCCGGCCTGGCCTCGCGCACCCAGCACCAAGACACGCTCTGGACCCTGGCCTACGACGCCCCCGCCGGCATCGCGGGCAGCGCCGACATCTCCGTCGTCGCCATCTCCAATCCCCATGCCGTGCAGGTCGTCGACGACGTCGACGCCGCGCCCGTGGCCGTGGTCGGCCCGCTGATCGAATCGCACAAGCGCTTCCCCAGGCGCGTCAACGCCGGCTTCATGCAGGTGCTCGGCCCGCACGACATCAAGCTGCGCGTCTATGAACGCGGCGCGGGCGAAACGCTCGCCTGCGGCACCGGCGCCTGCGCGGCCGTCGCGGCCGGCGTGCGCCGCGGCCTCCTGCAAAGCCCGGTGCGCGTGCAGACGCGCGGCGGCGTCCTCATCATTGCCTTCGACGGCCGCCAGCTGCGCATGACCGGCCCGGCCGAATCCGTCTTCAACGGCGCCCTCGACATCGACAAGCTGGTTTTCTCCCTGGCTCTCAACCGCTGACACGCCGCCCCTTCCCGACGCCATGACCTACTCCGCCCAAGACATCGCCGACTTCCTCGCTCAGCATCCGGCTTTCTTCGAGGAACACGCCGATGTGTTCACCGCCATGCGCGTGCCGCATCCGCATTCCGGGCAGACCATCTCGCTGGCCGAACGGCAGATCCTCACGCTGCGCGAACGCGGCCGCGAACAGGAATGGCGCATCAACGAACTCGTGCGCAACGCCGTCGCCAACGAAACCATCACCACCCGCCTCACGCAATGGTGCGAAGGCCTCGTCGGGGAAGCCAATCCGCAGCACCTGCCCGGCGCCATCGCCCTGGGCCTGGGCGAGCAATTCAAGATCGAGCACGTGGCGCTGCGCCTGTGGAGCCTGCCCGGCCTGGCGGCCGACAGCGGCTATGCCGCGGGCGTTTCCGAAGACGTGCGCACCTTCGCCGACAGCCTCAAGACCCCCTACTGCGGCAACGACACCGAATTCGAAGCCGCCGCCTGGCTCGACGCCAAGCCCAAGTCGCTGGCCCTGATCGCGCTGCGCCCGGCCGAAGACGAGGCCAGCATCGGCCTGCTGGCGCTGGGCTCGGACGACCCGGCGCGCTTCGACCCCGACATGGGCACGGTGTTTCTCGACACCATCGCCCGCCTGTCCTGCGCCGCGCTGCGCCGCCTGGCCGAACCCGCGGCCGGCTGACCGCCGCCCACCCGAGCCTGCCATGACCGAGCCTGCCGCCCCGCTCAACGCCCCCATGCAGGCCTGGCTGCAGCACCTGCAGGCCAACCGACGCTACGCCGGCCACACCCTGGACGGCTACGGCCGCGACCTGCGCCGCCTGGCCGAGCTGGCCACACAGGCCAAGGTGCCGCTCGAGCGCATCGCCAACGGCCACATCCGCCAGTTCGTCGCCCGCCTGCATGCCCAGGGCCTGGGCCCGCGCAGCCTGGCCCGCGCCCTGGCCGCCTGGCGCGGCTTCTACCAATGGTGGGCGCCGCAGGCCGGGCTGCCCGGCAACCCGGCGGCCGGCGTGCGCGCGCCCAAGGCGCCGCGCGGCCTGCCCAAGGCGCTCTCCGTGGAACAGGCCCAGGGGCTGCTCGACCATGCCAACACCCAAGCCGGCTTGCAGGGCGCGGGCGACCCCGCGGCCCTGCGCGATGCGGCCATGTTCGAGCTGTTCTATTCCAGCGGGCTGCGCCTGTCCGAACTCATCGGGCTGGACTGGCGCTACCTGCGCGAAGACGGCTACGAATCGCGCAGCTGGTTCAACCGCGGCGAAGCCGAGGTCACCGTGCTGGGCAAGGGCGGCAAGCGCCGCAGCGTGCCGGTGGGCCAGGCCGCGCTCGCGGCCATCGACCGCTGGCTGCCGGTGCGCAACGCCATGCTGGCGCCCGCCGCCGCCCCCGGCGACCAGGCCGCCCTGTTCCTGGGCGCGCGCGGCAAGCGCATCGCCCCGCGCGTAGTGCAGATGCGCCTGGCCGCCCTGGCCCAGGCCGCCGGCCTGCCGGCCCACGTGCACCCGCACGTGCTGCGCCACAGCTTCGCCAGCCACGTGCTGCAATCGGCGCAAGACCTGCGCGCCGTGCAGGAAATGCTGGGACATGCCAATATCACGACTACCCAGATCTACACACGGCTCGATTTCCAGCACCTGGCCCGTGCCTACGACCAGGCCCACCCGCGGGCCGGCCGCAAATCCTGAAGCCCGCCCATGTCCGACAGCCCGACCGACGCCCATGACATCGAGGCCCAGCTCGCGCTGGCCGACACGCTCTGCGCCCAGCGCGGCAAGCGGCTCACGCCCATCCGCCGCAAGGTGCTGGAGCTGTTGCTGCGCCACGGCCGCAGCATCAAGGCCTACGAGCTGCTCGACGCCATCAAGGCCGAACATCCCGGCGCCGCGCCCCCTACCGTCTACCGGGCCCTGGACTTCCTGGTCGAGGAAGGCCTCATCCACCGCCTGGACGCCGTCAACGCCTGGAGTGCCTGCCACGATGCCGCCGGCGATCCGCACGACCTGCTGGTGGTCTGCACCCACTGCGGCGCCGTCGCCGAAATCAGCGATCCGGCCATGAGCCGCCTGCTGGCCGAACGCGTGGCCAAGACCGGCTTCGTCCTGGCCACCCACGAAACCGAGATCCGCGCCCTCTGCCCCGACTGCCAGAAAGACCAGCCGAAAGATGCCGGGCACGGCCACACCCACGCCGGGCACGCCCACTGAGCAGGAAAGCGCTCCCCGCGCCGCGCACTGCGTGCCGGCTCCCAAGGAGCATTTTCTTGCCTTGGGACGGGCCGGCGGCAAAATAGGGCCGTAGCAAGCCGGCCCCGGCCCTTGAAATCCGGCCGCAAGCCCCCACCTAGGTTGTCTTCCCCAGGTTTGCCCCTGGCTTGCGACTATGCTGTAATCCAGCGTTTTCCGGCGTTCTCAGCCATCATGAATACCCCCTTAGCTTCCATGGTTCCCGTCACCATCCTCACCGGCTTTCTCGGCGCAGGCAAAACGACCCTGCTCAAACGCATCCTGTCCGAATACCACGGCCGGCGCCTCGCCGTGATCGAAAACGAATTCGGACCCGAGAGCATCGACAACGACCTGCTGGTGCAGGACAGCGACGAGGAAATCATCGAGCTGTCCAACGGCTGCGTCTGCTGCACGGTGCGCGGCGACCTGATGCGCACGCTCAACGACCTGCGCGCCAAGCGCCAGGCCGGCAAGCTCAACTTCGAGCGCGTCATCATCGAGACCACCGGCATGGCCAACCCCGGCCCGGTGTGCCAGACCTTCTTCATGGACGACGACATCGCCGACTACTACCGCCTCGACGCGGTGATCACGGTGGTCGACGCCAAGCACGGCCAGGAAACGCTCGACGTCCAGACCGAGGCGCAGAAGCAGGTGGGCTTTGCCGACCGCATCCTGGTGTCCAAGAAGGACCTGGTGTCCGAGGACGAATACGCCGCCCTGCGCGAGCGCCTGGTGCGCATGAACCCGCGCGCCTCGATCACGCCGGTGCATTTCGGCGAGGCCGACCTCAAGTCCGTCATCGACATCAGCGGCTTCAACCTGAACTCCATCCTGGACATCGACCCGGAATTCCTGGCCGACGAACACCCCGACGCCGCGCACGATCATGACCACGACGACCATGATCACGGGCACGGCGAGCACGACCACCATCACCACCATCATCATCACGATGACGAGATCGGTGCCTTCGTGTTCCGCTCGAACAAGCCTTTCGACCCGGCCCGCCTCGAAGAATTCCTCGGTGGGGTTGTCCAGGTTTACGGCCCCGACCTGCTGCGCTACAAAGGCATCCTTTACATGAAGGGCCTCAACCGCCGCATGCTTTTTCAGGGCGTGCACATGATGATGGGCGCCGAACCCGGCAAGCCCTGGACGTCGGCCGAGAAGCCCTCGACCAAGATGGTGTTCATTGGACGCAAACTGCCCCAGGAAATTTTCACCCGGGGCCTGGAGCAGTGCCTGGCCGGTTAAGCGCTGAGCCCGGCCGGCTCACCGGCGCGCGGCATGCGCGCCCGGATCGATTCATAGTGGAGTGATTTTCATGGCAACGAAGGCAGCAAGCAAAAAATCAAGCAAGTCGGAAGCGACGATCGATCTGCCCAGCGAAAAAGAATTGCTGGCCATGCCCGAGTCCGACTACATGAACGATCGCCAGCTGGCTTTCTTCAAAGAACGGCTCAAGCAGCTCGAGCAGGACATCCTGGCCAACGCCGGCGAAACCACTGAGCACTTGCGCGAGACCCAGTTCGTGCCCGATCCGGCCGACCGCGCCACCATCGAGGAAGAGCACGCGCTCGAACTGCGCACCCGCGACCGCGAACGCAAGCTGCTCAAGAAGGTGCAGCAGGCCATCGCCCGCATCGACAGCGGCGAATACGGCTGGTGCGAGGAAACCGGCGAGCCCATCGGCATTCCCCGCCTGCTGGCCCGCCCCACCGCCACCCTGTCGCTCGAGGCGCAGGAGCGCCGCGAGATGCGCCAGAAGCTGTACGGCGACTAAACGGCACTTTTTCTGCGCTCTGTCCCCGGAAGGCCACGCTTTTTATGCGTGGCCTTTTTGTTTTTGGGCGGGTAAAACAAGAGTTCTTGGGCCATCCATCAGGCGGGGGTGGGGGGTCGCCGGACCATCGGCGGGGCTCGGGCCCAAGATGACGGGCCCTCGGCCCCTACGGGGCTGCCCCCGCCTCAACGGTCCGG
>DASWPO010000171.1:0-6670 GCA_036404015.1 Bordetella sp. | reverse complement strand
GGCATCGAGCAGCGGCACCGAGGAATACGTCAGGCCGGCGGCGTTGATGACGATGCCGCCGGCCGTGCCCCGCGCCTGCTGTATCCAGTCCACCAACTGCCCTTCCCAGTTCGACTGGACGAAATGCAGCGTCAGGCCCAGCGCCGCAGCCTTGGCCTCGCAGCGCGCCTGCAATACGGGGAAGCTCTCCTGCCCGTAGACCTGGTTGGCGTCGAGCCCGTACAGGTTGGCGTTGGGACCATTGAGGAACCAGACGGTCGTGGCGGCGGACGAAGGCGTGGCGGTGTCGGTCATGGCGGCGAAAATCCAGTGTGGGGAACAGTGGCTTGCAGCGCGGGCAGCGCCTGGACCTGGGCGTTCCAGTGCGCGGCCTTGGGACGCGCGGCGCGCCAATCGAGTTCGGGAAAGCGGAAATCCAGGTAGCCAAGCGCGCAGGCGAGCGTGACTTCGCCGATGGTCAGCTGGCGCGTCGCCAGCGTCTCGGCCTGGCTCTCGATGGCATCGAGGCAGGCCTCGATTTTGACCCGTTGCGCGGCACGCCAGGCCTCCCACTGCTTTTCCGGCGGGCGGGCGGTAGCCTCGTAGCGCGCCAGCAGGGCCGCGTCGAGCAGGCCGTCGCCCAGCGCCTGGCGGGCAATCGCCCGCCAGCGCAAGGGGCCGGCCTCGGGGAACAAGCCATAGCCGGGCGCAAGGCCGTCGAGATATTCACAGATGACGCGGCTGTCGTACAGCGACTGGCCGTCGGCCAGGATCAGGGTCGGCACCTTGGCCAAAGGATTGTGCGCCGCGATGCGCGCATCGCGCTGGATGGGGTGGGCGGCGCTGTCGAGCAGTTCGATTTTCTCGACCAGGCCCAGCAGGCGGGCGGCGACCATCACCTTGCGCACATAGGGGGAAGTGGGAGCGTAGCGTAGTTGCATCATGGAAGTCGGCGGCGTCATCGGTCAGGCCGCCGACGGCGGAAAGACATCCACGTCATGCGGCGACAGCGCCAATGCGGTCACGGTGCCGATGGGCCAGCGGGCCACGCCGTCCGTGCCCGGCGAACACACTATCACGCGCTGGCATCCGCTGGCGGGAATGTCGATGTCCACGTAGATATCGACGTGATCGCCCTGGAATACATGGCGCACCACGGTGCCGGTCAGGACCGCGTCCGCGCTTATCGGCTCCAGGCGGATGTGTTCCGGGCGGATGTAGATGTCCAACCGCCCGCCGTCGTGCCGGCCGCCGGCCAGGCGGCCCCGCTCGATGCTGACCAGGCCCGTGCCCAGCCGCAGGTGGAGGTGCGTCGCATCTTCGCCGTGGAAGTACGCCGGCAGGATGTTCATGTCGACGGAGATCATGGTCTCGAAGAATACGGCAGCCGCGGCCCTCCTCGGCTTTGCGAATCTTGAGCCCTCGCGTCAGAAAAACAGAATTCGCCCGGACGGCGTCTGCGTTTACTTTTTCCGATGCCCCGAGTCCAAAAATCATGATTCTCGAGCGCGGCGGGCTTGAGCACACTTGCGGCCATGGGCTTTTCTTGGGAACCAAAGATGTCAGTTGAAAAAATCGATACGCTCGTCGTCGGGGCCGGTCAGTCCGGGGTGGCGATGAGCGAACACCTGGGCGCGATGGGCGTTCCGCACATCGTGCTCGAACGCCAGCGCATCGCGGAGCGCTGGCGCTCGGAACGCTGGGATTCCCTGGTCGCCAACGGCCCGGCCTGGCACGACCGCTTTCCCAACCTGGAGTTCGACGACGTCGGTCCCGACGTCTTTCCGCCCAAGGAACGCATGGCCAGGTACTTCGAAGACTACGCCGAGATGCTCAAGGCTCCGATCCGCACCGGCGTCGCGGTCAGGAGCGTCAAGCGCAACGAAGGCAGGCCCGGCTTCAGCGTCGCCACGTCCGACGGCGTGATCGAGGCCCAGCGCGTCGTGGCGGCCACCGGCCCGTTCCAGGTGCCCAGCCACCCGGACATCATTCCCGCCGACGCCGGCATCGACCAGCTGCATTCCTCGGCCTACCGCAACCCCGGACAATTGGCCCAGGGCGCGGTGCTGGTCGTGGGCGGCGGCGCCTCGGGGTCGCAGATCGCCGAAGAGCTGCGCCGCGCCGGCCGGACCGTCTATCTCTCCATCGGCGAGCACTACCGCCCGCCGCGCGCCTATCGCCAGCGCGACTACGTGTGGTGGCTGGGCGTGCTCGGCAAGTGGGACGAAGTCAAGATCAAGCCGAAGAAGAAGCACGTCGCCTTCGCCGTGAGCGGCTACGAGGGCGGCAAGACGGTGGACTTCCGGCGCCTGGCCCACATGGGCATCACGCTGCTCGGGCTGACCAAGTCCCATGAAAACGGGGTGCTTCAATTCGAGGACGACCTGGCCAGGAACATCGCCGAAGGCGATGAAGCCTACTTCGACGTGCTGCGCGAGGCCGATGCCTACATCGAGAACAACGCCCTGGACCTGCCGCCCGAACCCGAGGCCTGGCAGCTTCTCGAAGACCCCGAATGCGTGAAGCGGCCGATTCTCGGCCTCGACCTCGCGCGGGCCGGGATCAAGACCGTCCTGTGGGCGACGGGTTTCAAGTTCGATTTCAGCTGGCTGGAAGTCGACGCGTTCGACGAGCACGGCATGCCCTTGCACAAGCGGGGGATATCCGCGGAAAGCGGTATTTACTTCCTGGGCCTGCCGGAGTTGACAAACCGGTCATCGTCTTTCATCTGGGGATGCTGGCACGACGCCAAATACATCGCGGATCACATCGTGATTCAGCGCAATTACCTGGCCTACCGCAGGTAGCCCGGCCCGCCAATCGACTATTCCTCCTCATCATGACTACGCAAAAAACACTCTCTGACGCGGCAATCCAGAAATTCTGGGACGAAGGTTTTCTTGTGATGCCCGATGCCATCAGCGCGGCGCAATTGGCCGCGCTGCGCAATGACCTAGGCGGCTGGATCGAGGAAAGCCGGGAAAAAACGGGCGCATGGGGCGAGCTGCTGGACGGCCGTCCCCGGTTCGATATCGCGCGCGAGCACACGCCGCAGAATCCACTGCTGCGCCGCGTAAACAATCCTTCGGAAATATCGGCCGGCTATCGGGACGCAATGGAAAACAGCCGCATGACGAATGCCGTCGCGGAGTTGATCGGGCCGAACCTGGCGTTCCACCACTGCAAGCTGAACCTCAAACAGCCTGGCGCCGACACGGAAGTGGGCTGGCACCAGGATTTTTCATTCACGCCGCACACCAATGACGACATCGTCACGGCGCTGCTGTTCCTGGACGACGTGACCGATGAGAACGGCGCGCTGCGCGTGTCCCCCGGTTCCCACAAGGAAGGCCAGAAAAGCCTTTGGCGCAACGGCAAGTTCACGGGCTACGTGGACCCCGAGACCGAGGCCGACGCGGAACGGCGCGCCGTCTCGGCAACCGGCCCGGCGGGAACCGTCTGCTTCATGCACACATCCCTGCTGCACGGTTCGCTGCCGAATCGCAGCGCCAGGAGCCGCAGTCTCTACATCTCGGTCTACCGCGCCGCGGACGCCTTCCCCCTGGCGCCTTCGCCCGTTCCCAGCTCGATGGAAGGCCGCATCCTGCGCGGCCAATCGACTCACAAGGTCCGGCTGTCCGTGCCCGAAGTCGAACTGCCCGACAACATCAAGACCAGTTCGTTCTTCAACATTCAAGCGCAGGCGCGGACCACTGGGATGACGATGTGATTTCCGCTCCGCTGGCGCGATACCGGGTGCACCTGGAGAACCAGGCCGACCTGCCGGAAATGTTCCACATGACCGCCGGACGCTACCAGGCCGCGGCGCAGCAGTTTCCCGCGTTGGCGGACCGGATCGATCTCAGCATAGGCTGGGACCAGGACAACTTCGATGCGGCGATTGCCGATGCCGACGTGCTGGTCGGCTGGAACATTCCGCGCAAGGCGCTTGAACAGAAAGCGCCCAGGTTGAAGCTGCTGCACCTTGCCGGCGCGGGCCTGGATCACCTGGCTCCGCTGGACTGGATTCCGCCCGGCTTGACCATCACCAACAGCAGCGGCATCCACGCCGAGCGCGTGGCCGAATACATCGCGATGGCGGTGCTGGCCTTGAACGCGAGGCTGCCCCGGTACGCCGACGACAAGGTCCGGCGCCGCTGGAAACCCGTCTTCATGCCGGGCGTGCGCGGCACCACGGCGCTGGTGGTGGGCGTGGGCGGCCTGGGCGAAGCCGGCGCCAGGCGCTGCAAGGCGCTGGGCATGCACGTGATCGGCGTTAGGCCGAGCGGCAAGCCCAGCCCCTGGGTCGATGAAATGGTCGGGCCCGATCGCCTGATGGACGTCCTGCCGCGCGCGGACGTGGCGCTGTTGACCATGCCGCTGACCGACAAGACGCGCGGCTTGATGGGGCCCCGCCAGCTGCAGGCGATGAAGCCGGGCAGCGGCCTGATCAATCTGGCCAGGGCCGGCGTCCTGGATCATGCGGCGCTCGCGCAATGCCTGTCCGCGGGCCACATCAGCGGCGCGTTTCTCGACGTGGCCAGCCCGGAGCCGCCGCCCGCCGACCATCCGATCTGGTCGCTGGCCAACACCATTATCACCCCGCACATCTCCTGCGACGATCCGGACCGCTATATCATCGACGCCTTGCGGGTTCTGTTCGAGAATCTCTCCCGGCTGGACAAGGGAGACGCGTTGCGCAACACGGTGGACCCGGCCAGGGGGTATTGATCTGCATCGAAAAAACATAACGGGCGCATCAATAAAACAGTGTTTTCCAACTGTTCCGCGTTCATTAAGCTGATCCACATTACATAATGCAAATCAGCTGTCCGCCAAGGCAGGGCAGCCAGGGGAAACACATTGCAGAAAGAGGACGCATTCATCGTCTTCCGGAGCGTGGACAAGACCTACGACGGCTCGCACTACGTCGTGCAGGACTTGAGCCTCGAAATCGCCCGCGGAGAGTTCCTGTCGCTGCTGGGGCCGTCCGGTTCCGGCAAGACCACCACGCTGATGATGCTGGCCGGGTTCGAGACGCCGACGAGCGGCGCCATTCTGCTCGGCGGCCAGCGCCTGGACGACAAGCCGCCGCATCGGCGCGACATCGGCATGGTGTTCCAGAACTACGCCCTGTTTCCGCACCTGAGCATCGCGGACAACGTGGCGTTTCCTCTGTCGGTGCGCCGCGTGGGCAAGAACGAGCAGCGCGCGCGCGTGAAGCGCGCGCTCGACATGGTGGAGCTGTCCCACCTGGCGCACCGCCGCCCGGCCCAGCTTTCCGGCGGGCAGCAGCAGCGCGTGGCCCTGGCGCGCGCCCTGGTGTTCGAGCCCAGCGTCGTGCTGATGGATGAGCCGCTGGGCGCGCTCGACAAGCGGCTGCGTGAAACCATGCAGTATGAAATCATGCGCCTGCACAAGGAACTGAGCCTGACCGTCGTCTACGTGACGCACGACCAGGGCGAGGCGTTGACCATGTCCGACCGGGTCGCGGTGTTTTCCGACGGCTTCATCCAGCAGCTCGCCACGCCGACGGAGCTCTATGAAAACGCGGCGAACGTCTTCGTGGCGAACTTCGTTGGCGAGAACAACGGCCTGCGGGGCAACATCAGCAAGATGGACGGCGATTGGGCCGAGCTGGCGCTGGACGGCGGCATCACCGTGCGCGGCCGCCACGGCGCGGGCCTGCGCCTGAACGGCGCCGCCACGCTGGCCCTGCGGCCCGAGCGCACCCATCTGGGCTCGGGAGACCCCCGGACGGAAAACACCGTGTCCGGCCAGGTGCGCAAACTGATCTATTGCGGCGACCACCATCGCGTGGAGCTGAAGCTGGCGCAGGGCGTCGACATCATCGCGAAGGTTCCAAACACCCAGCGCCAGGCGCTGCCCGCCGCCGGCGAAACCGCCAGCGTCTGCTGGCGGCACGACGACTGCAAGATCCTGCATCTGCCGCCCGCTTCAGGCTGACGCTTTTGCCGTACCCCCGCTGTTTCCATTTTCACTCCACAGGAGTTGCCATCATGGTTTCCCGCCTCATTGCTTCGAAATTCGCGTCCTTCGCCCTTGCGGCAGGCGCCCTCGCCGCCACCAGCCCGGCCCAGGCCGAAACGATCAGCGTCGTTTCGTTTGGCGGCGCCTATGAAAACGCCATGAAAGAGGCCTTTTTCAAGCCGTACACGGCGCAGAAGAGCAACATCGATTTCAACTACGAATCGTATGACGGCGGCCTGGCGAAGCTGTCCGCGATGGTCCAGGCGAAGAACACCACCTGGGACCTGATGGACATGGAAGAGCAGGACATGATCGCCGCTTGCGACGAGGGGATGCTGCAGCCCTTCGACAAGAGCCTGCTGGGCGACGCGTCCGACTTCCTGCCGGGCACCATCGCGAAGTGCGGCGTGGCCACCGCGATGTGGACCAGCGTCTTCGCCTACGACACGACCAAGCTGGCCACGGCGCCCACCACCATCGCCGATTTCTTCGACACCCGGAAATTCCCCGGCAAGCGCGGCATGCGCAAGACGGCCACGTTGACGTTGGAGGCGGCGCTGCTGGCCGACGGCGTTCCCACGACGGACGTCTACAAGGTGCTCGGCACCCCGGAAGGCCTGGACCGCGCGTTCAAGAAGCTCGACTCCATCAAGAGCGACATCGTCTGGTGGGAAGCCGGCTCGCAGCCGCCCCAGCTGCT
>DASWPO010000170.1:0-14208 GCA_036404015.1 Bordetella sp. | reverse complement strand
CGCTGCGCTCCGCGACCCACTCGCGCAGGCTGTCGTGCGCGGCCTCGGCGATGTGGGCAATGTCCGCGTCGCGCATGGCGGTCGACAAGGCAATCAGGCCATAGCCGGCCATCAGCACGCCGCGGTTGAGCAGCTTGACGTTGATGGCGGCCATGGCATCCCGCTCGGCCTTGGCCGGATAGGCGCTGCGATAATCGGTGATGGGCTGGTCGCGCAGGTGCAGCTTGAGCAACGATCCCAGGCCGGTGGCCTGCCCGGCCACACCGGCGTTGTGGAAAGCCTGGTTCAGCGCCTGGCGCAAAGTGTCGCCCATATGGTCGAGCTGCGCATAAGCCTCGCCGGTAAGCAGTTCCATGGCCCGCAAACCGCACGCCATGGACATGGGATTAGCCGAGAAAGTGCCACCGTGCGGCACTGCCGGGCGCCCCGAAGTAGGGTCGAACACGGCCATGATGTCCTTGCGCCCGCCCACGCCGCCCACCGGGAAGCCTCCCCCCATGATCTTGCCCACGGTGGTCAGGTCGGCCTCGACCCCCAGGCGCGTCTGCGCACCGCCACGCGCCAGGCGCAAGGTGATGACTTCGTCGACGATCAGCAAGATGCCCAGTTCCCGGGTAACCCGGCGCAACATGGCCAGGTAGTCCGGCGAAGCGGGCACCAGGCCCACACGATTGGGCACCAGGTCGATCAGCACGCCGGCCAGTTCGCTGCCATGCCGGCGCAACAGCGCCTCGGTGCGCGCGACGTCGTTGAAAGGCAACACCACCACGTCCGACAACACGCCTTGCGGCGTGCCCTTGGCATAGGGCACCGAGTTGGGCGCATCGCCGCCCCAATTGGCCGGTTCCGCATCCAGGCTGGTCTCGGCGTAGTCGTAGGAACCATGATAGGCACCTTCGACCTTGGCGATCTTGGGACGGCCGGTATAGGCACGTGCTGCCTTGAGCGCCATCATCACAGCCTCGGTGCCCGAATTGGTGAAGCGGACGTGTTCGATGGAAGGCACCTGCTCGCACAACACTTCGGCCAATGCGATTTCGCTCTCGGTGGGCAGGCCGAAGGCCGAGCCTTGCGTCACATGGCGCTGCGCGGTTTCCACGATAGCGGGATGCGCATGGCCGTGGATCAGGGAGGTGAAATTATTGATGCAATCGATCAGCGCATTGCCGTCGACGTCATACACGCGGCAGCCCTCGCCGCGCGCGGCATACACCGGATAAGGCGACATGAAGACGGTTGTACGGGTGTTGCCGCCGGGCAGCGACCGTTTGGCGCGCTGATGCAGCGCATAGGACTTCGATGCGGTATCGGGATACATGGCACTACTCTCGGTTGGATAAGTTTTGTGGAAAACCAGGCGCTGGCATTGCTTCAGCGGCCCAGGTAAGCATCGCGCACACGCGGATTGCTGCGCAGGCTGGCGGCCGCATCGGCCAGCACGATGGTGCCGTTCTCGAGCACGTAGCCGCGATCGGCCACATCGAGCGCCAGCACGGTGTTCTGCTCGACCAGCAGCACGGTCAGACCGCCTTCGTTGATGGTGGCGATGCGCGTGTACACCTCCTCGGCCAGGCGCGGCGCCAGGCCCAGCGAGGGCTCGTCGAGCAGTAGCAGACGCGGGCTGGCCATTAGCGCCCGACCGATGGCGAGCATCTGCTGCTCCCCGCCGGACAGCGACCAGCCCAGTTGCCGATGGCGTTCGGCCAGCCGCGGGAACAAGTCAAAAATGCGGTCAAAATCCGCAGCGACATCCCCCTTCCCCCGACGCACCGAGGCACCCACCTCGAGGTTCTCCCGCACGGTCAGGCCAGGAAAGATGCGGCGCCCTTCCGGCACATGGGCAATGCCCGTGCGTACCCGCCGCTCGGGCGACAGCCGGCCCAGGCTCGCGCCGTCGAAAGCGATGTCGCCAGTACTGGGCAAGAGGCCGGAAATCGCACGCAGCAGGGTCGTCTTGCCCGCGCCGTTGACGCCGATCAGCGCGACGGCCTCGCCCTGCGCCACATGCATATCCACGCCACGCAAGGCGACGATGTCGCCGTAGGCTGCGCCCAGTCCGCTACATTTCAACATTCTGATACCCCTTGCCCAGATACGCCTCCAGCACATCCGGATTGCCCTGGATCTCCTGCGGCGTACCCTCGGCCAGCTTGCTGCCGAAATTGAGCACGGCAATACGCTCGGCCAGCCGCATGACCATGCCCATGTTGTGCTCGATGAGGACGACCGACAGCCGGTGCGCGCCGCGCAGCCGGCGCAACATTTCCATCAGGTTTTCCACCTCGCCGGAATTCAGTCCTGCCGCCGGCTCGTCGAGCAGCAGCAGACGAGGCCGCGCGGCCATGACCCGGGCCATTTCCACCAGGCGCCGATTGCCATAGGAAAGAGAACCGATGCTACGGTCGGCCAGGGCTTGCAAGCCGAACGACTCCAGCATGCCCATGGCCGCTTCACGGGCCACGGCCTCACGCCGACGGGTCGCGCCAGGGCGCAACACCGTGGCCCAGACGGATGGGGGTTCGGCCATGGCCGAACCCATCATGACGTTTTCCAGCACGGTCAGCCGGCTGAACAGGCGGCCGCTCTGGAAAATGCGGCCGATCCCGGCACGGACAATGGCATGGGTGCCCGAGGCCGTCAGGTCGCGCCCTTCGAACCGGATACTGCCCGAGGACGGCGGCACCAGCCCGGTGAGCACATTGAGCAGCGTGCTCTTGCCTGCGCCGTTGGGACCGATGACTGCGAAAAACTGGTCGGGCTGGATTTCCAGGTTGATATCGGACAGCGCCTGCACGCCGCCGTAGCGCTTGCTCACGCTGCTGACTTGCAAAAGACTCATGGTTTGGCTCCCTGTGCGCCAACCGGTGCGCGCCAGCGTGCCAACAGTCCAGCCAGGCCATTGGGCAGCACGGCCAGCACCAGCAGTACCAGCAGGCCGAAGACCAGCAGGTAGGCATTGCCCAGGCCGCGCAGCACCTCGGGCAGCAGTGTCACGCCGACCGCACCCAATATGCTGCCCAGGAGCGTGCCCTCTCCGCCCACGATCAGCATGGACAGATAAGTGATGGAATGAGAAAAGTTGAAGTCGTCCGGAGATACGAACTTCATATGGAACGCGAACAGGCAACCGGCCACGCCGGCATAGGCGCCGCCCAGCGTGAAGGCCGCCACCTTGACGCGCGCGATAGCCAGGCCCGACATCGCAGTGGCGATCTCGTCATCACGCACCGCAACCATGGCACGGCCGGCATATGAGCCCCGGATGCGCGCGGCCAGCCAGGTCAACAGCGCCAGCACTGCCAATGCGAACCAGTAAAAACGCCGTTCGTCGCCCAGTTCGATGCCCGCCAGCGACAAGGTGGGAATGCCGGCCACGCCATTGCTACCGCCCGTAAGCGCCATCCAGTTCGAGGCGACAATGGTGAAACTGACATTCAGACCCAACGTCGCCAGTGCCAGGTAATGCCCCTTGATCCGCAGCAGTATCCATCCCGTGACGAAAGCCGACAGGGCCGACAGCACCACCGCGCACGGCACCGCCACCCAGGAATTGACGCCAATCGCAGTTGTCAGCAGCGCCACCGTATAGGCCCCCACGCCGACGAAGGCGGCGTGCCCCAGCGAAATCAGGCCGGCATAGCCAAAGACAAAATTCAGTCCAAGAACGGCGACGGCGGCGACGAGCGCCGCGTTGAGCAGCCGCGTGCCGTAATCGGCCAGCACCAGCGGCAAAAGAGCGGCCAGCACCAGCAGCAGCACGCTGCTCAGCAATAGCTTGCGTTGATTCATATCAGCCCCTGTCTGCGACACGTTCGCCGAAAATGCCCTGCGGACGCACCAGCAGGAACAGGATCATCACGCCGAAAGCCAGGAGATCCTTGTACGTGGACGACAGGTAGGACGCTCCCAGGATTTCAATCAGCCCCACCGACAGGCCGCCCACGATGGCACCCGGCACACTGCCGAAGCCGCCGATGATGGTGGCCGCGAAGGCCTTGAGCGCAATGGGATCGCCCATATTGACGTCGGCGAACCACATGGGCGCCACCAACAGTCCGGCGAACCCGGCGAACATCGCGGCCAGTACCCAGGAGAATCCCAGCAGCAGCGCCACGGGCAATCCCATGAGGCGTGCGGTCTCGACATCCTGCGCCACGGCGCGCATGGAACGTCCCAGGCTGGTCCGGTGCAACAGCACGTGAAGCCCGGCGATGAGCAGCATCGTGATGACAATGGTGGCCAGGGCATGGACCGTGATGACGCTGCCGCCCAGAGAGACCGTGCCATCGCCAAAAGGCGAAGGGATGCGGAACGGCCAGGCCCCCCAGATCAGCAGCGCCGCGTTCTGGATGGCGATGCCCACGGCAACCGTGCCGATGATGACGGCCACTACCGGCCGGCCCTGCAGCGGGAAATGGACTGCCAGGTAGAAGAGCACGCCAAAGGCCGCCATCATGGCGATCGCCAGTGGATAAGCCTCGATCGTGGGCAGTTGCGCCTGCAACACGGTGGTGACGCCGAAGAACGTCCACAGCATCACGAACTGGCCGGCGGAGAAATTGACGATGCCCGTCGCGGAATAGACGATCACGAAGCCGAGCGCCGCCAGCGCATAAACGCTGCCCAGCGCGACACCGTTGACAATGAGTTGGATGAAATCCTGCAAAGCTTCCCCCTGAATCGCCGGGCGGCTGCACCGCCCGGCCCTTGCCGCGGGCGCGGTTTTATTGCACCGAGATCGAATCGACGAACTGCATGTCCTTGGTGCCCGGCTTGAACTTGACCACCGCCACGTCATGCACGCCATTACCCTGGGCGTCGATGCTGTAGACGTGCGAAACGCCCTGGTAGCCCTTGACGCCGGCGAGGTAGTCGCGCAGCTTGGCCGGGTCGGTACCGACCGCGTTCATGGCGCGCGCCATCAGCATCGCGCCGTCGTAGTAGGCCGCGCCGTAGGGGTCGGCGTCGATTTGGTACTTGGCCTTGTAGCGGGCCGTGAAGTCCTTGCCCGCGGGCGTACTTTCCAGATCGGCATCAATCACACCCCAGACATTGTCTAGGTCGGCGGGCGACAGCAGTTGCATGGCCGCCGGCACGAAAGCCGCGGAAGACGCGACCACCGGCTGTTTCAAGCCCAGCATCTTGATCTGGCGCAGCAGCAGCGCGCCATCTTGCGGGTACACGAAGGCCAGCAGCACATCGGCGCCCTTGTTCTTCAGGCTCAGCAACTGGGCCGACATGTCCTTGTCGTTCTGGCCGTAGGCTTCCATGCCCACCGGCTTGATGCCCTGTTCTTCCAGGAACCGCTGGGCCGCTGTCGCGCCGCCCTGCCCGAAATCGTTCTGCAGGTAGAGGATGCCTGGCTTCGTGGCCTTGAGATTCTCTTTGACGAAACGCGCCATGGCGACGGCCGCGGTGCTGTCCTGCGGGCGGATGCGAAACATCCAGGGGCTCTTGGCGTCCGACACGGCGTCGGCGCCGCCAGCGTACATGACGGGAATGCCCGCCTTGGCGACTTCGGGCGTCACCGCGATGTTTTGCGTGCTGTAGCTGCTCAGGAAGACGAAAGGCGGCTTGTGCTCCTGGACAATCTTGACGAAGGCATTGACGGCCGCGCCGTTCGATGCCTGCGCGTCCTCGAAGACGAAACTCAGCTTCTTGCCCTGGATGCCGCCAGCCTTATTGATGTCCTCTTCGGCAAGCTTGAGCGTGTTGTAGTACTGCTTGCCCGTCATCGACAGCGGCCCGGTGAGCGGCACCGTGGCGCCGACCTCGATGGTATCCTGCGCCCACGCCACGCCAGAGGCGGCGAGACTTGCCGCCAGCGTCACCACGCGAACCGCGGCACCAAACCGGAAAAGGCTGATCTTCATGTATGGCACTCCTAGAGAGCTGGATTGAACCGAAGGCACGCGGCTTCAGTGCCACAGCCCCGTTGATCGTTCCGATTTTCGGAACTTAATACTGATTTTCGGTATGATAAGAAAAGAGCGCCTTCATCGGCAAGCTCGGGTTTTCCCCTGGCTCTTTGCAAAAGAACCGCATCACCGGCGCATTGCAGTCCACGAAACTTCACATGACGGAACGAGACAAACTCCCCCCCCTGGAACGATACGTACGCATCCTGGAACTGCTTGCGGCCTTTCCCGACGGATTGACGCTGGCGGACGTGGCGCGCATGCTGGATCTGCCCAAGACCAGCGCGCACCGCTTGCTGGGCACCATGCAGGATTCGGATCTGATCGACATGGCCGCCGGTGCGTCCAGCACCTATGTGCTGGGCCAGCGCATCGCCAGGCTGGCCTATCGCGGCGCGGGCACGCAATGGCTCGATACGCTGGTCAGGCCCTATCTACGCGACTTGTCAGCGGAAACAGGCGAGACCTGTTACCTGGCGCGATTGGATGGGCTGCTCGTGACATCTGTCGTGATGGAAGCACCGGATACGCCATGGCGCGGCTTCGTATTGCCGGGGAAAGACATGCCCGCACATGCCGCAGCCTCTGCAAAGGCCATTCTGGCCTTCCAGGATGAAACGAGCATCATGGAAATCTTGAGCCAGCCCTTGCCCAGGCTTACCTCAAAAACCAGGACTTCGACTGAGGACATCCTGGCCGAGTATGAGCAAGTCCGCCGACAAGGCTATGCAACCTGTATCGGTGAAATCGATGAGGGTCTGGCTGCGCTGGGCGTCCCGGTGCACATTCCCAATGTGGGGGTGATATACAGCGTCGGCGTCACGGGTCCGCTGCAACGCATCATGGACCAGCAACCGCATCTCACGGCACAGACCATGGCACGCTGCGCCGAACGCATTGCACATGCTCTGTCCGTAGGACTTGCGCGCCGGCCTGGGTAACGCCGCACAGTCCGTGGGGTATGTTCAAGAATCAAAAATCTGGCATCGCGCCCGTGGCCGGAATGCCGTTGCGGCCCGGGAAGTCGGGCGCCAGCGTCCGCGCGTTGGGCATCTTGAGCCACAGGCGCGACAGCTTGCGGCGCCGGGCGGGCTCTTCGAAATCCTCGAAATGGGTGCGCGAATGCATGATGGCGTAGTTGTTGCAGAACTGGATGTCGCCCGGTTCGAGCATCATGTCCAGGCGCAGATCGGCGTCGTTCATCAGCGCATCGAACAGGTCGAGCGCTTCGATGGCCACGCGCGACAAGGGAATGCCGCGCCGCTCGTGGCCCAGCTCGATGTAGGCGCGCAGGTAGCGGCTGCTGAGCTTGCCCTCGTGGTAGCTGAAGATCGGCGTGAGGCTGGGCAGCTCCTCGCCCATGTGGTCGTAGTAGATCGGGCAGTAGAAATAGCCAAGAAATTCGGGGTGCTTGCCGAGCATCTCGTTGTAGATCGTGGCTGAGCTCACCAGGCAGCTCAGGCCGCCAGCCTTGGCCTTGCGCAGGCACAAGAGGCCCACGACGTCCGACACGTCGGAGTGATAAGGCAGATAGGCATTGGTTTCGTACACCCGCGTGCTTTTCTTGCGCGGGTCGCCCACGTTCATCACATTGCCCAGCAGGTCGCCGCGGGCGTTTTGCGTGACAGGCTTGCCCAGGTGCAGGCCGATGCCGTAATAGAGGGCGGTGAGCTCGTCTTCGTCGTACTTGTCCCGCAGGGGCCGTCCGATCGCTCTGGGCGCGCCATTGCGTCTCTGACGCAACCTAAAGCAAAACAGCCTCGTAACGGGGTCCACCCGGTACGAGGCTGCTTTTGAGCCTGGAAGAAAATCAGGCTTCGGTGGTGGCTTCGCCCTCGCCGCGGGCCTGGCGCTCGGTGTTCTTGACGCCGGTGTGGCGCACATCCGCGCCGCGCACCATGTAGATGACGCGCTCGGCCATGTTCTTGGCATGGTCGCCGATGCGCTCGAGCGAGCGCGAGATGAAGATCAGGTCGATGGCATGCGAGATGGTGCGCGGATCTTCCATCATGTAGGTGATGAGATTGCGCAGGGCCGCCTTCCATTCGCGGTCGACTTCCTTGTCGCTGCGCACGACGGCGGCGGCCTGGACCGGGTCGAGGCGGGCGAAGGCGTCGAGCATCTGGCGCAGCATGCTGGCGACCTTGTCGCTCATGTGGCGCAATTCGATCAGCGGCAGGTGGGGCTGGCCGCTCTCCTGCATGCGGCGCACGGCGACGGCGATCTTCTCGGCCTCGTCGCCCGAACGCTCCATGTCGGTGAGCATCTTGGACACGGCCAGCAGCGTGCGCAAGTCGATGGCCGTGGGCTGGTGGCGGGCAAGCAGCAGGCTGATACGCTCGTCGATCTCGACTTCGCTGCGATTGACTTCCTTTTCGCGCTCGCGGACTTTGTCGACCAGGACCAGGTCGCTGGTGGACAAGGCCTCGATCGCCTCGTTGACCATGGCTTCGACGACGCCACCCATGATGAGGAACTGCGAACGGACGAACTCCAGGTCGCTGTCGAACTGTTTGTTGGTGTGATCCGGCATGCGTGTTCCTTCGATGATGGACGAGCCTAGGGCCTTTGGTGGCAGCTAAGCAGCTTATGACGTAAGTATGACGAAATTATGAATCGGACTAGCGGGGGCGTTCCAGGCGGCGAATACCGTTTTGCGTCGCCAGCAAGGCGACGTCGGCGCCGGCCAGGGCGAACAGGCCGCAGGTGACCACGCCGGCGTAGCTGTTGATGTCGGCCTCGAGCCCCGGGGCATCGGCAATGCGCAAGCCGCTCACATCCAGGATGACGTTGCCGTTGTCGGTGATGAAGCCCTCGCGCAGGCGCGGCTGGCCGCCCAGCGCCGCCAGGCGACGCGCCACGGCCTCGCGGGCCATGGGGATGACTTCGACCGGCAGCGGGAACTTGCCCAGGCGCTCGACCAGCTTGGATTCGTCGGCGATGCAGATGAAGCGCTCGGCCACGGAGGCGACGATCTTCTCGCGCGTGAGCGCGCCGCCGCCGCCCTTGATCATGTGCAGGTTGGCGTCGATCTCGTCGGCGCCGTCGACATAGATGGGCATGGACTCGACTTCGTTGAGGTCGAGGACTTTCAAGCCATGGCCGGCAAGCCGCGCCGCGCTGCGCTCGGAGCTGGCGGCGGTGGCGCCGATACGGCCCTTGAAACGCGCCAGGCCGTCGATGAAGAGGTCGGCGGTGGAGCCGGTTCCCACGCCGATGACCACACCGGGAGCCGCCACGGCATCGACGAATTCCAGGGCCGCGTCGGCGGCCTGTTGCTTGAGTTCTTGTTGGGAGAGCATGGGATGTCGGGCCGTTGAACGCATTGTGGAAAGCCACCCGCAATGTAGCAGATACGTGAACGCGGACCTGTGCCCAGCCTGGCGCCGGGAGAGGCATTCCAGGCCGTTTCCCGTCCTATCTGTCCAGTCAATTTGTCGACAGTTTTATATTCAACCCAGGAAAATTACCCTGGTTTACCCTAATTAACACTCTTTTTACGCGGAAATTGCGCCACTGAAGGTTGACCCTTGCCAAGACGAATCCTATATTGTCGACACTTCAAAATTTGTTCACACATATAGGGGAAATGATGATGCAGTTTCGCAGCAAGCACGCTCAATCCATGGCTGGACGTTCGCGCCGCCGCGCCCTGCTCGCCGGCGCGGCGGTCATCGGCTGCGCCCTGATGCCCATCTGGGCGCATGCCGATGGGGCCGACGGCTTTCCCAAGCACGCCGTCACCCTGATCGTGCCCTACACGCCCGGCGGCCCGACCGACCTGACCGGCCGCATCATCGGCGAAGGGCTCTCCAAGATGTGGGGCCAGAGCGTGATCATCGAAAACCGTCCCGGCGCGGGCGGCAACATCGGTTCCGCCATGGTCGCCAAGGCGCCGCCCGACGGCTACACCATCGTGCTGGGCGTCACGGGCTCGCATGCCATCAACAAATGGCTGTACAAGAACCTCCCCTACGATCCGCAGAAGGATTTCGAACCGATCGGCATGGCCGCCATCTACGCCAATGCCATTCTCATCAATCCCAGCGTGCCGGCCAATTCGCTCAAGGAACTGGTCGAGCTGATCCGCAAGAACCCCGGCAAGTACAGCTTCGGCTCCGACGGCAACGGCGCGGCCAGCCACCTGTCGATGGAACTGGTGAAGATGCAGGCCAAGCTCGACCTGCCGCACATCCCGTACAAGGGCAGCGCGCCGCTGCTCAACGACCTGATGGGCGGCACGGTGCCCATCGGCATCACGGGCGTGCCATCCGCCGAGCCGCTGGTCAAGTCGGGCAAGCTCAAGCTGCTGGCCGTCACCACCGCGAAGGACTACAGCGGCAACAACTATCCCACGATCGCCGACCAGGGCTTCCCGGGCTTCGATACCGCCGCGTTCTCGGGCCTGTTCGCGCCCAAGGGCACGCCCAAGGCCATCGTCGACAAGATGTCGGCCGACCTGGCCTCCGTGCTGGCTCAACCCGAGGTGAAGGCAAAGATGAACACGCTCGGCCTGCAGGTGCAGATCACCACGCCGAAGGAATTCGCCGACTTTCTAGCCAAGCAGATCGACCAATGGCATGAAGCGGTGACGGTGTCCGGCGCCCAGGTCGACTGAACAATGCGGATCAGGAATGTGGACGAGTTGCCGCCGCCGGACGCGGAATTCGACGTGCTCGTCGTCGGCGCGGGAGGCTGCGGCCTGACCGCGGCGCTCGCGGCCCAGGCCGCCGCGCCCGGCGCCTCGGTAGCGGTCGTCGAGAAAGCGGACCGGATGCGCGGCAACACCACGCTGTCCAGCGGTTCGATCCCCGCCGCCGGCACGCGCATGCAGGCCCAGGCGGGCATGGCCGACAGTCCGGAGGACTTCATCGAGGACCTGCAGCGCATCGCCGGTCCGCACGAAATGCCCGGCCTGACCCGCCGGCTGGCGCAAGTCTCGGCCGAGCTGGTCGAATGGCTGGTCGACGAGGCGGGCGCAAACCTCACGCTGGTCGAGACCTACAAGCACATCGGCCACCGCCAATACCGCCTGCATTCGCCGCCCTCGCGCCGTGGCGCCGATCTGATGGCCGACCTGGCGCGTTCGGTGGAGGCGCGCGGCATCCCGCTGGCCTTCGGCAACCCAGCCGTCGAACTGCTGGCCACGCCGCAAGGCGGGGTAGGCGGCGCGATCACCCTGACCCCGGACGGCGAACGCACCGTCATCGGCGCGCGCGCCGTCATCCTGGCCACCAACGGCTTCGGCGCCAACCGGGCGTTGCTGGCGCGCTTTTGCCCCGAACTGGCCGAGGCGCCCTATGGCGGCTCGCCGGGCAGCGAGGGCGAGGCCATGGCCTGGGGCGAGGCACTGGGCGCGGACCTGGCCAATATGGGCGCCTACCAGGCCCATGCCAGCCTGGCCGACCCGCACGGTTCGCTCGTTACCTGGACCGTGGTCGAAAAGGGCGGGATCGTCGTCGATGGGCAGGGCCGCCGCTTCGGCGACGAAAGCCTGGGCTATTCCGCGTTCGCCGCGCTCGAGCTGGAGCGCAAGGGCCCCTTCTATGTCGTCGCCGACACCCGCGTGCGCGACATGACGGCCCGGGGCCAGGAAGAATACGGCGAACTGGTCCAACACAAGGGCGTCGTCGAGGCGCCCGACGCGGACGCCTTGGCGCAGCGCCTGGGCCTGCCGGCCGATGCGCTGCGCGCGACCCTGGCGCAAGCCGCGCAAGCGGCCGCCGGCGCTGCGGATGCTTTCGGCCGCAGCCATTGGGGCCTGGGCGCGCTCGTCGCGCCCTACACCGCGACCCGCATCGGCCCGGCGCTGTTCCACACGCAAGGCGGCCTGCGCATCGATGACGACGGCCGCGTGCTGCGCCCCGGCGGCAAGCCCATAGCCGGCCTGTACGCGGGCGGCGGCGCGGCGGCCGGCATCAGCGGCAATCGAGGCAGCACCGGCTATATGTCCGGCAACGGCCTGCTGGCCGCGCTGGGGCTGGGCTATCTCGCGGGACGCGCCGCCGTGCGCGACCTCGAGGCCATGTAGCCCGGCAGGCGCGGCCCCGGCCGCGCCACCCGCTCACCCCTCGTCTGGCCGATCCGCGTCGTCGGCTTCGCTGCCCTCACCGCCTTCGCCACTTTCACCACCCAGCAGTTGCACGGCCTCGCTTTCCGGCAGGGCCTCTACCTCGCGCAGATTGCGCAGCATGGCCCGGGTGCGCACCTCAGTCTGGCCGATCTTGTTGCTGGCCTGGTCCAGGGTCTTTTTGACGCTGGCCAGCGACTCGCCGAATTTGCCGAATTCGGTCTTGACCGCCCCCAGGATCTTCCAGACCTCGGACGAACGCTGCTCGATGGCCAGGGTGCGAAACCCCATCTGCAAGCTGTTGAGCATGGCGGCCAGATTCGACGGGCCGGCCACGTTCACGCGCATGCCTTGCAACTTGTCGACCAGGCCCGGCACGCGCAGGACCTCGGCATACAGGCCTTCGGTGGGCAGGAACATGATGGCGAAGTCCGTCGTGTGGGGCGGCTCGACGTACTTGGTGATGTTGCGCGCCTGGACCTCGATGGCGCGCGCCAGCGCGGCCGACGCCGCGCGGGCCGCGTCCGCATCGCCGGCCTCCTGGGCATCGACCAGCCGTTCGTATTCTTCCTTGGGGAACTTGGCGTCGATGGGCAGCCAGACCGGTTCGCCATCATCGCGGCGTCCCGGCAAGCGGATGGCGAATTCAACGATGACGTCCTTGCCCGGCACCGGCTTGACGTTGCGCCCGTACTGCTCGGGCGTCATGGTGTCCTCGATCAGGCGGGCCAGCTGCACCTCGCCCCAGGTGCCGCGCGACTTGACGTTGGTCAGCACGCGCTTCAAGTCCCCCACCCCGGCCGCCAGGCTCTGCATCTCGCCCAGGCCCTTGTGCACGGCTTCCAGGCGCTCGGAGACCAGGCGGAAGGATTCGCCCAGGCGCTGCTCGAGCGTGGCGTGCAGCTTTTCGTCGACGGTGCGCTGCATGGCCTCCAGGCGCTGGCCGTTGTCGGCCTGCAGGGCCTTGAGGCGCTCGTCCACGGTTTGCCGCACCTCGCCCATGCGGCGGTCGTTGAGCTCGACCAGGCCCTGCAGGCGCTCGCCGAACTGGGTGGCGAAGCGGCCCAGGGCGTCGTTGTGCTCGACGCGGGTCTCGCGGGCATCGCGGGTCAGCGCGGTGCGCAGGTCTTCATGGCTCTGCGTGAGGCCGGCCGCCAGGGTGCGCATGGCCTCGGACAGCTCGGCGCGCAGGCCGCGCTGGCTCTCGGAGAGTTCGTTGCGGGTATCGCGCTGGCTGTCGGCCAGTTCGTCGCGCAGGCTGCGCCCCGAACGTTCCAGCGCATCGAGCAAGGCACGCTGGGCGCCCTCGTCGCGGCCGCGCAAGGCGGCGACCAGGCTCACGATCAAGGCCAGCAACGCGGCCACGGCGGCAACCCAAAGCAGAATGTTTTCCATCACAAAATCGTACCTTGAATGTCGACCCAGACGTAGTCGCTGCCCTCCTGCTGCCCGCGGCGCAGCGGATTGCGGGTGCAGCAGGCGGCGTAGTCGGGATCGATGTAGCGGTGGAACAGGTGTTCGTCGCGTCCCAGCGGGATGCCCAGCCGGGGGGCGTTGACGAGGCGGGCCGGCGCGGCGCCCACATCCTCGACATAGAACCGGGCGGGGTCGAAGCCTTGCGCGTCCCAGTCGGCGATTTTCAGGGCGAGCGAGCGGCACAGCAGCGCCTGCCCGGCGCACAGCTTGCGCGGGTCGCGGGGATTGCCCCGCGCGTCGGGGTTGAGCGCCTGCATGCGCGCCAGCGACCTGGGGCCGGACACGGCGTCGAGCCATGGGTGGGCGGATTTGATCAGCACGGCATTGCCGGGCCCCGCGGCGCTGAAGTTCAGCGAATCGCCGCCCTGGGAGTGGTACATGTAGATCGTGCCCCCGTCCATGAACAGGGCGCGGCGCTTGTGGGTATAGCCCAGCGAAGCGTGGCTGCCCTTCTCGCCCAGATAGTAGGCCTCGGTCTCGATGATGCGGGCCGACAGCCACAAGCGTCCCAGCTTGCGGCGGATGACCTTGCCGATCAGCTCGCGCGCCAACTGGCAGGCGTCGCGGTTGAAGAAGGCGTCAGGCAGCGCGGTCATGAAGGACTTTTTCTGAAAACCGGGAGGGGGCCAATGTTACATCCAGGGTTGCGCGCTCATGGCAGGCGGTATTCGGGTTCTTCGGCCGGTATCGGATTCTTCAGCCGCCGAGGCTGCCCTGCGGAATTCCGATGCTCGCCCCCACTGG
>DASWPO010000169.1:0-5760 GCA_036404015.1 Bordetella sp. | reverse complement strand
CTCCGGTACTGGTTTGCGGCTCGATGGCCTTCGACGCCATCGCGGTGTTCGAAGGGCGTTTCGGCGAACACATCCTGCCCGACCGCATCCACACGCTGAGCGTGTCCTTCCTGGTGCCTTCGCTGCGCCGCGAGTACGGCGGCTGCGCCGGCAACGTGGCCTACAACCTGAAGCTGCTGGGCGGCGCGCCGCTGCCCGTGGCCTCGGTGGGCGAAGACGCCGGCGGATACCTGCAGCGCCTGACCGACCTGGGCATCAGCACGGCGCACGTCAAGGTCGTGCCCGGCACCCTGACCGCGCAGTGCTGGATCACGACCGACCTCGACGACAACCAGATCACCGCCTTCCACCCGGGCGCCATGGCCATGTCGGCGCAAAACGACTTCGGCTCCGATACCCGCGCCGTGTGGGGCGTGGTTTCGCCCGACGCCAAGGAGGGCATGTTCGCCCACGCCGAGCGCCTGAACAAGCTCGGCATCCCCTTCATTTTCGACCTGGGCCAGGCCATGCCGCTGTTCGACGGCGCCGACATCGAGCGCATGATCAGGCTGGCGCAGGTGCTCACCGCCAACGACTACGAGGCCAGCGTGATCGAGCAGCGCACCGGTCGCCAGATCGCCGATATCGCCAAGACCATGCAGGCCGTCATCGTGACGCGCGGCGGCGAAGGCGCCACGCTGATGACCGGCGGCGAAACGATCGAAGTGCCGCCCGTCAAGGCGGCCGCCGTGGTCGACCCCACCGGCTGCGGCGACTCGCACCGCGCCGGCCTGGTGTACGGCCTGACCCAGGGCTGGAACTGGCTGGACAGCTGCCGCCTGGCCAGCGTGATGGGCGCCATCAAGATCGCTTCGCGCGGGGCGCAGAATCACAAGCCCGCCCGCGGCGAGATCGACGGCCTGCTGCACGCCTCCTACGGCATCCATCTGCCGGCCTGAACCCGCCGCCGGCCGGGCGCGCTGCTTCGCAGTGGTTGCGCCCGGTTTCATGATGGACGCCGGCTTCTGGCGGACAGGGCTAAAATCAGCTCTGTTTCTCCGGCAAATTCGAGCCCGCCGCGAAAACGTTCCGTTTCAGGAGCTCCCAAAATGATGCAATCGAATTCTTCCTCTTTCGTGCGCGCCGGCCGCTGGACGGCCGTCGCCGCGCTGGGCTTGTCCCTGTCCGTGCTGGCCGGCTGCGCCGACCGGAGCGCTTCGAGCAGCGTCTATACCTACGGTCAGGCGCAGCGCGAACAGATCGTGCGCACGGGCACTATCGTCGCCATGCGGCCCATCACCATCCAGAACGACCGCTCCTCCGGGGTCGGCCTGATCGCCGGCGGCGTGCTGGGCGGCGTGGCGGGCAACGGCATCGGCCGGGGCTCGGGCAATGCGCTGGCGACCGTGGGCGGCGCCATCCTGGGCGCGGTGGCGGGCAACGCCGTCGAAAACCAGGTGGGCAAGACTTCCGGCTACGAAATCACCGTGCGCCTGGACAACGGCGAAACCCGCGTCGTGGCGCAGGAAGCCGACCAGCCCCTGGGCGTGGGCCAGCGCGTGCAAGTCATCAGCGGCGCCGGCCCCACGCGCGTGGCGCCGATGTAGGTTCGTGCCGCATGGCCTTGCCGCCATGCCTGCCCTGCAAACAAAAATGCAAAACGAAACCCCGGCCTCGTGCCGGGGTTTTGCTTTGCGGGCTGCTCTTGCCGCGAGCGATGGCTAGATGCCCATCAGCCCATAGCCCACGCGGGTCAGCACCATCAGCAGCACCTGGGCGATCACCAGCAGCAGCAGCGGCGAGAAGTCCACGCTCATGCGCGGCAGGATCTGCCGGATGGGGCCGAGCAGGGGAGCCGTCAGCGTCTGCAGGATGGGCATCAGGGGCGAGAGCGGGTTGACCCACGACAGCACGGCCTGGGCCAGCGTCATCCAGACGACCAGGTTGAGCGCCCACTTCACGGCCATCAGCAGGGCGCTGGCCGCAACGGAAGGCAAGAGCGCCGGCGGGATCAGCGCGCCCACGCTCACCAGCCAGGCCAGCAGCAGGTACACCAGGGCCGTCAGCCACAGGGCCGCCAGGCTCGTCCAGTCGATCCGGCTGGTGGCGGGGATGAGCTTGCGCAGCGGCAGGATCAGCCAGTTGCTGGCCTGGTAGACGCCGCGCGCCACGGGGTTGAAGGGGGGCAGGCGCACAGCATGCATCCAGGCGCGCAGGATGAGCGCCGCGCCGAAAAGCGTAAAACAGAGGTCGAGCAGGAACCGCGCGATGTCGCCGATCATAATGCGCCGTGTACCTTACCTTGCATGAAGTTGAAGGTTTTCATTGTCGCATACTGGCCCAGCTTTGGCCGGTAATGAAAAAGCCGCCTGGCCAGGCCAGGCGGCTTTGCTGCATCAACGCAGCGGGGTCCGATTAGGGACGGCCGCCGGTCGGGAAGGGCCAGGAAGCGGCCGGGTTGAGCGCCGTCTTGGCACCCGGGGCAGCAGCCGTCGAGGGCGGCGTGGCGGGCTTCTTGGGCGCAGCCTTCTTGGCGGCAGGCTTTTTCGCAGCAGGCTTCGCAGCCTTCTTCGCGGCCTTTTTGGCGGTCTTCTTGGCAGCCTTCTTGGCAACCTTCTTGACGGCCTTCTTGGCTACAGCCTTCTTGGCCGCCTTTTTGGCGACCTTCTTGGCAGCGGGCTTCTTGGCGGCGACTTTCTTGACCGCCTTCTTGGCGACCTTCTTGACGGCCTTCTTCGCTACCTTCTTGACCGCAACCTTCTTGACAGCGGCTTTCTTCACCACTGCCTTCTTGGCGGCGACTTTCTTGACAGCTTTCTTGACGGCTTTCTTGGCCGGGGTCTTCTTCACCGCCTTCTTGGCGGCTTTTTTGGCAGTTGCCATGGTCATGCTCCTTAGGTTCAGGGGTCCCAGAACGTAAACCCGTGTCACGATCCGTCGGATGACGAACCGCGCCCGGGTTATTCATCGGCGCATGCCACGACCCTGTGCGAGCGGAAGTACGGCTACGGCTTGCGCTAATGAATTCAGCACGGCCATTTGATATAGATCCCGCCCTGTATGAGACAGATGCGGCGCGACCCATTTCAAATGGCGCCGGCAGACGGTTGCGCTGTGTCTGCCGTATGGTCTTGCGTGGCCGGATGCCACACCGTGCAGCTAAGGAGAGGGAGGCAGAAACACCGCCGGGCCATCAGGCGGGCGGTGTGTTCGGCTTATTCCCAGTTCAGCGTGCCGCCGGTCTGGTATTCGATCACACGGGTTTCGAAAAAGTTGCGTTCATTCTTCAGGTCGATCATTTCCGCCATCCACGGGAAGGGGTTTTCTTCCTGGGGGAACAGCGGTTCGATGCCGATCTGCTGGCAGCGCCGATTGGCGATGAAGCGCAGATACGATTTGAACATGGGCGCATTGAGGCCCAGCACGCCGCGCGGCATGGTGTCCTCGGCGTAGGCGTATTCGAGATCGACCGCCTTCTTGAACAGCGCGCGGATTTCCTCGCGGAACTCGGGCGTCCAGAGGTGCGGGTTCTCGAGCTTGATGGTGTTGATCAGGTCGATGCCGAAATTGCAGTGCATGGATTCATCGCGCAGGATTTACATGTACTGCTCGGCGGCGCCGGTCATCTTGTTCTGCCGGCCCAGCGCCAGGATCTGCGTGAAGCCCACGTAGAAGAACAGGCCTTCCATCAGGCAGGCGAAGACGATCAGCGACTTCAGGAGCGTCTGGTCGGCCTCGGGGGTGCCGGTATTGAAGTTGGGGTCGGAGATGGCGTCGATGAAGGGGATGAGGAACTCATCCTTGGCGCGGATCGCCGGCACTTCGTTGTAGGCGTTGAAGATCTCGGATTCGTCGAGATCCAGGCTTTCCACGATGTACTGGTAGGCGTGCGTGTGGATGGCCTCTTCGAAGGCCTGGCGCAGCAGGAACTGGCGGCACTCGGGCGCCGTGATGTGGCGGTAGGTGCCCAGCACGATGTTGTTGGCGGCCAGCGAGTCGGCGGTGACGAAGAAGCCCAGGTTGCGCTTGACGACGCGGCGCTCGTCTTCCGTCAGCCCGTTGGGGTTCTTCCACAGCGCGATGTCGCGCGACATGTTGATTTCCTGCGGCATCCAGTGGTTGGCGCAGGTGGCCAGGTATTTTTCCCAGGCCCATTTGTACTTGAACGGCACCAGCTGGTTGACGTCGGTCTGGCCGTTGATGATGCGCTTGTCGGCCACTTTGACGCGGCGCGCCGCCTCGGCGCCAGCCGCTTGCTGCGGTGCGGCGGCCGAAGGCGGAATGGCCGTGTCGGCGAACAGCCCCGTGGCGGGCTGTGCCTCGGCGGCGGGACCACCCGTGGAACCCCCGGCAGCGGGTGCCGGTTGTTGGGCGGCGTTGTCTTCCCATGTCAGCATATTGAATTCTCCGAAACGTTATTGGCAGGCTTCGCACTCTTCGAAACCGGGGTCGCCCGGTTTCATGGTGCAGGCTGCGCCGACGATTTCGGGTTCGGGCAGGACAGGGGCCGCGGCAGAGGCAGCGGGGTTGGCAATCCCGGAGGAGTTCACGGCGTTGAGCTCGCCGCCGCGGCCGGTGGACTTCTCGGCGCTGGTGGCGCCCAGCGTGCGCAGGTAGTAGGTGGTCTTCAGGCCACGCAGCCAGGCCAGCTTGTAGGTGTCGTCGAGCTTCTTGCCCGAGGCGCCGGCCATGTAGATGTTCAGCGACTGGGACTGGTCGATCCATTTCTGTCGACGCGACGCGCACTCGACCAGCCAGCTCGGTTCGACTTCGAACGCGGTGGCGTAGAGTTCGCGAAGTTCGGCGGGAACGCGATCGATGCGGGACAGGCTGCCGTCGAAGTACTTGAGATCGGCGACCATGACTTCGTCCCACAGACCGAGTTTCTTCAGGTCACGCACGAGGTAATCGTTAACGACCGTGAACTCGCCAGAGAGATTCGATTTGACGTACAAGTTTTGGTATGTAGGTTCAATGCACGCAGACACGCCAATGATATTGGAAATCGTCGCGGTTGGTGCAATCGCAATGCAGTTGGAGTTGCGCATGCCCTGCGTTTTGATGCGTGCGCGCAACGCATCCCAATCGAGCGTGCTCGATGCATCGACCTCGACATGGCCGCCGCGCGCTTCGCGCAGCATCGCGATCGTGTCTTGCGGCAGGATGCCGCGCGACCACAGCGAACCTTCGTACGACTGGTATTGGCCGCGTTCTTGCGCGAGTCCGCTCGAGGCCCAGTAGGCCTGGTAGCACACGGCTTCCATCGAGCGGTCGGCGAACTCCACCGCGGCTTGCGACGCGTACGGCACGCGCATCATGTGCAGGCAATCCTGGAAGCCCATGATGCCCATGCCCACCGGGCGGTGGCGGGCGTTGGAGTTGCGGGCCTTGTCGACGGCGTAGTAGTTGATGTCGATCACGTTGTCGAGCATGCGCATGGCGATGCCGACGGTGCGCTTGAGCTTGTCGTGGTCGAGTTCGTAGCCGCCGTTGGTGGCGGGCTTCATGTGCCGGGGCAGGTTGACCGAGCCCAGGTTGCAAACGGCGATTTCCGAGTCGTTGGTGTTGAGCGTGATCTCGGTGCAAAGGTTGGAGCTGTGCACCATGCCCACGTGCTGCTGCGGCGAGCGGATGTTGCAAGGATCCTTGAACGTGATCCAGGGGTGGCCGGTTTCGAACAGCATCGACAGCATCTTGCGCCACAGCGCGATGGCCGGCATCTTCTTGAAGAGCGTGATCTCGCCGCTGGCGACCTGGGCTTCGTAGCCCAGGTAGGCCGCT
>DASWPO010000168.1:0-2737 GCA_036404015.1 Bordetella sp. | reverse complement strand
GCGGCTGGCCGGCCGGGGCGGCGGGGTATTCCTGCGCCTGCTGTTGACGCCCGAGCTGTGGGTCGCCTCGCAGATCCGCAAGCGCGCCACGACGATGGCCTGGACGCCTGGACTGACGCTGGATTACGCAAGGGCCATGAGCATGCTGGCCGATCCGCGGCCGTCCGGCTGGTGGAAAATGTCGCGGGCCGCGATCCGGCGGATGGCCGTGCTGCGCACCGGCTGGCGGCGCCAGGACCGGCAAGCCGCGCAGCAGCGGGAAGACCTCTGAGGCGCCGGGAAGACGCCGCGGGTTGAGGCTATATCGCGGCGGCGGCCATTTTCAGCGCCAGCGCGGACATCAGCACGGCCATGCCGCCGTCCAGCACGCGCCAGGCGCGCGGCGCGGCGAACAGCGGCGCGAACAGGCGCGAGCCCAGGCCTAGGACGGCCAGCCAGAACAGGCTCGCGGTCATGGCGCCGGCGCCGAAGGCCAGGCGGTCCTGGTCGAGGCCGTGCGCCAGCGAGCCCACCACCATGATGTCCAGCCAGAAGTGCGGATTGAACAGCGATAGGCTCACCGCGCCCAGCAGCGCCGCGCGGCGCGAGTGGCGGCCTTGCGCCGCGGCCTGCAGGCCCTGGCCTGGCCGCAGCGCGCGGCGCGCGGCCTGCAGCGCATACCAGGCCAGGAAGGCGACGCCGAATCCCGATATGGCCTGCGTCAGCCAGGGCAGGCCATGGTCCAGCATCCGTAGTCCCAGCACGCTGGCGAAGATGAACGTCGCGTCGAGCAGCGCGCAGACGGCCAGGATGCCGAGCAGGTGGGCGCGCAGGATGCCCTGGCGCAGGATGTAGGCGCTTTGCGCGCCCACGGCGGCGAACAGGCCCAGGCCGGTGGCGGCGCCGCTGAACCAGGCGCCGAACAGGGCGGAGAAAGGCAGGGAAAACAGCATGGTGAATCCAGGGGAAAGCGTGATGCGGTTGGCATTCTGGCTTGCCGTCGGCATGGATTCCAGCTAATTTTCCTTAAATCACTTAAGAATTTCTAATGTCATGGAACATCTTTCCCGCATCGATCACGACCAGTTGCGCGCCCTGGCGGCGGTAGTGCGCGAAGGCAGCTTCGAGCGGGCCGCCGCGCGGCTCAGCGTGACGCCCTCGGCGGTGTCGCAGCGCATCAAGCTGCTGGAGCACCGCATCGGCCGCCTGCTGGTGCGGCGCACCACGCCGGCCAGCGCCACGGCCGACGGCGAGGTGCTGGTGCGCCTGGCCGAGCAGGCGGCCCTGCTCGAGCACGAGGCTTTCGTGCGGCTGGGGGTGGACGACGCGGCGCCGCGGGCCGGCATCCGCGTGGCGGTCAACCACGACAGCCTGGAAACCTGGTTCGTCGACGCGGCGGCGCGTTTTGCCGCGCAGACCGACATCACGCTGGACATGCAGACCGAGGACCAGGACCACACCGCCGCCCTGCTGCGCGACGGTTCGGTCCTGGGCGCGGTGACCACCCTGGCCGATCCGGTGCAGGGCTGCCGCATCCATGCCCTGGGCAGCATGCGCTATGTGGCCACCTGCACGCCGGCATTCCACGCGCTTCATTTCTCGCAGGGCGTCGGCGCCCGCACGCTGGCCGCGGCGCCGGTGCTGGTGTTCAACCGCAAGGACGCGATGCAGGCCCGCTTTGTCCAGCGCGTGATGCGCGGCGCTGCCTGGCAGCCGCCGGTGTGGTGGCTGCCTTCGTCACGGGCTTTCGTGCAGGCCACTTTGGCCGGGTTGGGCTGGACGATGAACATGCAGATCCTGGTGCAGGAGCACCTGGATTCGGGACGCCTGGTGCCGCTGCGCCCGCGCGCCTGGGAAGACGTGCCGCTTTACTGGCAGCACTGGCGGGTGGAGACGCAGGCCATGCACCAGCTCACCGACGCCGTGCTGGCAGCCGCCGCTGGGCAGTTGCGGCGCGGGCGTTGATGCCGGCTCGCGCGGTTCAGTGCGCCCCGCCCAGGTAGGCCGCCACCACCGCCGGGTCGTGGCGCAGCTTGTCCGGCGTGCCGTGCACCGAGATGCGGCCGTTCTCCAGCACATAGCCGTAGTCGGCCACGTTGAGCGCCGCGACGGCGAACTGCTCCACCAGCAGCATCGTCACGCCCTGTTCCTTCAGGCGCTCGATGATGCGAAAGACCTCTTCGACCAGGATGGGCGCCAGGCCCATGGACGGTTCGTCGAGCAGCACCACGTCGGGGTTGAGCATCACGGCGCGCGCCATGGCCAGCATCTGCTGTTCGCCGCCGGACAAGGTGCCGGCCAGCTGGTTGCGGCGCTCCTTCAGGCGGGTGAAGAGCGTCAGGGCGCGTTCCAGGTCGGCCTGCACGTCGCCCTTCGGGCGGCGGCCCGTCAGGCGCGGAAAGGCGCCCAGCAGCAGGTTGTCGATGACCGACAGCGTGGGAAAGACGCGCCGGCCTTCCGGCGAGTGGGCCAGGCCCAGCCGCGCGATGCGGTGCGACGCCAGGCCGTCGATGCGCTTGCCGCCCAGCATGATTTCGCCGGCGCTGGGCGCGATCATGCCCGAGAGCGCGCGCATGGTGGTGGTCTTGCCCGCGCCGTTGGAGCCGATGAGCGTCACGACCTTGGCCTTGGGCACCTCCATGCTGATGCCGTGCAGAACCTTGACCTTGCCGTAGCCCGCTTCGAGATTCTTGATCGATAGCATCTTTTTCTCCTATGCGGTCGCGCCGCCCAGATAGGCTTCGATCACTTTGCCGTC
>DASWPO010000167.1:0-11511 GCA_036404015.1 Bordetella sp. | reverse complement strand
GCGCATGAACAGGTCGGGAATCCAGTTCGCCGTGTTCATGTCGTGCGTGCGGCGGCGCTCGTCGCCGGTGTTCTTGCGCAGCTCGAGGAACTCTTCGATGTCGAGGTGCCACGTTTCCAGGTAGGTGCAAACGGCGCCCTTGCGCTTGCCGCCCTGGTTCACCGCCACGGCGGTGTCGTTGACCACCTTCAGGAAGGGCACGACGCCCTGGCTTTCGCCGTTGGTGCCCTTGATGTGGCTGCGCAGCGCGCGCACCGGCGTCCAGTCGTTGCCCAGGCCGCCGGCATACTTGGCCAGCAGGGCGTTTTCCTTGATGGCTTCGTAGATGCCTTCCAGGTCGTCGGACACGGTGGTGAGGTAGCACGACGACAGCTGCGAGTGCAGCGTGCCCGCGTTGAACAGCGTGGGCGTCGAGCTCATGAAGTCGAAGGACGACAGGATCTCGTAGAACTCGATGGCGCGGGCTTCGCGGTCGGCTTCGCGCAGCGCCAGGCCCATGGCCACGCGCATGAAGAACACCTGCGGCAGTTCGATGCGGGTGCCGCGGATGTGCAGGAAGTAGCGGTCGTACAGGGTCTGCAGGCCGAGGTAGTCGAACTGCAGGTCGCGGCGGGCGTCGAGCGCGGCGGCCACGCGGGCCAGGTCGAAATTGGCCAGTTCGGGCGACAGCAGGCCGCCTTCGATGCCGCGCGTGATGAAGGTGGGGAAGTATTCGGCGTAGCGGGTTTCCATGCCGGCCTGCGAGACTTCCTCGCCCAGCACTTCCTTGCGCACCGTGTGCAGCAGCAGGCGGGCGGTGACCTGGGTGTAGGCCGGGTCTTTCTCGACCAGCGCGCGGGCGGACAGGATGGCCGACTTGTAGACTTCGTCGACCGGCACGCCGTCGTACAGGTTCTTGAGGGTTTCCTTGAGGATGGCCTCGGTGTCGACGAACTGGGTCAGGCCGACGCCTGCCGCTTCGATGGTGGCGCGCAGGGCGGCCATGTCGAGCGGGCGGCGCGCGCCGTTCTCGGTGACCTGGATGGCGGGTTCGTCGGCGGGCGCGGCGGTTTCGCCGCCCAGCACATGGGCGGCCGCGGCGCGCTCCTGGGTGCGCTTTTCACGATAGAGCACGTAGGCGCGGGCCACGTCGTGCTGGCCGGAGCGCATCAGGGCGAGTTCGACCTGATCCTGCACGTTTTCGATGTGGAAGGTGCCGCCGCCGGGGTGGTTGCGCACCAGCGCGGTGACCACCTGGCTGGTGAGTTGTTCGACCAGCTCGCGCACGCGCGCCGAGGCCGCGCCCTGGCCGCCGTTGACGGCCAGGAAGGCCTTGGTCATGGCGATGGCGATCTTGCTGGGTTCAAAGCCGACCACCGAGCCGTTGCGGCGGATGATCTGGTAACCCGCCCACTGGCCGCTGGAAGCGTCGGCCGGGGCGTTGGTGGTGGGCGGCACGGCCGAGGGCCGAGTCACAGAGGCGATCGTAGTCTGCATGGAAGCTCCTGTGCGGAAAAGGCGCGAAAGGCAAGGCCGGGGCAGCCTTGCCTGGGAATGTGAGAGGGGGATGTTGCGGGCAGGCCGTGCTGGTGGCGCGGCGGATGTGACCTACTATATGTAGTGTATCACCCCTCTGTTGCTACTAATTCTAGTGAGGGAGACGGCATACGACAAGCATGTGTCGGTAAGCTTGATGTTAGTAATTGTTAATCGTAAAGATAGGCGCGGCCTTCGGTCGCGCCGGGTAGGGCGCGACCGCCGAAGTGTTCACTTCGCATCCGCGTCAGGCGGTCTTCTGCAGGGGAATTGCCTCTTCGGAGGGCCGTGAATAGACCTGCATCAGTCCCTGGAGCTCGGTCCGATATTTCTGCGCGGCGGCGGTCTTGATGTGGCCGTAGCCGCGCACGGTCTCGGCCAGGGCGGCGATCCGCACGGCCAGATCCAGCCGTTCGGGGGCCAGGCCGTCGAGCAGGGCCTGCACCGTTTGCCGGTATTCCCGGATCAGCGCGCGCTCCATGCGGCGTTCGGCGGTGTGGCCGAAGGGGTCGAACCAGGTGCCGCGCAGGCCCTTGCCGTGGCGCAGCACGCGCAGGGCCGGTTCGGCCCAGGCGCCCAGCGCGATCTTGCGGGGCACGCCGGTGCGCGGGTCCTTGCGGGCGAAGAGCGGCGGCGCCATGTGAAAGCGCAGCTGCATTTCGCCCTCGAACTGGCTTGCCAGCTCGGCGCGGAAGGCGCCGTCGGTATAGAGCCGCGCCACTTCGTACTCGTCCTTGTAGGCCATCAGCTTGAAGAGGCTGCGGGCCACGGCCAGGGCCAGGCGCGGCGCGCGATTGCCGGGCAGCAGCGCGCGCTCGCGGTCGGCCACGCGGTCGACCAGCTCGCGGTATTGCCGCGCGTAGGCCGCGTTCTGGTAGGCGACCAGGTCATGTTCGCGCCGCGCCACCGCCTTGTCGAAGGATTCCGGCATATGCAACTGCACCACCTGGGCGCGCGGCGCGAGCAGGGGGCCGAGCGCCTGCGGGTCGTGCGCGGCCAGCCGGCCGGCGTCGAAGGCCGCGCGGTTGGCCTGCACCGCCACGCCGTTGAGCTCGATGGCGCGCGCCAGGGCCTGCAGCGAGAGCGGAATGGCGCCGCGCTGCCAGGCATGGCCCAGCAGGAACATATTCGACAGGATGCTGTCGCCGAATAGCGACTGCGCGGCGGCGTGGGCGTCCAGGGCCGCGACCTGCGCGTCGCCGGCCGCGTGGCGGATCTTGGCCAGCAGTTCCTCGGCGCGCAGCGGCGCGTCGGGGTTGCGGGTGAAGTCCGAGACCGGGGCCACGTAGGTGTTGAGCGTGACGCGCGTGTGGCCCAGGCGCAGGGCGCCCAGCGCGTCGGGGGCGATCGACACCACCGGATCGCAGAGGATGGCGGCGTCGGCCTGCTGCCAGTCCAGGCGCACCGGGCCGGCGTCGGCGCCCGCCGGCGCCAGGCGGATGTGGCTGAGCACCGTGCCGCCCTTTTGCGCCAGGCCGGTGAGGTCCAGCGTCGAGGCCGACAGGCCCTGCAGGTGGGCGGCCATCGAGACGATGGCGCCGATGGTGATGACGCCGGTGCCGCCGACGCCGGCCACCATCAGCCGGTAGGGCGCGGCCAGCGGGGCGAGCGTGGGCTCGGGCAGGGCGGCGATGCGCGCGTCGAGCTGTCCGCGGCCGTCCGGCGCGGCGGCCTGCCGGCGCGGCTTGCCGTTCAGCACCGAGACGAAACTGGGGCAGAAGCCCTCGGCGCAGGAGTAGTCCTTGTTGCAGCTCGACTGGTCGATGGCGCGCTTGCGGCCGTAGGGCGTCTCCAGCGGCGTGACCGACAGGCAGTTGGACTGCACGCCGCAGTCGCCGCAGCCCTCGCACACGGCGCTGTTGATCAGCATGCGGCGCGGCGGGTCGGGGAACTGGTTCTTCTTGCGGCGGCGGCGCTTCTCGGCGGCGCAGGTCTGGTCGTGGATCAGCACGGTCACGCCGCGTATCTCGCGCAATTCGCGCTGCAGGGCGTCGAGCTCGCGGCGGTGGTGCACGGCGATGCCGGGGCCGAGGTCCACGCCGCGGTATTTCTCGGGCTCGTCGGACGTGACCACGATGCGCGCCACGTTCTCGCCGCGCAATTGCTGGCAGATCTGCGGCACCGAGATCGGACCGTCCACCGGCTGGCCGCCGGTCATGGCCACGGCGTCGTTGAAGAGGATCTTGTAGGTGATGTTGGCGCGCGCGGCGATGGCCTGGCGGATGGCCAGGTAGCCCGAGTGGTAATAAGTGCCCTCGCCCATGTTCTGGAACACGTGGGGCATGTCGACGTAGGGCGCCAGGCCCACCCAGTCCACGCCCTCGCCGCCCATCTGCGTCAGGCCGCCGGTGTTGCGGTCCATCCAGGCCGCCATGTAGTGGCAGCCCACGCCGGCCAACGCCTGGCTGCCCTCGGGCACCTTGGTCGAGGTGCTGTGCGGGCAGCCCGAGCAGAAGTAGGGCCGGCGGCGCATGCCGTCGGCTTCGTTGGACAGCGGCGCCGGGCACTGGAAGGCGCCGCCGATCGCGGCCGCGATGCCGGCCGCCTTGTCCAGCCAGCCGGACAGCGGCGCGGCCAGCAGCGAGGGCCGCAACTGGCCGGCCGCGGGGATCAGCGGCTCGCCGTCCAGGCCGCGCCGGCCGCACACCGACGGGTGCTGCGGCAGGTTGAAGAGCAGGTCCTTGACCTGGCTCTCGACCACCGCGCCTTTTTCCTCGATCACCAGGATGTGGCGCAGGCCCCGGGCGAAGTCGAGCAGGCGCCCGGCGTCCAGCGGCCAGGTCAGGCCGGGTTTGTAGAGGCGCACGGCGTCCGGGGCCACGCCCAGGCGCTGCAAGGCCTCCAGGGTGTCCAGGTAGGCCTTGCCCACGGCGATGATGCCGGCCGAGGCGGCCGGCGCGGGCCAGGCCAGCCGGTCGATGCTGTGGCGTTGCGCGAAGGCCCGCACCGCTTCCAGGCGCCGCAGCATGCGCGTCTCGATGGCCGGGGTGAGGAAGTCGCGCGAGTTGTACTCGATGGACTCGCGCGGCAGCATGGGGTCGTCCGGCATGTCGTAGGCCGGCGTGGGCGCCAGGTCGAAGGACTGGCCGCTTTCCACGGTTTCCGAAATCGCCTTGAAGGCCACCCAGGCGCCCGCATGGCGCGACAGGGCCCAGCCCCACAGCGCGAAGGTCTCGTACTCGGCGACCGAGGCCGGATTGACGATGGGTACCAGCCAGCCGATCAGCGAGGATTCGCTGGCATGCGGGATCGACGAGGACACGGCGGTGTGGTCGTCGCCCACCACCATCAGCACGCCGCCGTGGCGCGAGGCGCCGGCGGCGTTGCCGTGGTGCAGGGCGTCGCCGGCGCGATCCAGCCCCGGGCCCTTGCCGTACCACATGGCGAATACGCCATCGACCTTGCGGTCCTGGCGCAGGCCGGCCTGCTGGGTGCCCATGACGGCGGTGGCGGCCAGGTCTTCGTTGATGCCGGGCAGGAAGCGGATGCGGGCGGCTTCCAGCAGCGCCTTGTTCTTCCACATGGCCAGGTCCACCCCGGCCAGCGGCGAGCCCCGGTAGCCCGAGGCGAAGCCCGCGGTGTCCAGGCCGCGTTCGCGGTCCAGCCGGGCCTGGGTCAGCAGGGCGCGCACCAGCGCCTGCGTGCCCGTGAGGAAGACGCGGCCCTGGGTGCGGGTGAAGTTGTCGTCGAGCCGGTAATCGAGGTCCAGGCCCGGAAAGGCGGCGGGGGTGCCGTCCATGGCATTGTCTCCAGAATGGAATGCTTGTTTTGAGCCATGATAGACAGAGCGGCCTGGCCTTTTATTGCGTTAGTGGATCGTGAATTCCCTATAATGCGAAACAAACGTTTCGTTTTGCCCGATTCCGGGCATGTGAATTTATCAATTGCGTATTTTTTGCCCGCCGCCCGGAGGAAGCCCGCCATGGACAAGACCGACCGCGCCATCCTGAGCGCCCTGCAGCAAGACGGCCGGGCTTCGGCCCAGCAGTTGTCCGACCAGGTCGGCTTGTCGACCGCGCCGGTGTGGCGGCGGGTCAAGGCGCTGGAGGCCGACGGCGTCATCCAGGGCTATCACGCGCACATCGACCGCAGCAAGGTGGGCCTGCAGAGCTGCATGTTCGTGCAGATCAGCCTGGAGCGGCACGTCGCCAGCACGGTCGAGAACTTCGAACGCTCGGTGCGCGACGCGCCCGAGATTCTCGAGTGCTACGCCGTCACGGGCGACTCGGACTTCCTGCTGAAGATCCTGGTCGAAAGCCCGGAGGCCTACGACAAGTTCCTGCATCGCTTCCTGTTCAACCTGCCCGGCATCCGCCAGACCCGCACCATCGTGGCCCTGCGCGAGATCAAGCACGAGGTCCGGCTGCCCCTGTAGCGGCGCCCGGCCCGGCGCGTTCTTGAATGTTGCGCGATTGCACCAACCGCCCGCAAAGCGGGGCAAAGTGCGCGCGACTTCATTGATTTGAGGGTTTCCGGTCTTTAGAGTGAGAGCAGTGTTTGACAGCCGCATCGCGTGATGCGGCCGCTCTTGTGCGGGCTTGGCCCCTGGAATCATGCGTCGTTCGTTGTTTTTGCCTTTTGCCGGCACAGCCTGTGCCGTGCTCGTCCTGGCCGGCTGCGTCAGCCGCAAGCCCCCTGCGCCGGTAGTCGAGGCGCCGCCGCCTGGTCCTCCCCCTGTCGTCTGCACGCCCGCCCCGCCGGACGACCCCATGGTCGGCACCTGGTACTCGGTGTCCAGGCAAAAGGGCGTGGCGGGCGACTACCGGACGCTGACGGTCCTGTCGCCCGACGGCCGCATGACCTACGAAACACAGCTCAAGGTCGGCCGCAAGATCCGCCCGGCCCTGCGCGAGTCGGGTTGCTGGCAGGTCGCCGACGGCATCTACACCATGCGGACTACACTTTCCAACGGTGAAGCGGTCGATACCGACGATCCGATCTACACCAACCGCTACCGCATCGAAAAATTCGACCGCGCCAAGCTGACCTTGCGCGCGCTCAAGGACGGCGGCCAGGCGGTCACCGCGCAGCGCATGCCGCCCGGCTACCAGTTGCCCTTCTAACCGCATCGCTTGCCGACGAGGCCCATGCAGCAATGACTTCCGGAAACCGAGCCATTTTGCTGCTGACCCTGGCGGCCTTTGCCAGTTCCAGCGCCTTTCGCCTCTGCGACCCCATGCTGCCCAGGCTGGCCGACGAGTTCGGCGCCAGCACGGGCGAGGCGGCCCATGCCGTCACGGCCTTTGCCGTGGGCTACGGGGTGCTGCAGATGTTCTTCGGCCCCATCGGCGACCGCTACGGCAAGTACCGCGTGGTGTGCCTGGCCACCTGCCTGTGCGCCCTGGGCAGCCTGGGGGCGGTGCTGTCGAGTTCGCTGGACATGCTGGTGGCCAGCCGCTTCCTGTCGGGCGCCACTGGCGCGGGCATCGTGCCCATGGCCATGGCCTGGATAGGCGACCACGTGTCTTATGAGCGCCGGCAGGCGACCCTGGCGCGGTTTCTCACCGGCACGGTGATGGGCATGGCGTTCGGCCAGATGGCTGGCGGCTGGTTTGCCGATGCCCTGGGCTGGCGCTGGGCCTTTGGCGCCATGCTGGTCATTTACCTGGTGGTCGGCGCGCTGCTGTTTTTCGAGGTGCGCCGCCAATCCGCGCTCGGAGAGGGCAAGGGCCTGGGAGCCGGCAGCGCCGGGCTGTTGGCGCAGGGCCGCCAGGTGCTGGGCGTGCCGTGGGCGCGCGTGGTGCTGGCCACGGTGTTCCTGGAAGGCTTGTGCGTATTCGGCGCGCTGGCTTTCGTGCCGGCCTATCTGCACGATCGTTTCGACCTCTCGCTCACGCATGCCGGAGGGGTGATGGCGCTGTATGCCGCGGGCGGGTTCGCCTACACCCTGGTGGCCGGGCGCGTGATCAAGGCGCTGGGCGAGCGCGGCCTGGCGGTGTCCGGAGGGTTCGTCCTTTGCCTGGCCTATCTGTGCTATTTGCTGGGACCGTCCTGGTACTGGAGCGTGCCGGCCAGCCTGATGGCGGGGTTCGGCTATTACCTCCTGCACGCCACGCTGCAGACCAACGCCACGCAGATGGTGCCGGCCGCGCGCGGCACGGCGGTGGCGTGGTTCGCCTCGTGCCTGTTCCTGGGGCAGGCGGTGGGCGTGGCCTTGGCCGGCTCGGTGGTGGATGTGACTGGCGCGCCGGTGCTGTTCGCCGTGTCGGCCGCCGCGCTGCTGCTGCTGGGCCTGTTTTTCTCGCAGGCTTTGCATCGGCGCGCCGCCATCCCCGCCTGATCAGAAGCGGTAGCCCACGCCCACGCCGAACAGCCAGGGGTCGATTTTCAGCGTGCCCAGGTTGGCGCCGGCCAGCGAGGCGTCGGTGCGCACCCACAGCTTCTTCACGTCGACGTTGAAGAACCAGTTTTCGCTCAGCTTCACGTCCACGCCCAGCTGCAGGGCCGGGCCGAAGCTGTTCTGCTTGATGCCGATGGGCACGCCGCCGGCCGACAGGCCGTTGTCGTAGAAGCGCGTGTAGTTGATGCCGGCGCCCACGTAGGGGCGGATGGCGCCTTCATCGTTGAAGTGGTATTGCAGCGTGGCCGTCGGCGGCAGCAGGCTCACTTTGCCCAGGCTGCCCAGGCTGGAGGTGAGGCGGTTGCGCGTCGTGCCCAGGATCAGCTCGGCGCCGAGGTGGTCGGTGAACATATAGGTGAAGTCCAGCTCGGGGATGACCGACTGCTTGACGCCCGCGTTCAGGGTGGACAGGGTGTCGCCGGTGGAGACCTGCGGGGTGACGCTCACGGCGCGGGCCCGGATGAGGATGTCGCCGGCGCCGGCCTGGGCGGCCGTGCCCCAGCCGGCCAGGCAGGCGGCCGCCGCGGCCGCGGCGGCGAAATGCATGGTTTTTATGATGCGGTCCTTGGTGTGGAACGGCACCATGATCGCGCCCATCTCCCGCCGGCCATTTGCGCTAGATCAAATCCGCCTGCGAAAGCGGCGCGGCGTGTGCCGCTTCAGATCGCGGCCAGGCGCGCCAGCACGGTTTGCTTGCCCAGCAGGGCCAATACCGCATCGACCGCCGGCGTCTGCGCCCGGCCGGTCGCGGCCACGCGCAGCGGGATGGCCAGTTGCGGCATCTTCAGGCCGCGGTCGGCCAGCACGGCCTTTATGAGGGCGGCGATGCCTTCCTTGGTCCAGTCGGCGCCTTGCGCGCGGGCCGCGAAGTCGGCCAGGGCTTCGCGCGCGGCCGGCGTCAGGTGCTGCTCGGCGAGTTCGGCGGGCGCGGGCTGGAAGGGGGCGCAGAAGAGCATGGCGCCTTCGGCCAGTTGTTCCAGGGTCTCGGCGCGGTCCTTGAGCAGGGCCAAGGCGGCGGGCAGGTCCACGGCCCTCGGGTTGCCGCCGCGCGCGGCGATGCGCGGCGCGACGCGTTCGGCCAGTTCGGCCTCGGCCATCTGGCGCAGGTAGTGGGCATTGACCCAGTTGAGCTTCTTCGGGTCCCACTGCGAGGCGGACTTGGACAGGTGGTCGGTGTCGAACCATTGCACCAGCTGCTCGCGGGTGAAGAGCTCGTCGTCGCCGTGGCTCCAGCCCAGGCGGGCCAGGTAGTTGACCATGGCCTCGGGCAGGTAGCCTTGCTTGTCGTATTCCATGACGTTGACCGCGCCGTGCCGCTTCGAGAGCTTCTGGCCGTCGGGGCCCAGGATCATGGGCACGTGGCCGTATTGCGGCAGCGTGGCGCCCAGCGCGCGCAGGATGTTGATCTGGCGGGGCGTGTTGTTGACGTGGTCGTCGCCGCGCAGCACATGGGTGATGCCCATGTCCATGTCGTCGACCACCACGCAGAAGTTGTAGGTGGGCGTGCCGTCGGGGCGCGCGATGATGAGGTCGTCGAGCTCGGTGTTGTCGAAGCTGATGGCGCCCTTGATCAGGTCGTCCCAACGGGTGGCGCCGTCTTGCGGGTTCTTGAAGCGGACCACCGGCTTGCGGCCTGCGGGGATGGGCGGCAGCGCCTTGCCCGGCTCGGGGCGCCAGGTGCCGTCGTAGCGCGGCTTCAGTCCCTTGGCGCGGGCGGCCTCGCGCATGGCCTCGACTTCTTCGGGCGAACTGTAGCAGTGGTAGGCCGTGCCTTCTTGCAGCATGCCGGCCAGCACTTCGCGGTAGCGGTCCATGCGCTGCATCTGATAGAACGGGCCTTCGTCGGGCTGCATGCCCAGCCAGGCCATGCTGTCGAGGATGGCGTCCACGGCCGCCTGGGTGGAGCGTTCCACGTCGGTGTCCTCGATGCGCAGCACGAAGGTGCCCTGGTGATGGCGGGCGAAGGCCCAGGAGAACAGCGCGGTGCGCGCGCCGCCCAGGTGCAGGAAGCCGGTGGGCGAGGGCGCGAAGCGGGTGCGGACGACGGAGGGATTTTGTGCGGTCATGGTGAAGCGGTGAGAGGCGGCGCGTGGGGCCGCGGCGGAAAGGCACGCAACCGTGGATGTCGGGCTGCGGTCTTGTTACGATGATCCTCCTATTTTAGATGAGTGCCCGACTGCCGCCCGCGCCATCATGCTGCGACACGCCCTAGCGCCCCTGTTCGAGCCAGGCTCCCTGGTGGTCGTGGCCGACCGCGACCTGCCGGTCCTGGCCGCGCTGCCGGCCGGCCTGCGCGCGCGCGTCACGGTCGTCGAATGCGAACCTGGCCTGGCGCCGGTGCCGCCCGGGACCTGCCAGGGCCTGGCCCCGGGCGAGCGGCCCGACCTGGCGCTGGTGTGCGTGTCGCCCGCCGTGCTGCCCGAGACCCTGCGGCGGCTCGGCGGCCTGGCGCCGCGCGGCGTCATCGTCCTGCCCCACGAACTGCCCGACCCCTATCCCGGCGGCACGCGCGCCCTGTGCGAGGCCTGGGCCGAGCAGCACGATTGCGTGCTGCTCGGCCCGCGTTCTTTCGGCGTGCAGCGGCCGCACAGCCAGCTCAATCTCAGCCAGCATCCGACGCTGGCGCTGGCCGGGCGGGTGGCGCTGGTGACGCAGTCGCGCTCCATCGCCGCCGCCATCATGGACTGGGCCGAGGACGTGCACATCGGTTTCTCCACGGTGGTGTCGCTGGGCGACGAGGCCGTGGTGGGCCTGACGCAGACGCTGGACTTCCTCGCCAGCGATCCGCGCACCGACAGCATCGTGCTGTACCTCGAAGAAGCCGGCCCCGCGCGCGAGTTCATGAGCGCCTTGCGCGCGGCCGCCAGCGTCAAGCCCGTCATCGTGCTCAAGACCGGCCGCGGCGACGACGGCGGCGATGCCGTGTTCGACGCCGTCCTGCGCCGCGCCGGCGCCGTGCGCGTGCGCTATTTCGTGCAGCTGTTCTCGGCGGTCAAGGTGCTGGGCCACGTGCGGCGCCCGCGCGGCCGGCGCGTGGCCGTGCTGTCCAACGGCAACGGGCCGCCGCAGCTGGCCATGGATCTCATCGGGCCGGACGGCCCCACCTTGCGCGCCGAGCTCGCGCCCGGCACGCGCCGCGCATTGCAGGACATGCTCGAACCCGATGCGGCCACGAACAATCCCGTCATCAGCTATGTGCCGCTGACGCCCGATCGCATCCAGGGCCTGCTCGACAACCTGCTGGCCGATGTCGGCGTCGACGGCGTGCTGGTGCTGCTGGCCCCGGATGCCTTGGCCGACATGCCCGCCGTGGCGGGCCGCCTGTCGCAGATCGCCCCCAAGGCCCGCAAGCCGGTGATCAGCTGCTTCATGGGCGACGCGGGAATGCGGCCCTTGCGGCGCATGCTCGACGACGCCGGCACGCCGGCCTTTCGCACGCCCGAGTCGGCGGTGGATGCCTTCGGCGTGCTGGCCTCCTACAACTACAACCAGCAGCTGCTGCAGCAGACCCAGCCTTCCGAGCCGACCGAGCTGCCGCCCGACATTGCCGGCGCCCGCGCCGTGATCGCTGGCGCCCGCGCGGCCGGCCGGCGGCAGCTCGACACGGCCGAGGCGCAGGCGCTGCTGGACGCTTTCCAGGTGCCGCTGTCGGCCGA
>DASWPO010000166.1:0-5556 GCA_036404015.1 Bordetella sp. | reverse complement strand
CTTGCCCAGCACGAAGCCCAGCAACTGCGAGAGCATGACGCCCATGAAGAAGGTGAAGACCAGCAGCAGGGCCACGCCCATCGAGCTGTTCTTGTTGCGTTCGATGGCCATCATCAGCACGAAGGCGCCGACGAGGAAGATGATGGCGCTTATGCCGGGGCTGGCGCCCATGGTCAGGTTCAAGCCGGTGGACAGGCCCACGGCGGCGCCCAGCACGGTGGGAACCATCGACAGGGCGAGCAGCCAGTAGGTGTTGCGCAGCACGCGGTTACGGACGACCTCGCCCGGCGCGCCGGCGTAGGCGTCGCTACCGGAACGGTTGAGGGGGGAAGGACGGTAATCGTTCATGACGGTTCCTCTAGGAGGTATGCGGATGAAAGCGAGGCGGGCACGATGCCCACCAGCTTCAGACATCCAGTATGCCTGACAGTTTCCTTAAATTCCACTGAATGCTGTCAGGATGAAGATGGGGATATTGCGGCTGGTTTCAATGGCAGGGCCTGGGCAAAGAGGTGTGGCCCTGTTTTATCTCGTTTCAGCCCGGCTTTACCCGGGCCATGGCCTGGGCCAGGATAACAGGCAGTTCGGTCTCCAGGCGGCTGCGCAGGAGGCTGGAGGCTTCGTCCACGGCGGTCTTGACCGCCTGTTCGATGTCGGCCTGCAGGGCGGCGCGCAGCACGGCCTCGGGAATGGTGCCGGCGGTGGGCAGCGGGACGGCCGGCGTGTCGAGCAGGGGAATGTCGGGCTCGGCGCGCTGCGTCAGCGTGGGGATGCCGTCGGTGGAGTAGGGCGTAGTCATCTCAGGCCTCGGGCGACTGGGTCAGGTCGTGGCCGTGCAGGTCGTGGCCGGCCGCCTGGTAGATGCGCCAGCGCTGGCGGGCCGATTGACGGTCGGCCGCGTCGCCGGAGACGAATTCCAGCAGGCGCGCATAGCCATCATAGCTGGGCGGGCACTCGTCATCCAGGTTGATGAGCCAGGCCGAGGCCGCCTGGTCGGCGGGCAGCGCGACGGCGGGGTCGGCCGCCGTGAGCAGGACGGGCGTGTCGGGCGCCAGCGGGTCGGTGGCCAGCACGTGCGGCACGAAGGACGTGTCGTCGAAGGCCCACAGCATGCGGTCGAAGGCCGAGAGCCGGGCGCCGTCGCCGCAGTAGACGACCAGGCGCTGGCCCGCCAGGTGCCGCTTGCGGGCGGTCTGGCAGGCCGAGCGCAGGCGGTCCGGCGCACCGAAGGCGAAATCGATGCGCATCAAGCCCGGTTGAGCAGGTACTGCGCGAGCAGCGGGACCGGCCGGGCCGTGGAGCCCTTGTCGCCGCCGCTTTTCCAGGCCGTGCCGGCGACGTCCAGGTGCGCCCAGGGATAGGCCTTGGTGAAGCGCGACAGGAAGCAGGCGGCCGTGACGGCGCCGGCCTTGGGGCCGCCGATGTTGGCGATGTCGGCGAAGTTGGACTTGAGCTGCTCCTGGTAGGCGTCGTCCAGCGGCATGCGCCAGGCCGGGTCGAGCGCCTGCTTGCCGGCGGCCAGCAGGGCGCCCGCCAAGGCGTCGTCTTTCGAGAACAGGCCGCTGTTGACGCTGCCCAGGGCCACCACGCAGGCGCCGGTGAGGGTGGCGATGTCGATCACGGCGGCCGGCTTGAAGCGCTCGGCGTAGGTGAGGGCGTCGCACAGGATGAGGCGGCCCTCGGCGTCGGTGTTGAGGATCTCGATGGTCTGGCCCGACATGCTGGTGACCACGTCGCCCGGCTTGTTGGCCCGGCCGCTGGGCATGTTCTCGCAGCTGGCGATCAGGCCGATGACTTCGTAAGGCAGGTCGAGCTCGGCCAGGGCGCGGAAGGTGCCGAGCACGCTGGCGGCGCCGCACATGTCGAACTTCATTTCGTCCATGGTGGCGGCCGGCTTGATCGAGATGCCGCCCGAGTCGAAGGTGATGCCCTTGCCCACCAGCACCACCGGGCCCACCGGGCCCTTGCCCTTGCCCTTGGCCTTGGCCGCGACGGCGGCCGGCTTGCGCAGCACGATGAAGCGCGGGGGTTCGTAGGAGCCGCGCGCCACCGACAGGAAGGAGCCCATGCCCAGCGCCTCGATCTGCTTCTGCTCGAGCACCTGCGCCTTGATGGACTTGAAATCGCGGGCCAGCTTCTTGGCCTCTTCGCCCAGGTAGGTGGGCGTGCATAGGTTGCCGGGCAGGTTGCCCAGGGTCTTGGCCAGGCTCATGCCGCGCGCGATGGCGGCGCCTTCCTTCAGGCCCTGCTGGACGGCCGTGGCGTCGGCGCGTTCGACCACCTGGACGACCTTCTTGAGCTTGGGGCGGGCCTCGGCGTCGGGCTTGCCGAGGGTGGCGTCGTAGTGATAGGCGGCGTTGCCGGCCGCGATGGCCGCGGCGCGGGCGCGATCGCGGATGGACACGTCGGCGATGTCGTTGGCGGCCAGGGTGGAGACGCCCTCGGCCAGGCGGGCCGCGACGCAGTAGGCGGCGAAGGCCTGCTCGGCATGGGCGTGGGCGCGGGCGTTGTATTCGTCGCGCTTGCCCAGGCCCACCAGCACCACGCGCTGGGCCGACACGCCCGGCAGCGCGCGCAGCACCAGCGTGCTGCCGGCGCGGCCGCGGAACTCGGCCTTGACGACGGCGCGCAGGCCGCCGCCGGTGGCGCGGTCGACCACGTCCGCGGCAGGGCTTAGCTGGCCGTCGGCGTAGACGCCGACCGCCAGCGCGGCGGCCTTGATCTGGTGCGGGGACGCGGTGGTCTGTGTGCTAAATTCCATGACTCTGTTTTCCGTGGCGGGCCGAAGCCGGTCCGCGTATGGTTAGCTGGATGCATCGGTCAGCCGACCGATGTCTTGCGGGATTATCCCCCCAAATATTCTCACATGTCTTTATTCAAGCGATCCGTCGTCAGCGAGATCACGAGCCACGGCGGCGTGGTGTTCTCCACCCTGTTGATCGTGTGGATCAGCGTGCTGCTGGTTCGCCTGCTGGGCGAGGCCGCGGCCGGCAATATCGGCGCCGACGTAGTGATGGGCATGGCGGCCCTGTCGACCATCACGGCGCTGCCCATCATTTTGCTGGTGTCGCTCTTCATCGCGGTGCTGACGACGGTTACGCGCAATTACCGCGAATCCGAAATGGTCGTGTGGTTCGCCAGCGGGCTGTCGCTGTCCGACTGGCTCAAGCCCGTGCTGACCGTGGCGGCGCCCGTGGCGGTCGCCGTGGCCTGGTTCACGATGCAGGCCGCTCCCTGGTCGTACCGGCAGATGGGCGAGTACCGCGAACGCTTCGAGCAGCGCTCCGACCTGTCCAAGGTCTCGGCCGGGCAGTTCGCCGAGTCGTCCGGCGGGCAGCGCGTGTTCTTCGCCGAGGACCCGACCAAACCGGGCGACGAGCTGGGCAACGTCTTCGCCCGCGTCATCGACCAGGACTGGCACAGCATCGTCACGGCGCACAGCGCGCATACCGAGACCATGCCCAACGGCGACCGTTTCGTGGTGCTGACCCAGGGCCATCGCTACGACCTCAAGCCCGGCACGCCGGAGATCCGGCTGGTGAACTTCGAGCGCTACGGGCTGCGCCTGGAAAGCCGCTCGTCGAAAGACCCGGAAACCGAGGCCAAGGAGGCGGCCGAGCGCTCCAGCAAGGCGCGCACCACCTGGCAGCTGATGACCGACAACACGCTCGAGACCTGGTCGCAGGTGATGTGGCGCGTTTCCATGCCGCTGGCGGCGCTCAACCTGGCGCTGCTGGCCATTCCGCTGGGGGCGGTGAATCCGCGCCTGGGCCGCTCCGGCGACCTGCTGATCGCCGGCCTGGTGGCCATGCTCTACATGAACCTCATCAACCTCTCGCGTGCCTGGATCAGCGACGGCAAGGTGAGTTTCGGCCTGGGCGTGTGGCTGATCCACGCCCTGGTGACGGGGTTGTTCGTGTTCCTGCTGCTGCGCAGGCTGCGCGTGAAGGCGCCGAAGCAGTCCAAGCCGTAGACCCGTTTTTGGCCGGGGTCGGGCCGGGGTTGGGTTGGGTTGGGGTTGGGCTGGATGCTTGCTGCGGGCTTGCCGCACCCCTACACTGGATGAAGACGCCGCAGGAGCGGCGCGCAAAAAATCCGGAGACAAGCCATGCCTGACATTCCCAATCTGCCGCTATTGATCGGCGGCAAGCTCATCCAGTCCAAGACCACGCAGTGGCGCGACGTGATCAACCCCGCCACCCAGAAAGTGGTGGCGCGGGTGCCGATGGCCACGCGCGAAGAACTCGACCTGGCCGTGGCCAATGCCAAGGACGCCTACCACGACTGGCGCGGCAGCGGCCAGGGCACGCGCATGCGCGTGATGCTCACGCTGCAGCAGCTGCTGCGCGAGAACGCGGGCAAGCTGGCCGAGATGATCACCCGCGAGCACGGCAAGACCCTGCCCGACGCCGAGGGCGAAGTGGGCCGCGGGCTGGAAGTGGTCGAGCACGCCTGTTCCATTGCCAGCCTGCAATTGGGCGAATACGCCGAGAACGCCGCGGGCGGCATCGATGTCTACACGCTCGTCCAGCCGCTGGGCGTGTGCGCCGGCATCACGGCCTTCAACTTTCCGGTGATGCTGCCGTGCTTCATGTTTCCCGTCGCGGTGGCCTGCGGCAATACCTTCGTGCTCAAGCCTTCCGAACAGGATCCGAGCGCGTCGCTGTTCCTGGCCCAGTTGGCGCTCGAGGCGGGCCTGCCGCCGGGCGTGCTCAACGTGGTGCACGGCGGCCCGGACATCGCCAACGGCCTGTGCGAGCATCCCGACGTCAAGGCCGTGTCGTTCATCGGCTCGACCCGGGTGGGCACCGAGATCTACAACCGCTCATCCAAGGCGGGCAAGCGCTGCCAGGCCATGATGGGCGCCAAGAACCATTGCGTGATCCTGCCCGACGCCGACCCGGAGGTGGCGCTCAACCAGCTGCTGGGCGCGGCCTTCGGCGCGGCCGGCCAGCGCTGCATGGCGGCTTCCGTGGCGGTGCTGGTGGGCGAGGCGCGCAACTGGCTGCCGGAATTCGTGGCGCGCGCGAAAAAGCTCAAGGTCAACGCCGGCATCGACCGGCAGGCCGATCTGGGGCCGCTGGTGTCGGCCGCCGCCCGCAAGCGCGTGGAGGGGCTGATCCAGCAAGGCGTGGATGAAGGCGCGGAACTGCTGCTGGACGGCCGCAACATCAAGGTGCCGGGTTTCGAGCAGGGCAACTTCGTCGGGCCCACGGTGTTCGGCGGCGTCACCGGCAAGATGGCCCTCTACAAGGAGGAAATCTTCGGGCCGGTGCTGTGCGTGGTGGGGGTGGAAACCCTGGAGGAGGCGGTGGCTTTCATCAACCGCAACCCCAATGGCAATGGCGTGGCGCTCTTCACCCAGGACGGCGCGGCGGCGCGCTACTTCCAGAACAATATCGACGTGGGCCAGGTGGGCATCAATATTCCCATCCCGGTGCCGGTGGCCTGGTTCAGCTTCACCGGCTCACGCGGTTCGAAGCTGGGCGATCTGGGGCCCAACGGCAAGCAGGCCGTGCAGTTCTGGACGCAGACCAAGACGGTGACGGCCCGCTG
>DASWPO010000165.1:0-16087 GCA_036404015.1 Bordetella sp. | reverse complement strand
AGACCTCGACCTTGCGGCCCAGCACGCCGCCCGCGGCGTTGATCTGGTCGGCCATGGCCAGGATCATCTTCTGCATGCCGGTGCCGTAGGCGCTGCCCTGGCCGGTCACGGGGTTCAGCGCGCCGATCCGGTAGACCTGTTCACCCTGCGCGCGCACCAGCGCAGGCATTCCGATGGCGAGAGGCAGGGCTCCCAACTGCATGAGCGCGCGGCGCCGGGTCATCATGGCATTCTCCAAACGAACGATAGGAAGAAACAGGGGCAGAGGGCTGCTTGCCCGGGACGGCTTACTCGGCCGCGGCCGAGCAGCGCTCGAGGTACTCGATGCAGGTCTTCAGGTCGGTGACGTCCGCGTAGCGGCGTTCGACGTCGCGCAGGTTGTCGCGGTGCGGGCCTTCGTCCAGGTCGCCGACGCAGTCTTCCGGCACGATGGTGCGAAAGCGATGGTTGAAGCTGTCGACCACCGAGGCGCGGATGCAGCCGCTGGTGTTGCAGCCGGTGACGATGACGGTGTCCACCTGGTTCTTGATGAAGTAGCTGGCCACGGTGGTGTCGAAGAAGATCGACGCGCCCTTCTTGCAGACCGCGAGGTCGTAGCCGGGGTCGTAGATGCGCGGGTCGAATTCGGCGGCCTTGTTGCCGTGGCGCATGAGCTCCCGGGTCGCGGTGATCTTCCAGTAGGGCATCTCGCGTTCGTCCATGTAGGCGGTGTTGCAGTTGGCCACGGGCACGCCGAGACGGCGGGCGACCTCGAGCAGCTTCTGCGTGTTCGCCAGCGCCCGGTCGATCAGGGGGGAGCCGCCGAACGGGTAGCCTTCGTGGGTGTAGCCGATCTGGAAGTCCACCACCACGATGCCGGGGCGCTTGCCGAAGCCGACGGGGATTGCCCCGAAGCTGCGTTCCGCATATTTGTCGCTGGTGCTCATGTGCCGCTCTCCTGTTGCAGTAAGTGGACGATTCTATGAATCGAGAAAAAAACAGTCAAGGCTGTTTGTTTTTATGGAGGATAAGTAATTTCCCCTATGTTTTTATATAATTATCTCGTCAGCTTATTAAAAAATAAAAATCACGAGTGATTTTTTATGGTTCAAAACAATAATCGGCCAGCCGGCTGGCGGCGTGGGCCGGCGGCATCGGTCCGGTATCATTGCGCCCGCGCGCGGCGGTGCCGGCCAGGACAAAAAGGAGGAGATCGATGGGACACCCCGGCGAACTGAAGCAGGCCCGGAGCATTGCGACGCGCGACGCGCTCATTGCCGCCGCGCTCGACCTTATCTACGAAGACGGGTACGACGCGGCCACTACCCATGCGATCAGCCAGCGGGCCCAGGTTTCCCGCGGGGCGCTGCTCTACCACTTCCCCAACAAGAACGACATCATCATCGCGGCGATGGACCGCTCGATGAGCGAGGCGACCGACCTGATCCGCGGCGAGGCCCGGCGCGTGGCGGCGCGCGACTCGAACATCGAGGAATTCGTGGACTTCGTCTGGCGCATGTTCACGAAGCGGTTCTTCTACCTGGCGATGGAGCACATCACCGAATCGCGCACCAATCCGGAGTTGCGCGAGCGCCTGCTGCCGCGCGTGCGGCAATTCCACGAGGCCCTGGATGCCGTCTGGGTCGAACTGTACCGGGACGCGCCCATCTCGGCCCGCCACGCGCAGGTCGTGCTCAACATGACGGTCTGCCTGATCCGCGGCATGGGCGTGCAGACCGTCTACCGCGGGGACGCCGATTACTTCGACTCCATGCTGCGGCTGTGGAAGTCCGTGCTGCGGGGCTTGGTGGAAGGGGACCTGGACGCGTTCATCGCGCGTGCCGGGCTGCCCATCTCATTGCGGAGCTCCCCATGACGGGGACGGGCAGGATATAGCAGCTCAAGATCCGGGCGCTCGTTGTAGAATTTCCGCTGGGCGCTCTTCCGCGCCCCCCGTCCGCGGAAAGGGCTGCGCCCAGGTTCCAGATCACTCGGTTTTCACATGCGACTCCCGGCCAAGCAGCGGACACGGCCGACCCAGGAGATCGTATGCCCAATGACTATCGCGCCTCGGCCTACAACGGTCGCATCAACCTCGAGCAACAACGCAAGCGCGCCAAGGCGCTGCTGACGCGGCTCAAGGACGGCACGGCGGCTGCCCAACGCAACGTCCTCGAGCGCCAAGCCGCCTTCTCTGGCACTTTTCGATTGGCGGACGCGCAGTGGCTGATCGCGCGCGAGCTTGGTTTCGCGAGCTGGCCCGCACTCAAAGCGCATGCCGATGCCGTTGACTTCGCCGCCCGGCATCCCCGGTTTGCCGCAGACGACGAGGCCGGCACGCAACACTGGCGCTGCGGCAACGACGTTGCCCACAGCTTGCGCCTCGCCGGCTTCCAGGGCGCGTTCCATATGTTCGCGGATCCGCTGTGCATGGGGCCGGTACCGGATGTGCCCGATGCCGAATTCCTCGACATGCGCAGTGCCTTCATCAGCCATGCCTTCGCTATGCCCCTCGAGGACGCCCGGCGGCGCATGCATGCCGAGTACCAGGACCTGGCCCGGATATCCCAAGCGACTCGCGCTGTGCTCTGGTGCGATGCCGACGCTTACGACCAGCTATTCCTGATTGCGATCCTGGCCGGGCTGAAGACTTCGTCCGGCACGCTGGAACTGATCGAGATCGGTCACGTTCCCGGCGTCGAACGCTTTATTGGCATCGGACAATTGGCGCCGGAGGTGCTCGCCTGGCTCTGGCCCCAGCGGCGGCGGCTGGACGCAGGCGCCCTGGCGCTCGCGCGCACGGCGTGGCGGGCCTATCGCGCCGCCTCGCCGCAAGCCTGGGCTGAACTTGCTTGCGGCGAGACCCCCGCGCTGCCGTTTCTGGCCCCGGCGCTGCGTCGCCAATTGCAGGAGCTGCCGTCCCTGCGCGACGGCCTGTCCCTGAGCGAGCGGCTTGTGCTGCAGATCATCAGCCAGCATGATCGGCCGACCTTGGGCCAAGTCTTCGCTGAACTGAACGGCCGCCGCGAGCCATTGCCTTTTTTGGGCGACTTGATGTTCCATGCGGTGGCGCGCTCCCTGATCGATGCATCCAGCCCGCTGATACGAGAATTCGATAGCCAGCATGACTGGCCCCATCGGCCGCTCGAACTGACCGGGTTGGGCCGACGGGTTCTGGAAGGCAAGGCCTATTGGTTCGATCACACCGATATTGGGCGCTGGGTCGGCGGCGTGCATATCGAACCCGGCCGTCCTCATTGGGCGCTCGATGAAATGCTTATGCCGAAGTGGCGTCGCCAATGACTACTGGCGAATCCGTAGTCGAAAGCAGTCATTCGACCCCCCGATCGAGCAAGCGCGGCTAGGCGCGATGGTTCGATCATGGGCGACCATAACGCAAGTCGCACCATCCAGATTCCAGGCCATGCAAGCTCATGTCGACGCCAATGGCGCTTACACGAAGCGCTTCAATGCCGTACTCGCATACATCGAGATGAACCTCGAGGGCGACCTGTCCGTGGACGCGCTGAGCCGCGTTGCGAACTTCTCGAAGTTCCATTTTCACCGCCAGTTTGCCGCCTATGTGGGGGTGCCGGTTGCGCGCTACGTGCAACGGATGCGCTTGCGGCGGGCGGCCCATCGCCTGGCATCGCGCGAGTTCTGCTCGGTGCTCGACGCCGCGTTCGGCGCGGGATTCGACAGCCCCGAAGCCTTCAGCCGCGCGTTCAAGCGCGCGTTCGGCATGGCGCCGAGTTCGTTCCGGCGGCATCCGAACTGGCAGATCTGGAGCGCGACGTTTGTCGTCCCCTATCTTTCAAGGAAGCTCACCATGCAAGTGCACATTGTCGATTTTTCCGAAACCCGCGTCGCCGCGCTTGAACACCGCGGGCCGACCGGGCTCGTCAACGAGAGCGTGCGCAAGTTCGTCGACTGGCGCAAGCAGAGCGGGCAATCTCCGATCGCGTCGAGCAGAACGTTTGGCATCCCGCGCAATAATCCGGACGCGACGCCGGCGGATGAATTCCGCTTCGACATCTGCGGAGAAATCGACGAGCCGGTCGCCGCGAACGCCCACGGCATTCGCGAGCTCGTCATTCCGGGCGGCCGCTGTGCGGTGGTCCGGCATACCGGCTCGACCGACCACGTCGGCGAGACCATCTATCCGATCTATCGCGATTGGCTGCCCGCAAGCGGAGAAGAGCTGCGGGACCACCCCCTGTTCTTTCACTACCTGAGCGTCTTTCCGGAAACGCCGCAGGATCAGTGGCAAACCGACATCTATATTCCGCTTGTGTGAGGGACCGGAACGCTGTGCCCATTCGATGGGCGAGTCAAGCCGGACGGCACAATCCAATGGTGGGCATACGGCTCAAGGCGCCAGCAGCCGCTGCAGCCGCAGTTCCTCGAAATCCAGCTCCGACTCGATGCGGTGCAGGACGGGGTCGGGCACGCGGCCGGCGCGGTGCAGGCGCAGGAGCTCCTGCCGCGACACGCCGACCAGGTCGAGTTCGATCCGCAGCTGCCGGGCGCGCCGGTCCACGTGCTCCTGTCCATGCTGGTGGGCGTTCTCGTTGTTGCGCACGCGGATCTGGTATTCGCCGATGAGCCGGTCCAGGTCCTCGTCTTGCGCCGCCGGGTTGGCGGCGCGCCGGTGCCTGAGCTCGATCAGCGAGGCGCGGAAGGTGTGCGAGCGGACTTCGTGTTCGTTCATAGCGGCGGCCCGATGCCCCGGCTTGAGCTTGAGCAGGCGGATGAGCGGGGCCAGCGTGAGCCCCTGCACGACCAGCGTGGCGAAGATGACGACGAAGGTACTAAAGAGAATGACGTCGCGGCCGGGCAATGCTTCGGGCAGGGCCAGGGCGGCGGCCAGGCTGACCACGCCGCGCATCCCGGCCCAGCCCAGCACGAGGCTTTCGCCGAAGGACCAGGCTGGCCGTCCCCCGGGGCGGGCGGTCAGCCGCGACGGCAGGTAGACCGCCAGGCCCACCCACAGCAGGCGCGCCGCCACGACCGCGCCCACCGCCGGCAGGGCCACGTCCAGACCGGCGCGCAACAAGGCGCCGTCGGCCTGCATGCGCGCCAGCAGGGCGTGCAGGGACAGGCCGATCAGGATGAACACCAGCGCGTCCAGCACGAAGACCACGGTTTCCCAGGTGGACTCGGCCTTGATGCGCATGCCGGCATCGAAGGCCTTGTGCTGGCGCACGCCCAGGACCAGCCCGCACGCCACCACCGACAGCACGCCCGAGCCGCCCAGCGCCTCGGCGATGGCGTAGCTGCCCCAGGCCATGAGAAAGGTCAGCAGAATGCAGAGCATGGGGTCGCGCAGGCGCCGGATGAGCCACATCATGACCTGGCCGCAGATCACGCCGGTCACGATGCCCACCAGCGTCAGCGTGACGAACAGCGAAGCGGCGGTGCCCGCCGTGAATCGCCCGGCCAGCGCGGCGGCAATGGCCATCTGGTAGAGCAGCAGGCCGGAGGCATCGTTGACCAGGCTTTCGCCTTCCAGCACGGTCACCAGGCGCGCCGGCAGCGGAAAGCGCTGCAGCATGGCCTTGGCCGCGACGGCATCGGGCGGCGAGACGATGGCGCCCAGCGCAAAGCAGGCTGGCCAGGGCAGGGAGGGATCGGCGATGCGCACGGCCGCCGCGACCGCCACGGTGGTGAAGACCACCGCCCCCAGCGCCAGCGAGGCAATGGCTGCGCCATTGCGCTTGAAGTCTCCCCAGGCCGTATAGAAGGCGCTGGACATCAGCAGGGGCGGGAGAATCGCCATGAGCACCAGGGCCGGGTCCATGCTGGCCGCCGGCTGGCCGCCGAACAGGGCGACGGCCGAGCCGCCGGCGAACAGCACCACCGCCGGCGCGATGGCGATGCGTTCGGCCAGCCAGGTCAGCAATCCCGCGCCGCAGATCAGGAAAAGCAGGTAGTGGAAGAATTCAACGTTGTGCATGGGCGCAGGCGGCGAAAGCAACGAAGGCAACGAAGGCAACAAGCGGATGATTGGATGCGGGCCTATGCTACATCGCGGGTCGGCGCGATGGGGGGCCGGGCACGCATGTCCCAATCCCGGGGTACGCATGTACCAAATCGGCCGGGCCGGCGACAGTACACTTGCCTGGCGGCCATGGGGCCGCAAGCGATCCGACCGAGGTCAAGGCGAGAATATGAAAATTTCGATCCCGAGGTTGTTGGCTTTCAATGGCGGCTATGTCGATACCGCCGGCTTCCTGGCGCTGCAGGGACTGTTCACGGCCCACGTCACGGGCAACTTCGTGACGCTCGGCGCGGCCCTGGTGCAAGGCACTTCGGGCATCGCGGCCAAGCTGCTGGCCCTGCCGGTGTTCTGCATCATGGTGCTGGTGGTGCGCTTCTTGAGCAAGCCGGTCGAGGAAGGCGCGCTGCGGGTTTTACTGGTCGTGAAGCTGCTGCTCTTCGTGGCCGGCGCCGTGATGGCGATCAAGTTCGGGCCTTTCCCCGACGGCGACAGCGCGCCGGCCCTGGCGACCGGCCTGACGCTGGTGGCCGCGATGGCCATCCAGAACGCCGTGCACCGCATCTATTTTCCCAAGGCGCCGCCCTCGACCTTGATGACGGGCAGCACGACGCAGATCATGCTCGACGCGGCCGACCTGCTGCGCGGCGGCGATCCGGCCGAGACCCGGTCGGCTACACGCGCCCGCAGTCTTTCGATGCTCTACAGCGTGGTCATCTTTGCCGTGGGTTGCGGCATTGCCGCGGTGGTCTATGCCAACCTCGGCATGCCGGTCTTCTTGCTGCCGCCGGTGATCACGGCCCTGGTGCTGCGGCTGCACTTGCGCGCGCCGCGGGCCTGAGCATGCGCGCCGGATCCGGCGGCTGGCCTTGCTCGTAGCGCCGCCGGGGAAGATCACGATCCGAAAGCCCGGCCGCGCCAGTTCGCCGGCCGATTTCAGCTCAGGTGCACGCCGGTCACCTGGGCGACCGTCTTCCAGCGCGCGAGTTCTTTCCGGATGAAATCGGTGAACGCCACGCTCGTGCTGCCGACCGGGTCGAGCCCTTCCATGACCAGGTGCTTGGACACGGCATCGGTCTTGACCGCGGCCTGGGCGGCCTGCTCCAGGGTGGCCGCCTGGGCCGGGTCCAGCCCGGCGGGGCCGAGCAGGCCATACCAGATGCGATAGTCGAAGCCGGGCAGCACCTTGTCGATCGGCGCCAACTGGGGAAAGGCGGCAATCGGCTCGGGCACGCTCACGCCCAGGGCCTTGAGCTTGCCGCTCTGGATGAAAGGCCGCACGGCGGCCACATCGGACAGCATCATCTGCACCTGGCCGCCCAGGATGTCCTGGATGGCGGGCGCGGCGCCCTTGTAGGGCACGCTGATGATGTCGAGCTTGGCCTGGGCCTTGAGCATTTCGCCGGACATCTGGCTGGCGCTGCCCAGCCCGGCGCCGGCCATGCTGAGCTTGCCGGGGTTGCGGCGCGCGTAATCGATCAGCTCGGCGGTGTTGGAGACGGGCAGGGCAGGATTGCACACCAGGATCAGCGGGCAGGTCGCGACCAGGCTCACCGGCGTGAAGCTCTTGAGCGGATCGAAAGGCAGGTTGTCCTGGATGCTCGCGTTGATCGAGTGGCTGGTATAGGCCAGCAGCAGGATGCTGGCGTCGCCCGCCGCCTGGGCCACCGTGCTGGCGGCGATATTGCCGCCGGCGCCGGGACGGTTCTCGACCACGATGTTGCGCTTGATCGCCGGCGCCATGCCCATGGCCATGGCGCGGGCCACGGTGTCGGTGCCGCCTCCCGGCGGCGCGCCGACCTCCAGGCGGATGGCGCCATGGCCATCCAGTCCGGTCTGGGCCCGGGCGGGCAGGGCGCGCAACGCCAGGGCGGCGGGCAGCGTGGCGGCTAGAAAATGACGGCGGTTCATGGTTTGTCTCCTTGTTTATATAGGGGTAGCCCCGCTATGCGAAGCTTGTGTTGCGTCAGTACATGGCATAAAGGCCGCCTCGTTCGAGGCGGCCTGGTAATAGGGGATGAAGGGCGGCCAATCGTCTAGGCCATGGCCGGCGCCACGGGCGCCACGAAAGGGGTGAACGGCATGCTCATGCGGGCCGCCTGCCGGCGCTCGAAGGCTTCGAAGGCCGGGGTGCGGTTGCTGCCGCGCAGGCCGCCGCGCACCGCGCCGGCGCGATTGTCGCCGTAGTACGGCGCCCAGTCATCGGGCAGCCGCTGGGAAATCGGCACCGCCAGCCACAGGCGCAGCAGGTGGCGCTTCTGGTCGGGGTCCTCGAAGTCGACGAAGCGGGTGCGGGAGTGCACCACGTTGTAGTTGTTGAGCAGTTGCAGATCGCCCTTTTCCAGCCACATCGAATAGCACAGCGACGGGTCCTCGAGCAGGGTGTCGATCAGGTCCAGGGCCTCGGTCTGCGCCAGGCTCAGGCGCGGCACCGTGTCGAAGTCGCGCTGCGCGGCGGCGACGTTCTTGCGGTTGATGCGAAAGGCGAAAGGCGCGCTTTCGGCGCCCAGCAGGGGGATGCTGTAGTAGGGCGGCTGGACCGGATCCTGGGCGCCTTGGTAGCTGTAGTAGAAGGGCTGGCGCAGCACGGCCGGCAGGTCCGGGCGGCGGCGGCCGAACTCGGCCACCAGGGCGCGCGAATTGACGACCTTGCTCGCGCCGCCTTCTTTCGCGGTGCGCCGGCAGAGCAGCGCCACCACGTCGCACGAGTCGCAGTGGAAGTCGAGCTCGGCATTGGTGTTGTAGCCGCGGCCGTTCGTGGTCTTGTAGCTGCCGCCGGCATCGCGCACGTCGTTGAGAATGTCGCTGGCCCGGTTTTGCGTGCGCGCCACGCCCAGGTACAGGCCCATGCCCCAATAGGCCAGGCGGACGTCGGCCTCGCTCCAGCGATCCACCGGAAAGCCCTTGAGCAGGCACATGCTCCAGGGCCCTTGCGTGGCCTGCAGGGCCAGGTCGAGCGCCTGGCGCGATACGGCGGGCAGGGGAAAGTCGGCCTGTTCCATGTCGAGCAGCGCCTTGCCCGTTGCCTTGGCATGCCGCAGCGCGACATCGAATCCCTGCACGGCTGCGGGGCTCAGCCGCTGGGTCCAGGACGCGTCTTCGGTGGCTTGCTGGCTGGTCCAGCCCGAGGCTAGGTCGGTCATGATGGTCTGTCTCTCCGTTGTCTGCTTATTTTGTTTGCCGCCACGGTAGCGGTACTTACCGTGCATGTTTCGCAGTCTACGTCTTGCCAGTCAGCAGAAAAAGTGACTTAATTTGTTTTTCAAGATCAAAAAATTTGATGAAACTCGAAGCCTTCCAGACCTTGGCTGCGGTCGTCGGCAAGGGCAGCTTTGCCGCGGCGGCCCAGGCCATGCATATGACGCCCAGCGCGGTGAGCATGCAGATGAAGCAGCTCGAGCAATACCTGGGCAAGCCCTTGTTCGACCGTTCCGGCCAGCAGGTGCGCATGCGTCCCGCCGCGCTGGCGCTGGTCGAGACCATGGCCCCGGCCTTGAATGCCCTGTCGGCCATGCGCCGGCGCACGGCCACCGAGATCGAAGGGCATTTGCAGGTCGGCGTCATCGAGGGCTTGCAGCCCTTGCTGCTGCCGCCGGCCATCCGCTACCTGCGCGACCACTATCCGCGGCTGGAGGTGTCGCCCCAGCGCGGCACCAGCCTGGCGTTGACCGAGGAGGTCAAGGCCGGCCGGCTCGACGCGGCCATCGCGGCCAAGCCGCCCCGCGGCACGCAGGCCGGCCTGCGCTGGATCCCGCTGGCGCAGCAGGGGCTGGTCTTCATCTTGCCGCCGGCAGGCAGCGGCGCGGCGCCGCACGCGCCGCGCCGATTGGGCGAGGCCGAACTCAAGCGCCGCATCCGGACGACCGACTGGATACGCTACGACCGGGCCACCACCACCGGCAGCCTGGCTACGCGCTTCGTGCACAAGCTGGTGCCCGGCAAGCGCAGCCTGATGGAGCTGGGCAGCGCCGCCGCCATCGCGGCCATGGTCAATGCCGGGCTGGGCTTTTCCGTGCTGCAGCTCATCGACGCGGGCCTGGTGCGGCAGTATCCGCTGGAGGTCTTCCAGTTGCCCAGGAACGGGCCCGTGTTCGAACTGTGCGTCGTCATGCGCGCCAGCGATGCCGACGACCGGCTGCTGCAGGCCTGGCTGGAAGCGGTCCGGCACGCCATGCCGGGCGACGGGGCGGCGCCCTCGGCCTAGGCTGGAAGCGACGCGTTCCGGGGGAGCGCGCTTTGCCGGCGCGTTGAAGCCCCTTATAATTGATTAATCACTCACTCATTTTTATCCGGAATTTTTATCCGGACAGGCGGCAGCCACCATGAAAATACTGATCTACGGCGCCACCGGCATGGTCGGGCAGGGCGTCCTGCGGGAATGCCTGGATGCGCCGGATGTGGCGTCCGTCGTCGCCATCGGACGCACGCCGCTGGGCATGCGGCATCCGAAGCTGCAGGAGATCGTGCGCCCCGACCTGTACCGCTACGACGGCCTGGAAACGCAACTGAGCGGGTTCGACGCCTGCTTCTTCTGCCTGGGCACCAGCTCGGCCGGCAAGAGCGAGGCCGTCTACACCCGCATTACCTACGACCTGACGATGGCGGCGGCCAGCCTGCTGGCGCGCCTGAACCCGGACATGGTGTTCACCTACGTCAGCGGGGCCAGCACCGACAGCAGCGAACAGGGCAGGGCCATGTGGGCGCGCGTCAAGGGGCGCACCGAGAACGCGCTCCTGAAATTGCCGTTCAAGGCCGCCTATATGTTCCGGCCGGGGCTGATCCGGGCGACCGACGGCTCCGTCTCCAAGACGCCGGCGTACCGATTCCTCTACGGCTTGCTCGCCTGGCTCATACCCCTGCTGCACCGGGCCTTTCCGAACCAGGTCGTCAGCACGCGGGAAATCGGCAAAGTCATGCTGAGCCTGGCGCGCGCGCCGGCGGGAAAACCGATCTACGAAATCCGGGACATCCGGGCGGCGCTGGACAGGCTGGGGTGACGGCGGCGGGCCGGCCCGCTTTTCAGGCAGACCCAACCCGGCGGGCCGGCCCGGCAGCATCGTTTTTTTCGTTGGTGGAACACCAAAATTATTCATTTTGGCCGGGTGGGGCGCATTCCTATACTTGATCGATTCCCCCCAGAGGGTCACAAGACTGCAACAAGGAAGCTGCGCCGCATCATGGAATTGCACCGCCAGATCGATCTCGACGCCGACGAAGTCGTCGCCATCATGGAAGACCGCACGGTCAGCGCCAACCCCAAGGTTCGCGATACGCCGCTGGCGGGGCCCATCGTGTGGGACCGCACCACGCTCGGGCCCGACGACGGCATCATCCCCATCGGCCCGGCCTGCCTGGCCGAGATCGAGGCCTTCCTGGACGACCTGCGCCGCAACCCGCTGCCGACCCTGCTGCTCGACGCGGCCGACTACGACATGCCGCACTGCAAGGCCATGATGGCCAAGGCGCGCGACATCCTGCACAACGGCGTGGGCTTCGTCATTCTCGACAAGCTGCCGGTGGCGTCGTATTCGCTGGAGGAGAGCCGGGCGGTGTACTGGATGCTGTGCCAGATGTCCGGCCGGCCGGTCGCGCAAAGCTTCGACGGCAAGATGATCTACGACGTCAAGAATATCGAGCGGCCCTACAGCACCTCGGTACGGGGCGACACCACCAACCGCGGGCAGAATTTCCACACCGACAATAACTACAACCTCTGCCCGCCGCATTTCGTGGCGCTGTTCTGCCTGCATCCGGCCAAGAGCGGCGGGATCAACAGCATCGTGAGCTTCTACGCGGCCTACAACGAGATGCTCAAGCGCTATCCCATGAGGCTGGTCGAGCGCCTCTACCATCCCTACCTGGCCAACCGCCAGCGCGAGCACGCGCCGGGCGATCCCATGGTGCTGCGCCGCCCGCTCTTCACCTACGATGGCGCGTGGATGAACTGCAAGCTGTCCAAGCACCAGACGCTGAGCGGCTACCAGGTCGCCGGCCAGGAGATCGACCCCCTGGGCATGGAGGCCATCGAGGCGCTGGAGGCCATCATGATGGAAGACCGCTTCAACCGCGACTTCTTCTTCGAGCGCGGGCAGATCCAGATCGTCGACAACCGCCGCTGCGGCCATCGGCGCACGGCCTTCGAGGATTTCGAGGAGCCCGAACGCAAGCGCCACCTGCTGCGCATCTGGCTGCGCGACGAGGGCCGGCGCTCTTACCTGGGCTAAAAAGCATAAGCATATGGGTGCGAGTATTTTGGCTGGCACATAGAATGCCGGCCGCCACCGTCATGGTGGGGAAGGGGGGCTGGAGAGAGACCGATGCGTCCATCCTTCCAAATAACGCGACTAAGGGAATACTCATGCGTTTCATCCGCTCGGCGGCGCTGCTTGCGCCGGCCTTCTGTGCCGTATTGCTCGCCCCGTCGGGCCAGGCCCAGGCGGCCTATCCGGACAAACCCATCAAGATCATCGTGCCGTTCACGCCGGGCGGCACCTCCGACGTGCTGACGCGCACGGTCGGCGAACAACTGGGCAAGGACCTGGGCCAGTCCGTGGTGGTCGAGAACCGCGCGGGCGCGGGCGGCGCGCTCGGCGCCGGCTTCGTGGCCCGCGCCGAGCCCGACGGCTATACCTTGCTGATGGGCTCCAGCTCCGGGTTGGCGGTGAACCCCGGCCTGTTCTCCAACCTGCCTTACGACCCCGAGAAAAGCTTCACGCCCATCTCGATGGTGGCCGGCATCCAGAACATCCTGCTGGTCAACCCGTCGCTGCCGATCAAGACCGTGCCGGACCTGATTGCCTATGGCAAGCAGCATCCGCTGTTCTTCGCCAGCGCGGGCATCGGTTCGTCGCCGCATATGTCGGCCGAGGTGTTCGAGGCCATGAGCGGCCTGAAAATGACGCACGTGCCCTTCAAGGGCGGCCCCGAGTCCTTGTCCGAAGTGATCTCCGGGCGCGTCAACCTGGTGTTCGACAACATGCCCACGGCCGCCGTCATGGTCAAGTCGGGCCAGTTGCGCGGCGTGGCCGTGACGGGCCTGAACCGCTCGCCCATGGTGCCGGACTTGCCGACCATCGATTCGCAGGGGCTGCCGGGCTATAACGTGACCGTCTGGTACGGCCTGGTGGCGCCGGCCGGCACGCCGCCGGCGATCATCGCGCTATTGAGCGGCGAAGTGGCGAAGATCCTGGCCAGGCCCGAGATCAAGGCCAAGCTCATCGAGATCGGCACCGAGCCGGCAAGCTCGACGCCCGCCGAATTCAAGGCGCTGATTGCGTCCGAGCGGGCCAAGTGGGCCGATGTCATCAAGAAGGCCGACATCAAAGTGATGAACTGACGGCGATGGACTGCCCGCGCGGCGTCAGGTCTTGCGCGGGAATTCGCTGATTTCCATCGCCAGTTCCGCCACGGCCAGGGCAAGCGGGCTGGCGCCGCTGCGCGGATACACGGCCACGAACTCCAGGCGAGGGAAGGGCGGCGCGGTGTCGAGCACGGCCAGCAGGCCGGCGAGCACCTCGGCCCGGTGCGACGCGCGGTGCAGCAGGCCCACCCCCAGCCCGGCGCCGATCAGCTTGGCGGCCGTGGCCATGTCATTGCACGAGATGGCGGGCTGGTACTCGATCTGGCTCGCCTGGAACCACTGCGCGATGGCCGGGTAGTGCGGCGAATCCTGCGACAGGCCGACCATCGGCCAGCGGGCCAGGTCTTGCGGCGCCAGCGTCGTTTCCGGCAGCTCGAGCAGCGGCGAGGCCATCCAGACGAATTCGTCGTAGCCCAGCGAACGGAAGTCCAGCGCCGGGTCGGTGATCGGCCCGCCGGCAAAGGCCAGGTCCAGCTCGCCGGCTTTCAATTGCTGCAGCAGCGGCGCGGTCAGCCCGAGCCGGATGTCGAAGCGCACCCGCGGGTGCCGGGCGCGGATGGCGCCGACCAGCCTGGGCAGCCAGGTATGGGCGATGCGCCCGGCCACGCCGATGCGCAGCAGCCCGGTGAAGGCCTCGGGTTCGCCCAACTGGTAGCCGATGCGGTCGGACAGCCGGATGATCTGCCGCGCCCAGGGCAGGATTTCCTGGCCCTTGGGACTGAGCTGGGTACGGTGATGGCTGCGGTCGAACAGCGCCACGCCCCAGGCCGTTTCCAGCTCGCGGATGCGGGCCGAGATGGTCGATTGCGTGGTATTGAGCGCCTTGGCCGCGGCGGCGAAGCTGCCCAGCTCGGCCACGCGGACGAAGGAAACCAATTGGCGGATGTTCATGGGTTGCCAGTTTATAGCGCCCGTCATCCGGCCAAGTCGCGTATTACATGGCCTGGTCCGTCTTCTCGACGCACCGGACCTGCACGGTCATCGGGGCGTCGGCCAGCATCAGGCCCTGGCTGCGCAGCACGCTGGCCAGGTGGCCCTGGGAGGTGTCGTCGGTCATGGCGAGCAGGCGGCCGGTGTCGCGGCAGACGATGCGATGCAGCACGTGGTCGTCGGGCCGCAGCCGGAAGAACCGCTTGCCGTTGCCGTCCACCCGGCGCAGCAGCAGGCCCAGCGGCGCCATCTCGTTCATGACGCGGTAGACCGTGCCCAGGCTGGTTTCCACGCCGCGCTTGATCAGCGCGCGGTACAGGGTCTCCGCGCAAAACCAGTCTTCCGGCCGGCTTAGCAGGGCTTGCAGGACGGCAATGCGCGGCGCCGTCGTGCGCAGCTGCGCGGCGCGCAGCCTGTCGAGCACCGGCGCGATAGGGAATGCTTCGATCACGTTCATGGCTTGTCTCCTTCCACGATGTGGGCGTGTTGTATTTGCCAGCCGCCGCCCAGCGCCTTGTAGAGCGCCACCGACGCCTGCAGGCGGGCGAGCCTGAGCTGCGCGGCCTGGTCCTGGGCGTCGTAGAGGGTGCGCTGGGCATCGAGCAGCGTCAGCAGTGTCTCGGCCCCCGCCCGGTAGCGGGACTCGGCCAGCCGCACCGCCTCGCGGGCCTGGGCCAGCGCCTCGTCCTGGGCTTGCTGCTGGCGGGCGACGCCGTCGATGGCGTTGAGCGCCGTTTCCACGTCGCCCAGGGCATTGACGATGGCCTTGCGGTAATCGGCCAGCAGTTCTTCCCGCTGGGCCAGGGCCAGGTCGCGCCCGGCGGCCAGCCGCCCGGCGTTGAAGATCGGCGCGGCCAGGCCGGCGGCCAGGTCGTGGATGGGATGGTCGAACAGGCCGCTCAGCCGGTCGCTGCCCACGCCGGCCGAGGCGGTGAGCGTGATCGCGGGCAGCATGGCCGCGCGCGCCACGGTCACGTCGGCATCCGCAGCGGCGAGCTGCCGTTCGGCCAGGGCCACGTCGGGGCGGCGGGCCAGCAGGTCCGACGGCACGCCCGCATCCATGGCCGGGGCCGCCAGGGCGCCCAAGGCGGCCGCGTCGATCGCGAATCCCTGGGGCGGGCGGCCGATGAGGGTCGCCAGGGCGGTGAGGCTGTCGCGCGCCTGCTGGTCGCGCTGCGCCACGGCCTGCCGCAGCTGGGCCGCCAGCGTGCGCTGCTGGGCCAGGTCCAGCGCCGTGGTCGCGCCGGCCCGGTATTGCGATGCGACGAAGGCCAGGATGCGTTCGCCTGCCGCCAGGTTCTGCCGCGCGATGGCGGCGCGCTCGCGCAGCGCCAGCGTTTGCAGGTAGGTGTCGGCCACGCCCGCCGTGAGCGTCAGCGCCACGGCATCGCGGGCATAGGCCGTGGCGGCCAGGGTATCGACCGCCGCCTGGCGGGCGGCGCGGTTGGCGCCCCAGATGTCCAGCTCGTAGCTGGCCGACAGGCCGACGGTGTAGGACGTCAGCCCCGGATAGCCGACCCCCTTGCTGCGTTCGGCCGAGGCCCCGCCGTCGACCTCGGGCAACAGGGCGGCGCCCGCGACGCGCGCCAGCGCATCGGCCTGGCGCACGCGCGCGGCCGCGGCCGCCACGTCGAAACTGCCGGCGCCCGCCGTCTCGACCAGGCCGGACAGCTCGGCGCTGCCGAACCCCCGCCACCAGTCGGCATCGATGGCCGCGCCCGGCGCCGCCGGCGCTTGCCAGGCGGCGGGCAAGTCCAGGCCGGCGCCGGTCCGGGCAATGGGCAGGCCGCAGCCGCCCAGGACCAGGAGCGCGGCCAGCG